>NZ_JBEYYR010000016.1:0-193908 GCF_040645635.1 Streptomyces sp. NPDC046727
GAGGGTGCCCTCGGGGTAGAAGGCGACGCACTCGCCGCGCTCCACGGCGTCGATCGCGGCCCGGAAGGCGCTGAGCGCGTCGGTGGACTCGCGGTGGACCGGGATCTGCCCGGTGCCGCGCATGGCGGCGCCGACGAGACCCCCCTTGAACAGCCCGGCCTTCACCAGAAAGCGCGGGACCCTCCCGGTGTTGTACTGATAGTGCGCGTACGCGAAGGGGTCCACGTGGGAATTGTGGTTCACCGCGGTGATGAATCCGCCCTCGGCCGGAATGTGCTCCATGCCCCGCCAGTCCCGTCGGAGCACAACCAGAAGGACCGGCTTCACCAGGAACGCCATCAGTCGGTAGACGAAGCCGATGCGACCGCGCCGCACCCGCCCGCTGTACGCCGTGGCCCCGGCCTCGGCAGGCTGGTCCGGCGGCGGTTCACGCCCCTCCAGACGGTCGAAGGCCTGCCGCAGCCGTTCGGCGTCCTGCTCCTCGGGAACCTCGTTCAGCCCGATGTCGCTCACCACCCGGGCGGCATCGCGTACGGCGTCCGGGTCGGCGCCCGGCACGGCTGACTCGATCATCTCGCGGAGGACCTGGTCGGCGGGCATCTTCTCCGTCATACCCGCACCACCCCGCTTCCGCCCCGTGTCCCGGGATCCTGAGTGCAGGCCCAGCAGCGCCCGCCCTCCATCAGACCCTGACACAGCGTACGGGCAAGGTCCTCGGCCCGTCGGGCTGCCTCGAAGGCCGTCATGTCGTCCAGTTCCTTGGCCCGGTCGGCGATGTGCTGCACGGTGCGGGTCCAGTGCTCCTTGGCCAGGATCCAGTCCCCGGTGTGCAGCCGCTCGTTGAACTCCTCGGCGAAGCGCCGGTCGTCACCGCCCGCGGCGTAGAGGTCTGCGAGCGTTCTCATCCACCGCTCCCGCTGCGCGGAGCCGGCGGAGTACTGGCCTGTGCCCGCATCTGTTCCAGCAGGTCCGCCTCGGGCACCCGGCGGCGGCGCTCGATCTGCCGGTTGACCAGATACCCCGATGCCCCGCCGACGACCGCCGGGACCAGGAGCCACCCGGTCAGGGACAGCGGCACGCCGTACCAGGGGAACTCCGTGTCGGCCGGCGAGGTGATCCCGAGCAGCACGTTGTAGGCGGTCGTCCAGCCGAGGAGCAGGCCTCCGCCGACGTACAGCGCGAGGAAGCACGAGCCCCACCGCAGGAAGCGGGTCAGCAGCCAGTGCTGCGGCCGGTTGAGACGGGAGACGGATCTCCGCCAGTCCCGGCAGCGTTCCCGCCAGGTGTCGGGAGGCGGTGGGTCCGAGGGGGGCGGAGCAGGCTGTGCCACGGCACGAAGATAGCGAAGTCGCCGTGCGCGCAAGTCGGATACGGGCAACGCGGGGCGGCCGGAGGGTCAGCAGTCCGGGAGTCCCGGCACGGGTGCGTGCCGACTCTCACGGGTGGCGCGGCACCGGGCCACGCTGCCAGGGCGCCGCCGCCTGGCGGAGCGGGCCGCGAGCCTCCTCCGCGCCCGGGCGCTTGGCCATCAGGCGTCGAGCACCGGGGAGTTCGGCTTGGACACGATCGCCGTGCGCGTGGGCAAAGAGGGGGGTGCGCCGTTGCTTGAGGGCGGCTTCCCGGCCTCCGCGCCCATGTGGCCGTATCCCCGGCCCGGGTTCCTCCGGCCCCGGACCGAGCCCCCGTTCCCCCGGACCGGCCCCTGCTCCCCGAAGGGCCTCGGCTACTGGGCGGAGGCCGTCAGGTCGCCGCGGCGGGGTGCCGCGAAGCCCTCCAGGTCGGCGCGGGTCAGGCCGGTGAGGCGGGCGACCTCGGCGATGTCCAGGGCGCCGCAGTCCAGGCCGCGCAGCAGGTAGCCGCTGAGGGCCTTGGCGGTGGCGGGCTCGTCCATGACGTCGCCGCCGGCCCGGTTGACGTACCGGGCGAGGCGGCCCGCGGCCTGCTCGAAGCCCTCGCGGTAGAAGGCGAAGACGGCCGCGTAGCGGGTGGGGATGTGGCCGGGGTGCATGTCCCAGCCCTGGTAGTAGGCGCGGGCGAGGGCGCGCCGGGTGAGGCCGTAGTGCAGGCGCCAGGCGTCGTGGACCTTGGCGGTCGGGCCGACGGGGAGGACGTTGGTGGAGCCGTCCGAGACGCGGACGCCGGTGCCGGCCGCGGCGACCTGCATGATCGCCTTGGCGTGGTCGGCGGCCGGGTGGTCGCTGGCCTGGTAGGCGGCGGAGACGCCGAGGCAGGCGCTGTAGTCGAAGGTGCCGTAGTGCAGTCCGGTGGCGCGGCCCTCGGCTGCCTGGATCATGCGGGCGACGGTGGCGGTGCCGTCGGTGGCCAGGATGGACTGGCTGGTCTCGATCTGGATCTCGAAGCCCAGCCGGCCGGCGTCCAGGCCGTGCGCCTTCTCGAAGGCCTCCAGGAGGCGCGCGAAGGCGCTGACCTGCTCGGGGTAGGTGACCTTGGGCAGGGTGAGGACCAGGCCCTCGGGCAGGCCGCCGGCCTCCATCAGGCCGGTGAGGAAGACGTCGAGGGTGCGGATGCCCCGGTCGCGTACGGCGGCCTCCATGCACTTCGTGCGGATGCCCATGTACGGCGCCGCCGTGCCGTTCGCGTACGCCCCGGCGATCAGGCGGGCCGCGCGGGCGGCCGTCTCGTCCTCCTCGGCGTCGGGGTGGGCGCCGTAGCCGTCCTCGAAGTCGACGCGCAGGTCCTCGACGGGCTCGCGCTCCAGCTTGGCCCGGACGCGGGAGTAGACCGGCTCGGCGAGGTCGTCGGCGAGACCGAGGACGGCCGCGAAGGAGGCGGCGTCGGGGGCGTGTTCGTCGAGCAGGGCGAGAGCCTGGTCGCCCCAGGTGCGCAGGGTGTCGGCGGCGAAGGCGTCACCGGGGACGTAGACGGTGTGGACGGGCTGCCGGGTGCCGGGGTCCCCGGGGTAGCGGCGCTCCAGCTCCGCGTCGACCGGTGCGAGGGAGGCGCTGATCTCCTCGCTGACGGCGCCCGCGAGGCTCGTTGCCACCTTCTCCTGCTGACCCATCCCACACCCTCCAGACTTTCCGCTGTACGGAATCAACAATCCGTATGGCGAAGTTATCTGCCAACCTTCCCGCTGGTCAACACCGCATCCCGTCCGCTCCACTCCGCGCTCTCGGCATGTTCACATGCGTCTGGGACCGTCGGGGCCGCACACTCCTACCGCACAGCGCATCAGCAAGGACTCGTCCGGAAGCCGTTCGCAGAAGGAGCAGCCGTGTCGATCCTCAGCCGCGTCACGCGCCGTATGGGCCTGAAGACCGCGTTGGCCGCCACGGTCTCCCTACCCCTGTCCAGTACAGCACTCTCCGCCGACCTCGCCTCGGCGGGTGGACACCACGGCGGTCCGCTCCGCGTGATGTCGTTCAACCTGCGCTACGCGAGCACCGCCGAGCCCCACAGCTGGGCCGCCCGCAGGCCCGTGACGCACGCCCTGCTGCACCGCGAGCGACCCCACGTCATCGGCACACAGGAGGGCCTCTACCAGCAGCTGCGCGACATCGAGGCCGACCTGGGAGCCCCCTACGACTGGATCGGCACCGGACGCGCGGGCGGCAGCCGCGACGAGTTCATGGCGGTCTTCTACGACACCCGCCGGCTCGCCCCGCGGGAGTACGACCACTTCTGGCTCTCCGACACCCCGGACGTGATCGGCTCCAACACCTGGGGCGGCGGCTCCATCCGCATGGTGACCTGGGTCCGGTTCCGCGATCTGCATGACGGCGACCGGGAGTTCTACTTCCTGAACACCCACCTGGACAACCGCAGCCAGAACGCACGCGCGCGTGCCGCCGCGCTGATCTCCCAGCGCGTCGCCGGGCTCGACCGCTCGCTCCCGCTCGTCGTCACCGGCGACTTCAACGTCGCCGCCCACGAGAACCCGGTCTACGACACGATGCTGGGTGCCGGCCTGGCCGACACCTGGGACACCGCGGCCGAGCGCGGCGAGCTGTACGGGACGTTCCACGGCTACAAGCCGCTGACGCCGGGCGGCGACCGCATCGACTGGATCCTCGCGACCCCCGGTGTCACGGCCCACCGGGCCTCGGTCAACACGTTCTCCCTGCACGGCCGGTTTCCCAGCGATCACCTGCCGGTGCAGGCTTCCCTGACGCTGGGATGAGGCGAGGCCCCCGTGACCGTCGGCGCGGTCACGGGGGCCTCGTACAGCGAAGGCGGATCTCAGCCCTTGCGGGTCTTGATCTCCTCGGTCAGCTGCGGCACGACGTCGAACAGGTCGCCGACCACGCCGAAGTCGACCAGCTCGAAGATCGGGGCCTCGGCGTCCTTGTTGACGGCCACGATGGTCTTCGAGGTCTGCATGCCGGCGCGGTGCTGGATGGCGCCGGAGATGCCGTTGGCGATGTACAGCTGCGGCGAGACCGACTTACCGGTCTGGCCGACCTGGTTGGTGTGCGGGTACCAGCCGGCGTCGACGGCGGCACGGGAGGCGCCGACGGCCGCACCGAGGGCGTCGGCCAGCGCCTCGATGATCGAGAAGTTCTCGGCGCCGTTCACACCGCGGCCACCGGAGACCACGATCGCGGCCTCGGTCAGCTCCGGGCGGCCCGTCGACTCACGCGGCGTACGGCCGGTGACCTTGGTGCCCGTGGCCTTGTCGGAGAAGGTCACGGCCAGGGCCTCGACGCTGCCGGCGGCCGGGGCGGCCTCGACGGCGGCCGAGTTCGGCTTGACCGTGATGACCGGGGTGCCCTTGATGACCCGGGACTTGGTGGTGAAGGACGCGGCGAACACCGACTGGGTGGCCACCGGGCCCTCGTCGCCGGCCTCCAGGTCGACGGCGTCGGTGATGATGCCCGAGCCGATGCGCAGCGCCAGGCGGGCGGCGATCTCCTTGCCCTCGGCGGAGGACGGGACCAGCACGGCGGCCGGGGAGACGGCCTCGTAGGCGGCCTGCAGGGCGTCCACCTTCGGGACGACCAGGTACTCGGCGTACTCGGCGGCCTCGTGGGTGAGGACCTTCACCGCGCCGTGCTCGGCGAGCGTGGCGGCGGTGCCGGCGGCGCCGTTGCCCAGCGCGACGGCGACCGGCTCGCCGAGGCGGCGGGCCAGGGTCAGCAGCTCCAGGGTGGGCTTGCGGACGGCACCGTCCACGTGGTCGACGTAGACGAGGACTTCAGCCATGGGATTGCTCTCCTGCGTAACGAAGTTGAGGGGCGGTCAGCGGCGGGCGAGCCTTAGATGAACTTCTGGCTCGCGAGGAACTCAGCGAGCTGCTTGCCGCCCTCGCCCTCGTCCTTGACGATGGTGCCGGCCGTACGGGCCGGACGCTCGGTCGCGGTCTCGACCTTGGTGAACGCGCCGTCCAGGCCGACCTCCTCGGCCTCGATGTCCAGGTCGGACAGGTCCCAGGACTCAACCGGCTTCTTCTTGGCCGCCATGATGCCCTTGAAGGACGGGTAGCGGGCCTCGCCGGACTGGTCGGTCACGGAGACGATCGCCGGGAGCGCGGCCTCCAGCTGCTCCGAGGCGGCGTCGCCGTCGCGGCGGCCCTTGACCGTGCCGTCCTCGACGGAGACCTCGGAGAGCAGGGTGACCTGCGGGACGCCCAGGCGCTCGGCGACCAGCGCGGGGACGACACCCATGGTGCCGTCGGTGGAGGCCATGCCGGAGATGACCAGGTCGTAGCCGGCCTTCTCGATGGCCTTGGCCAGGACCAGCGAGGTGCCGATGGCGTCGGTGCCGTGCAGGTCGTCGTCCTCGACGTGGATGGCCTTGTCGGCACCCATCGACAGGGCCTTGCGGAGCGCGTCCTTGGCGTCCTCGGGGCCGACCGTCAGGACGGTGACCTCGGCGTCGTCCGCGTTCTCCGCGATCTGCAGGGCCTGCTCGACCGCGTACTCGTCCAGCTCGGAGAGCAGACCGTCCACGTCGTCGCGGTCGACAGTCAGGTCATCGGCGAAGTGCCGGTCGCCAGTGGCGTCGGGCACGTACTTCACAGTGACAACGATCCTCAAGCTCACGCCGGCTCTCCTACTGCATCGACATTTCCGGGCTGCCTCTTGCAGGCAGCATAGGCGCCTCAAGCGGCCGATCCCGATCGGGGCGTCCGCGCGCTCCGAACGAAATATTACTCGTCAGTACACCCAGTTCATGCCCGCTAAGCAAGCGCTTTGAACTGTGACCTTCGCAACGCAGCGTAACCGGAACTCGACGGCTTCGCAGGAGGGGGCGACGTGATCAATCCCGCAGGCCGCTGAAGCGGCCCTGGTGGTAGAGGAGCGGGCGGCCGGCGCCCGAGGGGTCGCCGAGGACCACCTCGGCGAGCACGATCCGGTGATCGCCGGCCGGGACCCGCCCGACGATCCGGCAGACCAGCCAGGCGAGCACGTCGTCCAGCACCGGTACGCCCTCCGGGCCCTCCCGCCAGGCGGTGGGCGCGCCGAAGCGGTCGGCGCCGCTGCGCGCGAAGGTGGCGGCCAGCTCGCTCTGGTGCTCGCCGAGCAGGTGCACGCCGACATGGTCGGCGTCGGAGATCGCGGGCCAGCTGGAGGCGCCCGTGCCTATGCCGAAGGAGACGAGCGGCGGCTCGGCGGAGACGGAGGTGAGGGAGGTGGCGGTGAAGCCGACCGGGCCGGAGGCCCCGCGCGCGGTGATCACCGCGACACCGGCGGCGTGCCGGCGGAAGGTGGTGCGCAGCAGATCGGGCGAGGCGAGCTGAGGGGTGCCGAGGTCGGGCGTGGCCGTCATGGAGTTGTCCTTCTGCGAGAAGTGAGAAGCGGGTCCGTGGCTGCTCAGCAACCAGGACAGCGCGCGCTCGCGGTGCGGGCGAGGTCGACGTGGACCCGCCCGAAGAGAAGGAGTTCGATCGGCATACGGTCAGGCTGACGATAGTTGGTGGGCACAGTCAAGTGCGTTCCGGGATCTGGAAGATGTCTCATCCCTGCCTGAAGCCTCCTCACACGGCCTCCCCGAGGGCCGCGATGACGTCCGCCTTACGGGGCTGCCCGGTGGCGCGCCGCACCACCCGTCCGCCGGCGTCCAGGACCAGGACGGTGGGCGTCTTGAGGATCTGCAGCTCGCGTACGAGGTCCAGGCGGGCCTCGGCGTCGATCTCGACATGGGTCACGCCCGGGACCATCCCGGCGACCTCGCCGAGGATGCGCCGGGTCGCCCGGCAGGGTGCGCAGAAGGCGCTGGAGAACTGCACGAGCGTGGCGCGCTCCCCCAGTTCACCGCCGAGTTCGGCCGTTCCGAGCCGCTTGCCGTCGTCGCGCCCGCGCACCCGCGTTCTCCCGTTCCGCCGCTTGCGCAGCACTCCGTGGGCGCCCGCCGCGGCGAACACCGCCCCGCACACCACCAGTCCGGTCCTCTCCGGCACAAGCATTCACGTGACCGCAAAGATTCCCGCCCCCCGGGGAGTTTCCGCTGCGGAACGCTGATGCATGGGCATCGATGCGTTCGACACGGGTGGAGCAAGGAGACTCGAAGATCCGAGAGGGGATGTAGGCCGACGTGACGAGGATCTCGCCGCCGCGGGGCACCAGGACTGGCTCCCCGTCCGTTCTTCGGGCACGATCTGCGAGACGCCGTAAACCTACGGCTGCGTAACTTTCCCGCCGGGAGCCCCTTTCCCGAGCAGAGCAGAAAGGGTCCGCCCCGCCCATGGCAGAGCTGGTCTACCGTCCCGTCATCGGATTCGCCAAGACGTTGTTCAAGGTCTGGGACCTGAAGATCGACTGCCAGGGGTCGGAGAACATCCCGCGCTCGGGCGGTGCCGTGCTGGTGAGCAATCACATCAGCTATCTGGACTTCGTCTTCAATGGCCTGGCCGCCCTGCCGCAGAAGCGTCTGGTGCGTTTCATGGCGAAGGAGTCCGTCTTCCGGCACAAGGTCTCGGGACCGCTGATGCGCGGGATGAAGCACATCCCGGTGGACCGCAACCAGGGCGAGGCGGCGTACGCGCACGCGCTGGACTCCCTGCGCTCCGGCGAGATCATCGGGGTGTTCCCGGAGGCGACGATCTCGCAGTCGTTCACGCTGAAGAGCTTCAAGTCGGGTGCGGCCCGGCTGGCCCAGGAGGCGGGCGTCCCGCTGGTCCCGATGGCGGTGTGGGGCACGCAGCGGCTGTGGACGAAGGGCCACCCCCGCAACTTCAAGCGCAACCACCTGCCCGTCACGATCCGCGTCGGCGAGGCGGTGGAGGCACCCCGCGACCAGTACGCGGGCGCCATCACCCGCCGCCTGCGCGAGCGCGTCCAGGAACTCCTCGACGCCGCCCAGCGCGCCTACCCGGGCCGCCCCAAGGGCCCGGAGGACTCCTGGTGGCTGCCCTCGCACCTGGGCGGCACGGCGCCGACGGCGGAGCAGCTGCGCACGGCGGAGGCGCACTGACGCCCGCGGCGCCGCGCGGGCGGTAGCCGCACATCAGGCACAGCCCAGCGCCTCGGGCGCGTTGCGGCCGGCCCGATCAAGGACCGGCCGGGAACTGCGGGGACGATCCGCTCAGAGGCCGCTGGGGAGCGTCTTCCACAGGTGCGGGCGGTCGGGTGCGGCCCGCAGCGCGGCGAGGACGACCGGATGCGGTTCCGCGTACAGGACCGGATAGTCCAGCTCCTGGGCCGCAGGGTCGGGGATCCAGGCCAGCCGCTCACCCTCCAGGGAGAACTGGGCGTCGACGCCCGGGATGTTGCCGCGGGGATCCTGCCGGTGCCAGGCCCCGTGGAAGCGGACGGCGATCAGACCGTGCACCGCGTGGCCGCCCTCGTCGTCGGTCAGACGCTGGTAGCACAGGGCCGCCGGGATGTCCTCGGCGCGCAGCAGTGCGGCCAGGGCGTGGGCCTTGGCGTAGCAGATGCCGGTGCCCAGGGCCAGCACGTCGGAGGCGCGCCAGGTGACGCGGAGGTCACCGGAGTCCTGGGAGTGCGGGATGGTGTCCCGGACGAATTCATAGGCGGCCCGCGCATACTCATACGAGTCGGCGGCCTCCGCGGCCAGCCGGGCGGCCGTTTCCCTGACCACCGGATGATGGTGGTCGATGACCTCGTCGGCGGCCAAGTAGGCGGACAGGTCGGCGGTGTTCTGGATCAGCTCCATGCCCGCAGAGCATAGGAATGCGATCACCCGAGCGTCAATGACTTTTCGGGTGACCGCATACCTATGCAGACACAGACCTCAGTGGGCCATCTCCTCCTTGAGGGCGGCCACGAACGCGTCGACGTCGTCCTCGGTGGTGTCGAAGGAGCACATCCAGCGCACCACGCCGGCGGCCTCGTCCCAGAAGTAGAACCGGAACCGCTTCTGCAGCCGCTCGCTCACGTCGTGCGGCAGCTTGGCGAAGACGCCGTTGGCCTGCACGGGGTAGAGGATCTCCACGCCGTGCACCGCACGGACGCCCTCGGCGAGCCGCTGGGCCATCTCGTTGGCGTGGCGGGCGTTGCGCAGCCACAGGTCCTTGGCGAGGAGGGCCTCCAACTGCACGGAGACGAAGCGCATCTTGGAGGCCAGCTGCATCGACATCTTCCGCAGGTGCTTCATCTGCCGCACCGCGTCCTGGTTGATGACGACGACGGCCTCGCCGAACAGCGCGCCGTTCTTCGTCCCGCCCAGCGAGAGGATGTCGACGCCTACCGCGTTGGTGAACGTCCGCATGGGCACGTTCAGGGAGGCGGCGGCGTTGGATATCCGGGAGCCGTCCAGGTGCACCTTCATCCCGCGCGCATGGGCGTGCTCACAGATCGCGCGGATCTCCTCGGGCGTGTAGAGGGTGCCCAGCTCCGTGGACTGTGTGATCGAGACGACCTGCGGCATCGCGCGGTGCTCGTCCTCCCAGCCCCAGGCCTGCCGGTCGATCAGCTCGGGCGTGAGCTTGCCGTCGGGCGTGGGCACGGTGAGCAGCTTCAGCCCGCCCATGCGCTCGGGCGCGCCGCCCTCGTCCACGTTGATGTGCGCGCTCTCGGCGCAGACCACGGCACCCCAGCGGTCGGTGACCGCCTGGAGCGCGACCACGTTCGCGCCGGTACCGTTGAAGACCGGGAAGGCCTCCGCGGTGGCCCCGAAGTGGCTCCGGATGATCCCCTGGAGGTTCTCGGTGTAGTCGTCCTCGCCGTACGCCACCTGGTGGCCGCCGTTGGCCAGGGCCAGGGCGGCCATCACCTCGGGGTGGCCTCCGGCGTAGTTGTCACTGGCGAAACCGCGGACCTGCGGGTCGTGGTGGCGACGCGCGTCGGTCTTGGGAGGGTTCACGGCTTCTCGGTCAGCCACAGACGGTTTCCGTTCACTTCGGCGGCGGACTTGGTCCAGACGCCCTCGATGGCCTCGGCCAGGTCCTTGACGTCCGTGAAGCCCGCGAACTTCGCGTTGGGGCGTTCGGCGCGCATCGCGTCGTGCACCAGCGCCTTCACCACCAGGATCGTAGCCGCCGAGCGCGGGCCCTCCTCGCCGCCGGCCTTGCGGAAGCCGTCGGCCATCGCGAGCGTCCAGGCCTCGGCGGCGGCCTTGGCCGCGGAGTACGCCGCGTTGCCCGCGGTGGGCTTCGAGGCGCCGGCCGCACTGATGAGCACGTACCGGCCGCGGTCGCTTCGCTGCAGGGCGTCGTAGAAGGCGAGCGAGGTGTGCTGGACGGTGCGGACGAGCAGCTTCTCCAGCAGGTCCCAGTCGGCCAGGTCGGTGTCGGCGAAGGTCGCGCCGCCGCGCCAGCCGCCGACGAGGTGGACCAGGCCGTCGACGCGGCCGTGGTCCTTCTCGATGCGATCGGCCCAGGCCCGGGTGGAGTCCAGGTCGAGCAGGTCGACGGTCTCGCCGGTGACGGTGGCGCCGCCCCGGGCGTAGCGGGCCGCGTCCACGGACTCCGCCAGCCGCTCGGGGTTGTTGTCCGCGCCGACGACGACCGCGCCCGCCTCCGCGAGCCGGACCAGCGCCGCGTGCCCGGCGGGGCCGCCCGCGCCGGCCACCGCGATCACCGCGCCACTGAGAGACCCGTTGTTCCCCACGATCTTCCCCTCTGAAACTGTCGTCCGGTCGCGGTCGCTCACGCGGCGATCCGCTCGGCGGTGTCCGCCGTGATGCCCTTGGTGGAGGCGATCACATTCTTCAGCTTCTTGGACAGCGCCTCATAGAACATGCTCAGCGGAAACTCGTCCGGAAGCACGTCGTCCACGAGCTTGCGGGGCGGCTGGGTCAGGTCCAGGGCGTCCGGGCCCTTGGCCCACTTGGAGCCGGGGTGCGGCGCCAGGTAGGTGGAGACCAGCTCGTAGCCGGCGAACCAGTGCACCAGCTTCGGGCGGTCGATGCCGTCCCGGTAGAGCTTCTCGATCTCGGCGCACAGCTGGTTGGTGACCTGCGGGGCACGCTCCCAGTCGATGGAGAGCTTGTTGTCGGTCCAGCGGATGACGTCGTGCTGGTGCAGGTAGGCGAAGAGCAGCTGGCCGCCGACGCCGTCGTAGTTGCGGTTGCGGTCGCCGGTGACCGGGAAGCGGAACATGCGGTCGAAGAGCACCGCGTACTGCACGTCACGGGCCTGCGGGACGCCGTCCGCCTGGAGCTTCACGGCCTCCTTGAAGGCGGTGAGGTCACAGCGCAGCTCCTCCAGGCCGTACATCCAGAACGGCTGGCGCTGCTTGATCATGAACGGGTCGAACGGCAGGTCGCCGTGGCTGTGGGTGCGGTCGTGGACCATGTCCCAGAGCACGAAGGCCTCTTCGCAGCGCTTCTGGTCGTGGACCATCGCGGCGATGTCCTCGGGCAGCTCCAGGCCCAGGATGTCGACGGCGGCGTCGGTCACCCGGCGGAAGCGCGCGGCCTCGCGGTCACAGAAGATGCCACCCCAGGAGAAACGTTCCGGCGCCTCGCGTACGGCGATGGTCTCCGGGAAGAGGACGGCGGAGTTGGTGTCGTAGCCCGCGGTGAAGTCCTCGAAGGTGATGCCGCAGAACAGCGGGTTGTCGTAGCGGGTGCGCTCCAGCTCGGCCAGCCAGTCCGGCCAGACCATGCGCAGCACGACCGCCTCCAGGTTGCGGTCCAGGTTGCCGTTCTGCGTGTACATCGGGAACACGACCAGGTGCTGCAGGCCGTCCGCGCGGTTCGCGGCGGGCTGGAAGGCCAGCAGGGAATCCAGGAAGTCCGGGACCGCGAAGCCGCCCTCGGCCCAGCGGCGCAGGTCCTTCACCAGGGCCTGGTGGTAGGCGGCGTCGTGCGGGACCAGCGGGGAGAGCTGCTCGACCGCGCCGGCGACACGCTCGACGGCCGCCACGACGTCGGCACGCTCCGGGGCGCCCTCGGCGTCGAAGTCGATCGACCCGTCCTTCGACTGCCATGGCCGGATCTGCTCCACGGCATCCTTGAGCACGGGCCAAGCCGGGTGCTCAACCACCCTGGTCAGCGAAGGAACCTGTCCCTCGGTACCCGACTGCACAAGAATTTCCGTCATGTCCCATCCTCCACGGGAGAACCTCGCGTATGGACACCGTATGCATACCCCGTTTCTCTCAGCAAGAGCCTGATCGGGAAAATATTCTGCTGGGCCCCTTGGTCACCGATGTTTTTCCTGCCGTCCACCGTGACGACGCTCACTTCCACCGAGTGCGTCCCGCCCTCTCAGGGGCGGTTCCCTGATCGGTCAAGGACATGGGGACTCGCCCACGGGAGGGTGACGGCCAGGGCGGGTACCGGCCAACTGGCGCCCGCCCCGCGCCCCGAATGCCCGGCGCAGCCGCGGGTTCAACGCGCGGCCCGGCCATTAGGCTGCGACCTTGCCGCGTGGACGACGAGGTCCGGAACGGGGGCCACCGGTCCGCGCGTCGCCGAGCCGCCGTCGACGGAAGCGAGTTGAACCTTGAACTTCCTTACCATCGGTCACCGCGGGGTCATGGGCGTCGAGCCCGAGAACACCCTCCGTTCCTTCGTCGCCGCGCAGCAGGCCGGCCTCGACCTGATCGAACTCGATCTGCACCTGAGCAAGGACGGCGCCCTGGTCGTCATGCACGACGCGGACGTGGACCGTACGACCGACGGCTCCGGACCGATCGCCGACAAGACCCTCGCGGAGCTGCGCGCCCTGGACGCGGGCCGCGGGGAGCGGGTGCCGGTCTTCGAGGAGGTTCTGGAGGCGGTCCGCACGCCGCTGCAGGCCGAGATCAAGGATGTGGCGGCGGCGCGGGCACTGGCCGAGGTGATGCACGCCCGGGATCTGACCGCGCGGGTGGAGGTGTCCTCGTTCCACGACGAGGCGGTCGCCGAGATCGCGCGGTTGGTGCCGGGCGTGCGCACCGCGCTGATCGCGAGCCGGTACGGCACCGACGTGGTGGAGCGCGCCGTCGCCGTGGGTGCCGCGACCGTGTGTCTCAACATCCGCCGGCTCACCCTGGAGATCGTCGAGCACGCGCGCGCGTCCGGGCTGCGGATCATCGGCTGGGTGGTCAACACCCAGGACCATCTGCGGCTGGTCCGCGCCCTGGAGCTGGACGGGGCGACAACGGACTATCCGCAGATCAAGCGGACGGGCCGGTTCACCGCGTGACCCGGCGCCGGGCCCCGCGCACGAACGTCACACCAGCGGCTTGACCAGCACCTCGAACCGCAGGTCGGTGCGCTGCGGAATGCCGTAGCGCTCGTCGCCGTACGGGAAGGGCTTCATCCGTCCCGTACGGCGGTAGCCGCGGCGCTCGTACCAGGCGATCAGGTCGTCCCGTACGGAGATCACCGCCATCTGCATCTCCGTGGCCCCCCAGGTCTCCCGGGCCAGGCGCTCCGCCTCCGCCATGACGACCTTGCCGAGGCCCGCGCCCTGCATCGCGGGGCTGACCGCGAACATGCCGAAGTAGGCGTGATCCGTGCGGTCTTCCAGCTGGCAGCAGGCGACGATACGGCCGTCCTGCTCGACGGTCAGCAGCCGGCTCCGCGGCGCCTTGATCACCTCCAGCACGCCCTGGGGGTCGGTCCGCTGCCCCTCCAGGATGTCCGCCTCGGTCGTCCACCCGGTCCGGCTGCTGTCCCCCCGGTACGCCGACTCGATCAGCGCGACGAGGGCGTCGACGTCGGCGTCGGTGGCGTCGCGGAAGGTGAGTCCGGTGGCGGGACGGTCCATGACGGGGGTCTCCGATCTCGGGCGTGGCTGAACCATCGATGAGGGTAACGCTGCCGCTAGGCTCCGCCCGCATGGTGCATGTACTCAGCAGCCGGATCCTGCTTCGGCCCACCGACCCCGAGCGCTCCCGCACGTTCTACGGCGAACAGCTCGGGCTGTCCGTCTACCGCGAGTTCGGTACCGGTGCCGAGCGCGGCACGGTCTACTTCCTCGGCGGCGGCTTCCTGGAACTGTCCGGCCGGTCCGAGACCGCGCCCTCGCCCGAGCCGCGGCTGTGGCTGCAGGTCGAGGACGCGACGGCCGCGTGCGAGGAGCTGAAGGGGCGGGGCGTCGAGATCGTCCGGCCTCCGCTGCGGGAGCCATGGGGCCTGGTGGAGTTGTGGATCGCCGACCCGGACGGCACCCCGATCGTCCTGGTGGAGGTCCCGGCGGACCATCCGCTGCGGTACCGGCCCTAGGTCCTGTCGTCAAACTCCCGCCGTCCGCCCGGAGGGCGGGCCTCGCGGCGTCAGGTGCGTGCTCTGGGGGTGCCCCCGGCCGGAGGCTGGGGGAGTGCCGGGTCCTGGCCCTCGTACTGGACGTACTTGGGCCCGGGCCCGGTGCGGCGAGAGTGCGTGCATGGCGTCGCGAGGCTGGGGGCACCTCCCGGCCGAAGGCTGGGGGAGGGAGTTTGACGACAGGGCCTCGGGGTCGCGGGGCCGGTCACCGCGGGCGGTGTTCCCAGCCGCGGTCCGTGCGGGTCAGTTCACGGAAACCCGCGGCGAGCAGGCGTCCGATGGCGGCCGTGTCGTCGGCGCGCTCGTAGGCGAGCACGCGGTCCGCCCCGCACAGCCGCAGCCAGTCGGCGGCGTGGCCCAGCAGCCGGCGCTCCCAGCCCTCGTCCCGGTGAGCGGGTTCGACGTGCAGGTTGCCGATGTCGGCCGGCCCGGCACCCCGCGCGTGCCGTTCGGGGCGGGCCAGGCAGGTGTCGGTCTCGACGAAGCCGATGGAGCCGGCGTCCGTGCGGGCGGTGAAGCGGGTGCCGCACTCCCCCACCGTGCGCTCGACCGTCACGCCGGGGCACGGCTCGGAGCGCGGCAGGTCGGACGTGCGGGCGAGGAGGATCACCTCCGTGTCCCCGTGGTGCCGGAAGCCGGCGCGTTCGTAGACGGCCCGGACGTGCGGCCAGGGCCGGGGCAGGCCGTACACGGCGGGGGCGGGGAGGTCTCCGGAGGCGCGCCGCACCCGGACCCGCCAGCGGGCGAGAGTGGCCAGACAGGCCGCCATCAGCTGGTCGGCGGCCCGCTCGGTGCCGGGCCGGAAGGAGGCGGGCGGATGCCAGAGGAACCAGTCGATCTCGCCCACGTCCCGGTAGTGCGGGCCGACCTCCTCGTCGGCGCGGTACCGCTTCAGATGGGCCGCCGCGACGAGGTGCCCGTGCTCCTCGGTGACGAGGGTGACCCGCTCGCCCACCCACGGGTCGGTCACGAACTCGTCGGGCTGTCGCTCCAGTGCGCTGAGCACGGTGTTCACGGAGACGGAGACGCCGGGTACGACGGCGGCCACATGGGCGTTCACCAGGTCGGTCAGCTGGTCGCGGTCGTCGCGGCGGAAGGGGCGCACCTCGGGCATGGGTGACCTCCGGTCTCGGAAGGGATCGGGAGGGCCGCCGTGCGATGCGGTACGGCGCCGAGGGTACGCCGGTGCGGCCGAACGGGCCAGCCGGTTCCGGCGGGCCGGGCGGCGGGCTTGTCTTCGAGAGCGCTCCAGCTCCTAGCGTCGTACGCACCACCTGCTCGGAAAGGAAACACACGTGCGGTACACCCTGTTCGGACGGACCGGTCTGCGGGTCAGTGAGCTGGCGCTCGGCGCGATGACCTTCGGGGAGGACTGGGGCTGGGGTGTCGGCAAGGAGGCTTGCGCCCGGCTCCTCGACGCCTATGCGGACGCGGGCGGCAACTTCGTCGACACCGCGAACAACTACACCTCCGGCAGCTCCGAGCGGATCCTCGGCGAACTGCTGGCCGGGCGCCGCGACCGGTTCGTGCTGGCCAGCAAGTACACCTGCGGCACCCATGACGGCGACCCCAACTCCGCTGGCAACCACCGCAAGAACCTCGTGCAGTCGGTGGAGGAGAGCCTGGCGCGGCTGCGCACGGACCGGCTCGACGTGCTGTGGGTGCACGCCCGGGACAACTTCACCCCGGTGGAGGAGGTGATGCGCGCGCTGGACGACGTCGTGCGCGCCGGCAAGGTGCTCTACGTGGGTGTCTCGGACTGGCCGGCCTGGGAGATCGCCCAGGCGGGCACCCTCACCGAGCTGCGCGGATGGACGGGTTTCGCGGGTTCGCAGCTGCGCTACAGCCTGCTGGAGCGGACGCCGGAGCGCGAGCTCCTGCCGCAGGCCCGGGCGTTCGACCTCGCCGTGTTCGCCTGGGCACCGCTGGCGGCGGGCAAGCTCACCGGGAAGTACCGGCGCGGCGAGCGAGGCCGGCTGGACGTGCTGGGAGAGCGGCCGGATGCGCGGGAGGAGGAGATCATCAGCGCGGTCCTGGACATCGCCGGGCAGGGCGGCTGGAGTCCGGCCCAGGTGGCTCTCGCCTGGCTGCTGGGCCGGCCCGGGAACGTCGTGCCCATCGTGTCGGCCACCAAGCCGGAGCAGCTCGCGGACAACCTGGCGAGCACCGGGGTGCGGCTCGACGCGGACGCGCGGGCGCGGCTGGACGAGGTGAGCGCCGTCCCGCTGGGCTTCCCGCACGACTTCCTGCGCGAGGCGCCCATCACCCGCAATGTGTACGGCGACCGCTGGCCGGACATCGAGGACCGCCGTGCCACGCACCGCCGTACGGTGCACGACGTCCTCTGATTCCCGCTACGCCCGCAGCACGCCCGCCCGGCCCTCCAGTCGGCTGAGCAACTCGGCCAGCAGGCCCGCCAGTTCGCCCCGGTCCTCGGCGGGCAGGGCCGACAGCACGGTGGTCTCGTAGGCGAGTTGCTCGGGGAGGATGCCGTCGACCAGGTCGCGGCCGGCGTCGGTGAGACGCAGGTGGGCCACGCGGCGGTCGCGGGTGTCGCCGCGCCGTTCGACCAGGCCGCGCTCGGTCAGCTGCTTGAGCCGCTTGGTGACGGCGGCCCCGGAGGAGAAGGTCTCCCGGACCAGCTCTCCCGGGGTCAGCTCGTGGCCGGTGCGGCGCAGGGCGCCGAGCAGGTCGAACTCGGGGCGACTCAGTCCGGCCCGGCGCAGCGGCGCGTCCTCGGCCTGCTGGAGCAGGGCGGCACAGCGGTTGATCCGGCCGATGATCTCCATGGGCCCGGTGTCCAGCTGTGGGTGGACGGCCTGCCACTGGCGGACGACGGCGGAGACGGTGTCGCTCCGCGCGGCTTCGGTACCGGCCTGGGGCCGGGCACCGGTCGCGTCGCTTCCGGTCGCGTCGCTTCCGGGCGTCGGTCCGCCGTTGGTCCCCGTCATGGCCGTATGCCCTCCGTCGTCCTGCCCGGGTCCTGGTCACGGTCCGGGTCCTGGCCCTGGTCCCGGTCGTCGTCGTCCGGGTCCCGCGGTACGAGCCCCTGACGTCGTACCGTCGCCGCGAGCGTACGGTGTCCGGACCGCTCGGTGAGCACGACCCGCTCCTCGGGCAGGGCGCGCTGCCACCACTCGCCGGAGGCAGCGTCGGCCGTGGCGCGCAGGTCGACCAGGGCGGCGGCCAGGCCGCGGCGGGCGGACTCCAGGGCGCGGGGCGCCGGGTGCGGCTCGGCGAGCAGGCGGGCGGCGTTCTCCCGGGCACGCTCGGCCGCGGCCAGTTCCCGCTCCAGACGGTCGCCCGCGCGCCGGTTGGTGACGGCGACGGCGGCGACGAAGCCGACCAGCGCGCCGACGAGGGTGTCCGCGACCCGGTCGGTGATCAGTTCGGCCGGGTCCTGGGTGCGGGCGAACTCGGTGACGAGCAGGGCCATCGGGGTGACACAGACGCTGCCCAGCCAGTAGTTGCGGCCGATGAGCGCCTCGGCGCCGAAGTTGAGGGCGAGGCAGCACAGCACCAGGGCGGCGGGGTGCAGATGGGCGACCGGGGCGAGGGCGGCGAAGACGAGAACGCCGACGAGGTTGCCGACGACCCGCTGGACGCCCCGGCTCCAGGTGAGGGTGACGTTGGCCTGGTAGAGGGAGGCCGCGGTCACCAGCGCCCAGTACGGGCGGCCGACGCCGAGCGCGAGGGCGGCGTATCCGGCGAGGGCGCAGCCGAGCGCCGTACGTGCGGCGAGCGGCGCGAGCGGGGCGAGGCGGTGCCGGATCAGGGGAGCCTGTGCGGTGGCCACGCCGAGGAGTTCGTCGGCGTCCTCGCGCGGGGTCGCGACGCGCGGGATCCGGCCGGTGCCGCGCAGTTCGCGGGCCCAGGCGCGCAGGCGTGCGGGGTCGGTGTCGGCCGGCGCGGCGAGGGCGACCTCGGCGCGCACGAGGAGCTGTTCGAGGGCGTGCCGGGTGCGGTCGGGGCGGGCGCCCACGGAGAGCAGCGACTGCCAGGCGGCGTGGATCGCGGCGGCGCTCGCGGCGCGGGCGTGGCCGTCGGCGGTGATGCCACGCGTCTCGGCGTACGCGGCGGCGGCGTTCAGGGCCTGTGCGGTGGCGCGGCGCTCGGGCCCGTGCGGGCGGACCAGGCCGGGTGCCATGCCGACCAGCCAGGCCCAGGCGCCGGCGGCCAGGGCCAGCCCGACGTGCCCGGGGATCTGACCGAGGGTCTGCGGCGCGAACAGCGAGGCGGAGCTGATAAAGCTGAGGACCACATTGCCGGGCGGCCCGATCCGGGTCGCGTCGCACACCGCCTTCTGGGCCGCCGCCAGAACGGCGCCGACGGTGACGAGGACGAGGGCGTTCGTGGTGAGCGCCGCGGCGAGCAGGGCGACGGCGAGGCCGCCGACCATGCCGAGCACCACCCACGCAAGGGCGCGGGCCCGGGCGGCGTAGGGCCGGTTGTGGCCGTAGAGCGCGCACAGCGATCCGGCCATCGTGTACATCGCGAGGTCGAGGCGGCCGAGCGCGAGCAGCGTGAGGTTGGGCGGGGCGACCGCGGCGACCACGCTCAGCGCCGGCTTGAACCAGATGTCGGAGGGGCGTCCGAGGCGGAGCGCCGCGGCGAGGGGAAGACGGTGGGGGGTGGCACTGCGCATACCATTAATTTAGCACGTGTTTTACTTATAAAACACTTTGGTACGGCACGTCGGTGACGGTCCGTGCTCCCCCGCATGCTCCCCGCGTACACCCTTGCGCTTGCGTGCGCCCCGTCAGCCGTGGGCATCGCATCCCTGGACCGACCGTCGAACGGGGAGGTGCGCGTGCACGGACCGGTGTCGACAGCCTGGCTGCTGGTCGCGCTGTGCGCGGCGACCGGGGCCTACTGCCTGCTGCGGATGCGCAGCGGCGACGAGGAGCAGCGGCGGGCCGCGGGCGGCGAGGCGCTGATGGGCTTCGGGATGGCCGTGATGGCCGTGCCGGCGGCGGTGTTCACGCCACCGCGATGGGCGTGGCCGGTGTACGCGGCCGTGTTCGGCGCGGCGGCCCTGCGCGCGCTGTGGGCCGCGCGCGGCGGCCCGCACCATCTGCACCACCTGGTGGGCAGCGCCGCGATGGTCTACATGGCGGTGGCGATGGCCGCGGCCCCTCCCGCCGTCCACCACGCGCACGGCGGTGCCGGCGTGCCGCTGCTGACGGGCGCGCTGCTGCTGTACTTCACGGGGTATGTGCTGCTCTCCGGCGCCCGTCTGGTTCCCGCCGGCGCCCCGGCGGGCGGGAGCGGGCCGGCCCGCTGGGGCGACCGACCGGAGCTGGCGCGGGCGTGCCGGCTGTCGATGGGGATCGGCATGGTGGCGATGCTGCTGGCGATGTGAGGACCCGCCGCGGGCGGACGCGTCCGTTGCCTGCGTCACTTCGGCGGCGCGGCCCGTACCGCTGAGCGGCTTCGCGCTCATAGGGTGCTGACCATGATGGTCCCCGTGGCCCTGCTGCTGCTCGGCGCCCTGACCGCTGTCGTCGCCCCCCGGCTGCTCGCCCGGGCCGACTGGCCGGACCGCGAGCCGGTCGTCGCCCTCTGGGTGTGGCAGTGCGTGGTGGCGGCCGTCCTGTTGTGCTGCGCTCTGTCCATGACGCTCAGCGCGGCGGCGGCCTGGCAGGCGGTGCGCGGGCATGTGTTCGCCTCCGCGCCGGGCGCGGTCGTGGACGCCTACGCCCTCGGCACGGCCGGCCCCTGGGCGGCACCGACCGCCGTACTGCTCGCCTGCGGCGGCCTGTGGAGTCTGGCGATGCTGGTCCGCGAGGTCGTACGGGCCCGGGCGCGGCGGCGCGGGCGACGGGCCGAACTGCTGGTGCGGGCACCGCTGTTGCCGGGTGAGGAACCGGCGAGCGGCCGGCTGGTGGTGCTGGAGGGAGACCGGCCCGACGCCTGGTGGCTGCCCGGCGCCGCCCCTCGGCTGGTCGTCACCACGGCCGCGCTCCGCCGCCTGAAGGGCCGTCAGCTGGACGCGCTCCTCGCGCACGAGCAGGGGCACGCGCAGGCCCGGCACGACTGGTTGCTGCACTGTTCGGCCGCGCTGGCGGGCGGATTCCCGCAGGTCCCGGTGTTCGCCGCGTTCCGCGCCGAGATGCACCGGCTGGTCGAGCTGGCCGCCGACGACATGGCGTCCCGCCGCTTCGGCCGGCTGACGACGGCGCTGGCCCTGGTCGAACTCAACGAGGAACGGGGCGTCTTCGGGCCCTCACCGACTCCGCACGCCCATGTGCCGCAGCGCGTACACCGCCTGCTCACCGCCCCGGACCGACTCCCGGCCCTGCACCGCCTCCGCCTGACGGCGACCGCCGCGCTGGTCCCGGTGATTCCCGTACTGGTGACCCTGATACCGGGTCTGCGGGCGTTGGGCTGACCCGGGGGGCCCGACGACACCCCGACCGCCACCCGATTCCGGTCATGCCGGTCTTGGCCCCGGCCGTCCCATCAACAAAGATCACGGCATGCACGATCGTCGCCCCACCGCCCCCTCGCCGAAGCCGTATCGCAGGGCTGTCCGCGTGGCCGCCGCTCTCGGTGTCTGTTCGGTGCTGCTGCTCATCCTTGTCGCGGCGCGCTGGCACCCGCTGATCGGTCTGGACGGCGACGTCTCGCGCACCACGCACCGCTGGGCGGTGGACGACCGAGCGATGACACACGTCTTCCGGGTGCTGACGGACTGGGTGTGGGACCCGCTGACGATGCGTCTCGTGTCCGCGGCGGCGGCGGTGTGGCTGATCTGGCGCCGCGCGGCCTGGTGGACGGCACTGTGGCTGGCGGTCACCCTCGCGGTGGCCGCGATCGTGCAGCAGTCGGTGAAGGCCGCCGTCGACCGCCCCCGCCCGGTCTGGCCGGACCCCGTCGACTCCGCCCACTACGCGGCCTTCCCCTCCGGGCACGCGATGACCGCCACCGTGGCCTGCGGCCTGCTGCTGTGGCTGCTGCACCGCTGCGGGCCGGGCCGGGCGCTGTGGCGTACGGCTGTGGCGGCGGCGCTCGTCTCGGTGGTCGGTGTCGGAGTGACCCGGGTGTGGCTGGGCGTCCACTGGCCCTCGGACGTGGTCGGCGGATGGTTGTTCGGGGCGCTGCTGGTGGCGCTGGCGGTGGTGGTGTACGAGTGGCCGCGGAAGGGCAGGTCGGAACCGCCGGTGGGGCGGCGCGGGTAGAGTCCCGCGCATGGCTGCCGTGTTGTTCGACTTCTCCGGGACGCTGTTCCGCGTGGAGACCACCGAGTCCTGGCTGCGCGCGGTGCTGGCCGAGACCGGACACACCCTGCCCGAATCCGAACTGGCCTGCACCGCCAAGGCGTTGGAGGCGGCCGGTGCGCTGCCGGGCGGTGCGGTGCCGGTGGAGCTGCCGGCGGACCTCGCGGACCTCTGGGCGGTGCGGGACGAGAGCGCGGAGCTGCACAGGGCCGCCTACACGGGTCTGTCCCGCCGGGTGCCGCTGCCGGATCCCGGGCTGTACGACGCCTTGTACGACCGGCACATGGAGCCCGCCGCGTGGTCCCCGTACCCGGACGCCGCCGAGGTGCTGCGCACCCTGCGCGAGCGAGGGGTCGGCGTCGGCGTGGTCAGCAACATCGGCTGGGATCTGCGCCCGGTGTTCCGCGAGCACGGGCTCGACGCGTACGTGGACACGTATGTGCTGTCGTACGAACACGGCGTGCAGAAGCCGGATCCGCGGCTGTTCTCGGTCGCCTGCGAGGCACTCGGCGCCGATCCGCGTCGGGTGCTGATGGTCGGCGACAGCAGAACGGCGGACGGCGGGGCCGCCGCACTCGGCTGCCGTGTCCACTTCGTCGACCACCTACCGATCGGCCAACGCCCGAACGCACTGCTGCCGGTGCTGGATCTGATGCACTGAGCACCGTGAAGGCCGCCGCCTCTTCCCCGGTCCGGGCAGGCAGCGCTGAGCGTGAGTCAGCGATAGATCCGTGCCGTCCGGTGCCGTCCGTCTGAGACGATCCCCCGCGTCGCCCCAGACGGACGGCTGCTCCGGGCGGGCCCCGAACACAGGGGTGCCCTGATGCGTTGAGTATAGTTGGCTGGCAGCCAGTCAACGCAGGAGTTACAGGATGTCCCCGCGCAGCGCCTCGGTCAATGAAGAATTGCGGCGGCGTTCCCGGGAACGGCTGCTGCAGGCCGCCGTGGAGCTGGTCGGTGAGCGCGGGTTCGAGGCCACGACGCTGGGCGACATCGCGGACCGGGCCGGTTCGGCGCGCGGGCTGGTGTCGTACTACTTCCCCGGCAAGCGCCAGTTGGTGCAGTCCGCCGTGCACCGGCTGATGCACCGCACACTGGAGGAGGCACTGGAGCGGGAGCCGCGCACCGAGGACGGCCGGGAGCGGCTGGCCCGGGCCATCGACGCGATTCTGGGGCTGGCCCGGGACCGGCCCGTGCTGATGCGTCAGCACATGGCGGGCCTGCTCGACGCCGAGGGCTTCCGGCAGTGCCCGGAGCAGCGCCGGCTGGCGGAGTTGCTCAGCGACACCGTCGCCCGGTACGGCGCGCAGAACGTCTCGGCGGACTACCCGATGCTGCGGGCCCTGCTGATGGGCGCGGTGTACGCGGCGCTGGTGCCGGGGGTGCCGATGCCCGTCCCGGTGCTGCGGGCCGAGCTGTTCCAGCGGTACGGGCTCGACTGGGAGATGGGCTCGCCCCCGGAGAGCGAGCCGGCCGCGGGCACGGGGGACGAGGATCTGTCCCGGTTCTTCGCCACCGAGGAGCGGCCCGACCGCCCCTGAGGCGAGCGGTCAAGTCGACTGTTCAGCGGCGCGCGTGGCGAGGTGTCAGCAAGCCCGCGTCCCGCGCCTGGGCGATGAGCCGCAGGGCGCGCCGGCGACTGCGTCCGGTCGCGCTCATCACGGCGAGCACCGGATCGGCGCCCTCGCCCTGCGCCGCCCGGTACTCCTGTGCGACGAGCCGGCGGCCCTCGGTGCCCCGCGGCCAGGCCGGACGGGCCCGTCCGAGACTCGGGGGGCCGGCCTCGGGCACCGCCGCGCAGCCGTCGTCCCCACTGTCGGTCCCGACCTCGCCGTCCTGCGCCGGCGTCACGCCGCACGCCTCGAACAGCGGTCCCTCGATCCAGCCGGCGAGCGCCGTCAGGTCGGCGAGGGAGAGGGCCGGCTCGGCCTGGACGTCCTCGATGGAGACGTACCCCTCGTTCAGCACGGCCAGGGCGTCGACCCTGGCCGCGTCGGGGAAGGCCAGCCGGACATGGAACCAGGACGTGACGGCGCCGCGCTCCCACACCCTCCACGCGGGCCAGACGGAGACCGCGCCGTCCTCCGCGTCCCGATCGGAAAGATTAAGAAAGGATGCTTCTAGCACACACGGAACGTAACCGCATGATCACAATCCATAAGAATGGGACACGAACGGACACGCATCCGGATCACCCCACCGGCCCCTGCCGCCCGACGCCTCACGGTGCGATCCTGGAGCCGTCCGCACGCCCCTCCTTGGGCAAGGAGTACCGCTGTGCTGCGTGTCGCCGTCGTCGGTTCCGGGCCGAGCGGGTGCTACACCGCCCAGAGCCTGATTCAGCGCGATTCCGAGGTCCTCGTGGACGTCCTGGACCGGCTGCCGTGCCCCTACGGCCTGGTCCGCTACGGCGTCGCCCCCGACCACGAGAAGATCAAGTCCCTGCAGGGCAGCCTGCGGACGGTGCTGGAGGACGAGCGGGTGCGGTTCCTCGGCGGGGTCCGGGTGGGCGGCCCCGGCGGCCTGCCGGTGGAGCGGCTGAGGACGCTCTACCACGCGGTGGTGTACTGCGTGGGCGCCGCCACCGACCGGCACCTCGGGATCCCCGGCGAGGAACTGCCGGGCAGCTGGTCGGCGACCGAGTTCGTGTCCTGGTACAGCGCGCACCCCGACGCGGCCGACGCCGGATTCCTGCGCGGGGTGCGGTCGGCGGTGGTCATCGGGGTCGGCAATGTCGCGGTGGACGTCGCGCGGATGCTGGTCCGGGGTGCGGCGGAGCTGCGCCCCACGGACATCCCGCAGGCCGCGCTGGACACGCTGACGGCGAGCGGGCTCACCGAGGTGCACATGGTGGGCCGGCGCGGCCCCGCACAGGCCCGCTTCACCACCAAGGAGCTGCGCGAGCTCGGCGGACTGCCGGACACCGAGGTGACCGTGGACAAGACCGACCTGGCGCTCGATCCGGGCGACCCCGGCGCGCTGCCGGCCGTGCAGCGGCGCAACGTGGAGGTGCTGCGCGGCTGGGCGGCGCAGCCCTCGGCGGCAGCCGCCCGGCGGATCCGGCTGCGGTTCTTCCTGCGCCCGGTGGAGTTGCTCGGGGACGGCGGCCGGGTGAGTGCCGTCCGCTTCGAACGGACGGAGCCGGACGGCCAGGGCGGGGTGACCGGCACGGGCCGGTACGAGGACGTGCCCGCCCAGCTGGTGCTGCGCTCGGTGGGCTATCGGGGAGTGCCCCTGGAAGGTCTGCCGTTCGACCCGGCGACCGGCACCATCCCGCACCAGGAGGGCCGTGTCCTGCGCGACGGCGTGGCCTCCCCCGGCGAGTACGTCGCCGGGTGGATCAAGCGCGGCCCGACCGGGGTCATCGGCACCAACCGCCCCTGCGCCAAGGAGACGGTGACCTCCCTGCTCGCGGACGCTCCCGCGCTCGCCCGCGCGGACGTGCCCGAGGACCCGGTCGCGGCACTCCGGGCGGCCGGCGTCGACCCCGTGCCCTGGGACGGCTGGCTGGCGATCGAGCGGGCCGAGGCCGACCTGGGGGCGCGGCTGGGGCGGAGCGTGGTCAAGCTGTCCGACTGGGACGCGCTGCTCGGCGCGGCGCGGGTGCCGTAGCGCACCGGGAGTGACCGGCGGCGGGGCGGCAGGACACACACCGGCAACAGTCCGGAAATCAACAAACTGTTCAAGGCCCTTACGGTCTCGTCCTGTTCGCATGCCACTCCCCCGCAGCCCAGGAGTTCCCATGGCCACGACGACCACGGACGTGCACCCCGTCGACGAGATCCCGCCCCTACGGCAGCTGGCCGCCTTCGGGCTGCAGCATGTGCTCGCGATGTACGCGGGCGCCGTCGCGGTCCCGCTGATCGTGGGCGCCGCGATGAAGCTGTCGCCCGCCGACCTGGCGTACCTGATCACCGCCGACCTGCTGGTGTGCGGGATCGCCACGCTGATCCAGTGCGTCGGGTTCTGGCGGTTCGGGGTACGGCTTCCGATCATGCAGGGGTGCACGTTCGCCGCCGTGTCGCCGATGGTGCTCATCGGGACGACGGAGGGCGGACTGCCGGCCGTCTATGGCTCGGTGATCGTCGCCGGGCTGGCGATCATGCTGCTCGCGCCGGTCTTCGGCAGGCTGCTGCGCTTCTTCCCGCCGCTGGTGACCGGCACGGTGATCCTGATCATCGGGGTCTCGCTGCTGCCGGTCGCGGGCAACTGGGCGGCGGGCGGCGCCGGTGCGAAGGACTTCGGGGAGCCCAAGAACCTGGCGCTGGCGGGCTTCGTCCTGGCCGTGGTGCTCGGCGTGCAGCGGTTCGCGCCGGTCTTCCTCAGCCGGATCGCGGTGCTCATCGGCATCGTGGTGGGCGTGGCGGTCGCCGTGCCGTTCGGGTTCACCGATTTCGGCGGGGTCGGGGACGCCGACTGGGTGGGCGTCAGCACGCCGTTCCACTTCGGGGCACCGGAGTTCCGGGCGTCCGCGATCGTGTCGATGCTGGTGGTGGCCCTGGTGACGATGACCGAGACGACGGGGGACCTGATCGCCGTCGGCGAGCTGACCGGGCGCGAAGTCGAGCCGCGCCCGCTGGCCGACGGGCTGCGCGCGGACGGGCTGTCGACCGTGCTGGGCGGGGTCTTCAACACCTTCCCGTACACGGCGTACGCGCAGAACGTGGGCCTGGTCGGCATGACCCGGGTGCGCAGCCGCTGGGTGGTCGCGGCGGCCGGCGGGATCCTGGTGCTGCTCGGTCTGCTGCCCAAGCTGGGCGCGGTGGTCGCGGCGATCCCGGCGCCGGTGCTCGGCGGGGCCGGTCTGGTGATGTTCGGGACGGTCGCGGCGAGCGGGCTGCGCACGCTGGCCCGGGTCGGCTTCAAGGGCAACGACAACCTGACCGTGGTGGCCGTCTCGGTGGCGATCGGCATGCTGCCGGTGGGCGTGCCCACGGTGTACGAGAAGTTCCCGGACTGGTTCCAGACGGTGATGAACAGCGGCATCAGCGCGGGCTGCCTGTCCGCGATCCTGCTGAACCTGCTCTTCAACCACCTTCCGGCGAGGAGGAGTTCACTGCCCGCGAAGGACGGTTCGCTTCCCGCGGCGGACGGTTCAGCCGCCGTCGGCGATGCGGCCGGCCTGCCGGTCGGCGGCGGCGAGGAGGCTGTCGAGCAGTCCCGGGAAGAGACCGTCTAGATCGTCCCGGCGCAGGCCGTTCATCTTGGCCGTGCCCCGGTAGACCTGCCGGATGACCCCGCTCTCCCGCAGCACCCGGAAGTGGTGCGTGGTGGTGGACTTGGTCACCGGCAGCTCGAACTGCGAGCAGGTCAACTCGACCTCGCGGGCGGCGAGTTCGCGGACGATCTGCATCCGCATCGGGTCGGAGAGCGCGTGCAGCACGGACTCCAGCCGGATCTGCTCCAGGTCCGGGTGCGGCAGCGTACGGCCGGTGGTGGCGGTGTCGCCGGTCACGGCGGCTCCCCCTTCGTCCTTCGTCGCGGATCCCTGGCCGTTCCGCCGCGGATCCCTGGCTGTCAGCATTGTACGACTGCCGTCGTAGTTTGACATCTATCGTAGTACGAGGAGTACCGTACGAACCCATCAGCGGTCCGTGACGAATGGAGTCCGTCGTGAGTGCGCTCTTCGAGCCCATCACCCTGCGCGAAGTGACCATCCCGAACCGGGTGTGGATGGCCCCGATGTGCCAGTACTCGGCCGAGCCGGAGGGTCCGCTCGCCGGCGCCCCGCACGACTGGCACTTCGCGCACTACGCGGCGCGGGCCACCGGCGGCACCGGGCTGATCGTGGTCGAGGCCACCGCGGTCTCGCCCGAGGGCCGGATCTCCCCGTACGACCTCGGGCTGTGGAACGACACCCAGGTGGAGGCCTTCCGCCGGATCACCCGCTTCCTCGCCGCCCAGGGCACCGTGCCGGCGGTCCAGCTCGCCCACGGCGGCCGCAAGGCGTCCACCGACCAGCCGTGGAAGGGCGGCGCGCCCGTCGGACCGGAGGCGCACGGCTGGCAGCCGTTCGGCCCGAGCCCGGTTGCGTTCGACGAACGCCACCCGGTCCCCACGGAGTTGAGCGTCGAGCAGATCGAGGAGGTCGTCGGCCAGTTCGCCGCCGCGGCGCGCCGGGCCCTCGCCGCCGGCTTCGAGATCGTCGAGATCCACGGCGCCCACGGCTATCTGATCAACGAGTTCCTCTCCCCGCACTCCAACCGGCGCACCGACGCCTACGGCGGCTCGTACGAGAACCGCACCCGGTTCGCCCTGGAGGTCGTGGACGCCGTACGCGAGGTGTGGCCCGCGGACAAGCCGGTGTTCTTCCGCATCTCCGCGACCGACTGGCTGGAGGAGGCCGGCTGGACCCCGGACGACACGGTCCGCTTCGCCCGCGATCTGCACGCCCACGGCGTCGACCTGCTCGACGTCTCCACCGGTGGCAACGCGGCCGGCGTCAGCATCCCGACCGGGCCGGGCTACCAGGTCCCGTTCGCCTCCCGCGTGAAGACCGAGACCCCGCTGCCGGTCGGCGCGGTGGGCCTGATCACCGAGGCCGAGCAGGCCCAGAAGATCCTGGCGAACGGTGAGGCCGACGTGGTGCTGCTCGGCCGTGAGCTGCTGCGCAACCCGTCCTGGGCCCGGCACGCCGCCCGCGAGCTGGGCGGTGAGGTCCGGGTGCCGGACCAGTACCACCGGTCGGTCTGAGCGGGTCACGGACGCCGGCCGGTCCGGTCCCGGGCCGCCCGGCTCCGCTTCCGCCGGCCGCCGCACACGCGCCCCTGCCGGTCACCCCGGCAGCAGGCGCCCGACGGTCTGCTCCAGGCGGGGCAGGGTCCGCTGCCCCGCCAGTGCCAGGCCGATCGCGACCAGGACGCCGGCCCAGGCGACCGGGCCGAGCGGGGTGCAGCCGACCGCGCGGCTGACGCCCGGGGTCTGGACCACGGCGACGAGGGCCAGCGCGGAGCCCAGCACGGTGATCCGCACCAGTCCGCTGTCGCGCCGGTCGAGCAGGGTCTGGACGAGCTGGGTGCCGACCACCCCGCACAGCGCCATGGTGCTGGAGCGGCGCGCGGTGCCCGGCGTGAAGCGGCCGATCAGCCAGGCCGCGAGCGCGCCCAGGCAGGTGGTCAGGGCCCGGTGCCGGATCTGCCGCAGCAGGGGGTCGCCCAGCACCCCGGCCGCCTCCTCCACGTGCGACAGGTCCGCCTCGTCCTCCTTCTCCGTCACGGCCACCGCCATCGACGGGAAGAGGTCGGTGAACAGGTTCACCATGAGCATCTGCCGGGTGGACAGCGGCGCCCGCCCGGACAGCAGCGTGCCGAGGAGGCCGAACCCGACCTCGCCCGCGTTGCCGCCGATCAGGATGGCGATCGCGTCGGCCACGCTGTGCCACAGGGCGCGGCCCTCGCCGACCGCGTCGATCAGCACCGTCAGGTCCTCGTCGGTCAGCACGATGTCCGCGGCGTTGCGCGCGGCGGCCGAGCCCCGCGCGCTGATGCCGACGCCGATGTCGGCGGCGCGGATCGCGGCGGCGTCGTTGGCGCCGTCGCCGACCATGCCGACCACCCGGCCCGCGTCCCGCAGCGCCTCCACGACCTGGAGCTTCTGCTCGGGCGCGACCCGGGCCACCACGCCCGCGTCGCGCAGCATCCGGGCCCGGGCCGCACGGTCAGCCGCGGCCAGCTCGTCGCCGGTGACCACCACGGTGTCCTCGGGCCAGCCCAGGTCGGCGGCGATGGCCCGCGCGGTCTGCGGATGGTCGCCGGTGAGCATGACCGGTCGTACGCCCGCCCCGTGCAGCCCGTTCACCAGCGCCGTGGAGGTCTCGCGCGGTACGTCGGACAGGGCCAGCAGTCCCGTGAACTCCAGCCCCTCCAGCGGCTGTTCGAGGACGGCGGAGTCCTGCTCGCCCGCGCCGAGCCGCCGTTCGGCCACCGCCAGCACCCGCAGGCCGTCCCCGGCCAGTGCCTGCGCGGCGTCGGAGACGTGCGCCGGCAGCCCGGAGCAGGCGGGCAGCACGATTTCCGGGGCGCCCTTGACCACCAGTACGGGCGGGCCGTCCCCGCTCCGGCCGACGGCGGCGGCATACCCGCGGGCGGCCTCGAAGGCCAGGCCGTGCAGCTGGGTCCAGTCCGGATCGGGCGCCGCCGCGTCCAGCACGGCCTCGTCGGTGGCGTGCACCGGCTGGTCGGAGTCGCCGTTCACCACCGGGCAGGCCCGCGCGGCGGCCCGGAGCGTCCGCTCGGAGGCGTCGTCGTCCACCGCGTGGACCGTGCCCTCGGCGTCGGACGTGCGCACCAGCCGCAGCCGGTTCTCGGTGAGCGTGCCGGTCTTGTCGAAGCAGATGGTGTCCATGCGGCCCAGCGCCTCCAGGGTGCGCGGGGTACGGACCAGGACGCCGCCCCGGCTCAGCCGCCGGGCCGCCGCCAGCTGAGCGACCGTCGCCACCAGGGGCAGCCCTTCCGGTACGGCCGCCACGGCCACCGCCACCCCGCCGCTGACCGCCTCGTGGATCGGGGTGCCGCGCACCAGCGCCAGGCCGGTCACCGCGGCGCCGCCCGCCAGCGTCAACGGCAGCGCCTTGCGGGTGAGGTCCTGGAGCCTGGCCTGCACACCACCGGCCGGGGGCGTGCGGGCGGCGAGGTGGACGGCACGGGCGGCCTCGGTGTGGTCGCCGGTGTCGACCACGACGGCCCGCGCCTGCCCCGCCACCACGGTCGTCTCCTCGAAGACCATGCAGCGCCGGTCGGCCACGAGGGCGTGCGGAGTGGGGTCCGTCTGCTTCTCCACCGGCAGCGACTCGCCGGTCAGGGCGGACTCGTCCACCTCCAGGCCGTCCTGCCACAGCAGCCGGGCGTCGGCGGGCACCACGTCGTCCGCCTTGAGCTGGATCACGTCGCCCGGATGGAGCCGGCCCGCCGCCACGGTGCGGATGCCGCCGGCCGGTGCCTCGTCCTCCGGCGGCACCAGACGTGCCTGCTGCTGCTGCTCCGCGACCAGTCCGGACAGCGCCCGCTCGGCCCGCAGCCGCTGGACGCCGCCCACCAGGGCGTTCAGGTCCAGGGCGCCGACGACGAGGAGCGCGTCCACGACGGAGCCGAGGATCGCCGACGCCGCCGACCCGACGGCCAGCACCGGGGTGAGGGGGTCGTGCAGTTCCCCTCGGACGGCCCGGCCGAGCCGGTAGGACCAGCGGGCGGGCGCGGCGGCCGGGTGCCGGGTGACGCCCTCGGCCACCTTGCGCACCCGGGCGGTCAGCTCGTCCAGCGGGCCGGTGTCGGCGGCCGGTTCGTGCTCCAGCCGTTCCCGGGCCTGGTCGGGATCCAGCTCGTGCCAGTGCACCCGGGGGCGCGGGTGCGGGGCGCGCGCCGCCGCCACCCCGAGCGCGCCCCGCACACCGGACAGCAGGGCCGTCGCGGCGGCGGCGTCGACGGGTGCGTGCCGGAGCCCGGGCAGCGCGGCCCGGCGACCGCCTCCGCCGCCGGACTCACCGATGGCGACGAGCAGCCCGGACAGCGCGGCGCCGGAGCGGGCCAGGGTCTGGGCCCGGTGGCCGACCGCGCGGGCGGCCGGTATCGCGGTGAGGACCCGCCACACGTCGGGCAGGCCGTGCAGGGCGAGGATGTCCGCGCCCCAGACGACCGCGCCGTCCCGGTCGGTCAGGGCGACAGCGACATCGGCGGCGCGCAGTGCGGCCAGGAGGTCGTGCTCGCCGGCAGCCCGCACCCGGGCGACCACCAGCACGGCGCCCTCGTCGCCGCGCGCCTCGTGCACGACGTCGTCCAGCGGCCGGCGGGCGTCGACGACCCGGTCGGCGAGGCCGGTGAAGTCCTCCAGCGCCGGATCGTCCACCAGAACGACCCGGAGCCCGGCCCGGCGTGCCGTGTCCAGCACCGGTTCGGCCCACGGGTCGGCCTCCCCGTCCTCGGTGCGCAGCGCGCCGGAGTGCAGGACGACCGTGCCGGCCATCTCCAGCTGGCGCAGCCGCTCCGGGGCACGGACCAGCACCCCCGTACGGGCCAGGGCGGCACTCAGGACGGCGTGGAAGGCGGCGGGACCGTAGCGGGCGGCCTTCGGGGAGCCGGCCAGCACCGCCTCGGCCGCCTCGCCGGCGTCGTGTTTGACGAGCAGGGTGGCCGCCGCGCCCAGGACGCTGCCCGCCGAGGCGTGGCCGGCGTACTCCTGGGCCGGGGATTCGCGCAGCGGCGGGCGCGGCGGGCCTTCCGGGGCGAGGCTGACCCGGCCGGGCGCGCACAGCCGGTCGTGCACCGAGTCGAAGGCGGCCGAGCGGGCCACCGTCTCGGCCACCTGGCAGGTGCGCAGGGCACCGTCGAGCACCAGGGAGGTGGGAGTCTGGCCGGCGCCGTGCGCGGCGGCGTTGGCACAGGCCAGCACGATGTCCATCGGGGCGTCGCCGAGCCGGCCCCGTAGCCAGGCGCGAAAGCGCGGGTTCTCCCGCAGCAGCGTCACGACCGCGGTCACCATCCGGGGCGAGGGCGGCAGCCGCAGCGCGTACGCGGTCATGGCGACGGCGGTCCCGATGCCGTCGGCGGCGAGGGTGGCGACGGCGGCGCGGACACCGGCCGGGTCGGCCGGATGTGTGGTCTCCTCCACGTCGCCGCCCGCCAGGACGAGGCCGTGCCGCTCGGCCAGACCGGCCGCGTGGTCCACGACCCGGTCGGCGGCCTGCTCCCCGGTCGCGGTCACCACGAGGCGGGCCAGCCCCTGGTCCCAGTAGGCGAAGAGCACATCGGGATGGTCCGCCAGCGCGTCGGCCAGCCGGCGTGCCAGCTCCCCCGTGCCGTCGGCGCGCCGCGCCAGTTCCTGTTCCAGGGCGCGCACGGCCAGGTGGGCGCGGGCGCCGGACCGCCAGTGGCCTCCGGCGCCGGGCAGCGCGTTGCGGGCCACTCGCGTGACCCGCACGGCGGCGTCCGCGCCGCGCACTCCGGCGCGCGCCGTTCCGGCGGCGGCACCCGCGGCCATGCCGACCGCGGGGGCCGCCGCCCGCGAGAGCAGGCGTGGTGCCGCGGGCAGCAGGCGGGCTACGGCCGACGGCACCGTCAGCAGACCGGGCACCATGACCTCCTCAGAGTGTGGTGCGGTCGGGCCGCGCGGTCGGCCCGAGGGGACCGGAGGAGGTCTTGCCCGACGAGGCCCTGACGCCGTGGGCGGCCTCGGGCGGACTGGACGCCTCCGTGTGTCCGGAATCCTTGGCCCGCCCCGGTCCCCCGGTACGAGCGGAGGCCGGATCAGCCGCGGAGGTCCCGGCGGGCACCGGCCCGGCCTCCGGGCCGGCCCCGTGGCCTGCGCCGCCGGACCTCAGCGCCGCGGTGCCGAGATCGTGCGCGGGTTCGGGGCCCTGTGCGCCCGCGTCCCCGCCGTCCGCCGGCCGGCCCGGCCGCGGCTGGGTGAGCCAGGCCACCGCCGCCCCGGTGAGGGCCACGGGCCACTCCACCACGCCCGCGGCGCCGAGCACCCCGGCGCCCGCGTACACCGCCATGCGCCGCCCGCGGGGCGAGACCGCTCCGACCTTGTCCAGTGTTTCCTCCGCGGCCCTGCTCACCGTGCTGGCGCCGGGCACCCTGCGCAGGACCGAGGCCGCGCCGCGCAGGGGCGCCGTGAGGACCGACGACGACTTCTGCTCAGCCATGACTCTCCTCGGGTCGATCCGCCTTGCCGCCCTCCCGAGTGCCCGCGACCGCGCTGGTCATCCCTCCTTTCCCGGGGGATCGCCCGGGACCGCCGGCTCTCTTCCCGCACCGCGGGCACCGACCGCCCCGCGCACCCCTGGCCGTCTCGTCAGGCGCGGCGGAACAGCCCCTCGGGCACGGCCGCGGCGAGGACCCGGTACCCCTCGGGGTTGAGGTGCAGCCAGTCCCCGGCATGCAGGGCGGGCCGCAGCCGGCCGGGGGCCTCGGGGTCCCGTACCGCACGGTCGAAGTCGATCACCGCGTCGAAGTGGCCGGGGGTGCGGATCCAGGCGTTGACCCGCTGCCGGGCGGCCTCCCGCTCCCCCGCCGGGTCGTCGTACAGGGTGCTGCCGCCGAACGGGGTGAGGGTCGCGCCGTAGACCCGGATGCCCTGGGCGTGGGCGCGGACGACGATCTGCCGGTAGCCGGCGATCAGGTCGTCGGTGACCGCGCGCTGCGCCGCGGGGGTGGCGTCGGCGGTGCCGATGTCGTTGACGCCCTCGAAGAGGATCAGCCAGGAGACCCCGCTGCGGGAGAGGACGTCCCGGTCGAGGCGGGCGAGCACGTTGGGGCCGAGCCCGTCGTTGAGGACGCGGTTGCCGCCGGCCGCCTGGTTGAGGACGGCGATGCCCGAGGTGGCCGCCCGGCTCCGGAGGCGGTCGAAGAACTGGTCGGGCCAGCGGTCGTTGCCGTTGGTCGTGGAGCCGCGTCCGTCGGTGAGGGAGTCACCGACGACGGCCACCGCCCGGGTACGGCCCGGTGCCAGCACCTCGACATCGCTCAGCAGGTACCAGTGGTCCACGGCGGTCGCGCCCGCCAGGTCCTGGTCGCGCGTGTGGTCGCCGTGCACGAGGTACGACGTGGTGCGCGAGCCGGGGTGCGAGGTGAGGGCGAGCGACGCCTGGCCGCGGGCGGTGTACGCCGTCACCGTCAGCTCGGAGCCGGCGCGCAGCTCGAAGTCCAGCGGATCGGAGACCATCTGGGCGCCGACCGGGACGGTCGTGGAGTCCCGGCCGGCGAAGGTGACCCGGCGCAGGCTGTCCGGCTCGACGGCGCTGACCCCGGCCCTGCCGTCGCGGGGCAGGGCCACGGTGACGGCGGTGAGCGGCAGCGGGGTGTCGCCGTAGGCGTTGGAGAAGCGCAGCCGGATGCGGGGGCCTCCGGCGGTGACCCGCACGGTCTGCCGCAGGGTGGTGTCCACGAGCACCGACGTCGTTCCGGTGTACGGCGCGGGCGGCAGGTTGGCGGGCTCGGTCAGCTGGGGCATGCCGGTCCAGGTGTTCACCCAGTGCCGGCCGGGTCCGGCGGCGGCGGTGGCCGGGGCCGTTCCGGTGACCAGCGCCGTGAGCGCGGAGCCCGTCACGATCAGGGCGAGGACGAGGACACACGTGCCGAGCAGGGTGGCGAGCGGGGCTCTGGAGGACCGCTTCACGAACGGCTTCACGGACACCTTCCCGGGGGCGGCGGTGGCGGACAGACCGGCGGACGAGCGTCATCGTGGCATGAACACGCCCTCCATGGAAGCGCTCCCACACCGCACCCGGCGGCCTGCGCGAGAGGCGTTGACTAGAAAGCGCTTACCCCCTACGGTCCGTTCATCAGCATGACCTTCGAGCCGCAACGACGGGCTCACCTTGCCCCACGAGCGGGTGCCACACGTAGATGCCGTACGTGTTGATGCACGCGCTTCACATACATGTCCGACCGACCCCACTCGGAAGAAGGCATCCGGGACATGACTTCACGCACACCCGCGCGCGCCCTCCTAGGCGGCCTGGCCACCCTCGGCCTCACGCTTGGCATGATCATGACCTCCGGCGCACCGGCGGGCGCGGCCACCTGGCCCACCCCCAACGGCAGCCAGCCGGTCTCCGCCACCATCTCGGTGTCCGGCACCAAGGACTACGGGATGAAGCGCCTCTACGGCAGCGGAGAGCTCGGCACCGGCGGGCAGGACGAGGACCAGGGACCGATCCTGGAACTCGCCCCCGGCACGGTCCTCAAGAACGTCGTCATCGGCTCCCCGGCCGCAGACGGCATCCACTGCCTCGGCAGTTGCACGCTGCAGAACGTGTGGTGGGAGGACGTCGGCGAGGACGCGGCCACCTTCCTCGGCTCCTCGTCGTCCAACGTCTACACCGTCAGCGGCGGCGGGGCGAAGGAGGCCGGCGACAAGGTCTTCCAGTTCAACGGCGCCGGCACGCTCAACGTCTCCGGCTTCGCGGTGAAGAACTTCGGTACGTTCGCCCGCTCCTGCGGCAACTGCAGGACGCAGTACAAGCGGACGATCAACCTGAGCGGCATCGAGGCGACCTACAAGGGCAGCAAGCTCGTCGGCATCAACACCAACTACGGCGACAGCGCGACCCTGCGGAACATCACCATCGTCGGGGACACCAGCAAGAAGATCATTCCCTGCCAGAAGTACATCGGGAACAACACCGGCAAGGAGCCGACCACCAACGGCTCGAACCCGGACGGCACCTACTGCAAGTACGCCGGCTCGGACATCACCTACAAGTGAGCCCGAGCGGGCGGGCTGATCATCGTGGCCGGGCCGCCGCCGTCGGCGGCCCGGCCACGGGTCACGCGGCGGCTGCCTTCCGGCGCCACTTCCCGGACAGGACGAGGTGGGCGGCGACACCGAAGACCAGGCCCCAGAAGGCGGAGCCGATGCCGAAGAGGGTGACGCCGGACGCGGTGGCCAGGAACGTGATCAGTGCGGCCTCGCGGTCCTTCTCCTCCTTGACCGCCCCGGTGAGACCACCGGCGAGCGCCCCGAACAGGGCGACACCGGCGATGGCCGCGACCAGTTCCTTCGGCAGCCCGGCGAAGAACGCCACCAGCGTGGAGCCGAAGGCGCCGATCAGCAGGTAGAAGGCGCCGCAGGAGACACCGGCCACATAGCGCCGCCGCGGATCGGTGTGCGACTCCGGGCCGGTGCAGATCGCGGCGGTGATCGCGGCCAGGTTGATCGCGTGCGAGCCGAAGGGGGCGAGCGCGGTGGACACCAGTCCCGTGGAGCCGATGAGCAGACGGTCCTCGGCCTGGTAGCCCGAGGCGGAGAGCACCGCCATGCCGGGGGCGTTCTGCGAGGCGAGGGTGGCCAGGATCATCGGCACGGCGATGCCGATGAGGGACGCGACGGAGAACTCCGGGGCGGTGAACACCGGACGGGCCAGCTCGATCTTGTCCACATGGACGTGCAGCCGCGAGGTGGCCGCGCTGCCGACGACACCCACGGCCAGCGCGATCAGCACCGCGTACCGCGGCAGCAGCCGCTTGGCCAGGAGGTAGGCCGCCAGCACGGACCCGGCGATGAGCGGCGCCGTCTTCAGCGAGGTGAAGACATGGGTGCCGAAGCTGAACAGGATGCCCGCCAGCATCGCCGAGACGACCGCTGTCGGTACCTGGCGCATGAGCCGGCCGAACACCCCGGTCAGGCCGATCAGCGTGATGACGGCACCGGTGATGAGGAACGCGCCGATGGCCTCGGCGTAGGAGTACGCGCCGAGGCTCGTGACCAGCAGCGCCGCTCCCGGCGTCGACCAGGCGGTGATGATCGGCATACGGGTGCGCAGGCTCAGCCCGATGCAGGTCAGGCCGCTGCCTATGGAGATGGCCCACACCCAGGAGCTGGTCTGCGCGGTGTCGAGGTGCCCGGCCGAGGCCGCCGAGAGCACGATGACCAGCGGCCCGGAGTAGGACACGACGACGGCCACGAAGCCCGCCAGCACGGCGGACAGCGACGCGTCGCGCAGCAGCCGGGGCCGGTCCGCCGGTGCCGGTTCACCCGCGGGCTCCGGTCCCCCGGACCGCTCCTGTGCGGAGCGGCCGGGAGGGGCGGACGGCGCTGCGGTGTGCGCCGCCCCGGAGGTGGTGTCTGTCTCTGGGGACTCGGGACTCAACTGTCTTCCTTCGCAGCCCTTTCCAGGGCCTGTTCCAGGTCGGCGACGAGATCGGCCGGGCTCTCCAGGCCGATGGAGAGGCGGACCATGTCCTTCGGTGCGGTGCTGCCCGGCCCCTCGAAGGTATAGCGGTGTTCGATGAGACTTTCCACGCCGCCCAACGACGTCGCGCGGATGAAGAGTCGGCAGTTCTGGGCGACGCGCAGGGAGCGCTGCCAGTCCCCGGCCACATGGAGGGAGAGCATGCCGCTGAATCCGCCGGTCATCTGGCGGGCGGCGACCTCGTGTCCGGGGTCCGTGGGCAGGCCCGGGTAGGCGACGCGGCTCACCAGCGGGTGCTCGGCGAAGTGCTCGGCGAGGGTCTGGGCGGTGGCCGATATCTGCCGCATGCGCGGGAACAGCGTGCGTATGCCGCGCATCAGCAGGTACGTCTCCAGCGGGCCGAGCAGCGGGCCGGTCAGCCTGCGGTGGAGCCGGAGCCGCTCCCAGACCGTCTCGCGGGCCTCGGTGCGTTCCGGCGCCAGCACGAGGAAGCCGGCGACGACGTCGGTGTGCCCGTTGAGGTACTTGGTCCCCGAGTGCATGATCAGGTCGGCGCCGAGGTCGAACGGCCGGCTGTGCACCGGAGTGGGCACGGTGTTGTCGACACCGAACAGGGCGCCGGCCCGGTGGGCGATCTCGCCGACGGCCGCCACGTCGGTGACCGTCCAGGTGGGGTTGGCCGGGCTCTCCACCCACACCAGGGCGGTGGGGGCGGCGGACACGGCCGCGGACACGGCGTCCAGGTCGTCCATCGGCACCTGGACGACCTCCAGGCCGCGCTGCGGCCCGAATTCCGTCAGCCACTTGGTCAGCCCGAAGTACATCGTCTTCGGTACGACGACCCGGGAGCCGCCGGGCAGCACCTGGAAGACCGCGGTGGCCGCCGCCATGCCGGAGGAGAACACCAGGGCCTCGGAGCCGCCCTCCAGGCCCGCGACCACGTTCTCGACCTGCTCGTAGCCGGGGCTGCCCTGGTCCCGCAGGTACGCGAGCCCGCCGGGCAGCTGGTACTCGGCGTCCCTGGCGAAGGTCGCGGCGAGGCTGACGGGCGGCGGTACGGCTCCCGTCGCCGGGCCGCGCCAGCCGTCGCCCTGCGCGGCCCGTGTCTCGGCCCGGTACTCCGTCGTCCAGGGCGTGAACTTCTCGCTGTTGGTCATCGCTTCCTCGTGATCACTGACGGCAGGGAGGTGCTCAGGGCGAGTTCCGCGTCCATCAGTGCGCGGGACGGCATGCCCGGAGAGGGGACGTAGTGGTTGTAGTAGCTGGAGCCCTCGGTGTGCGGACCCAGGAAGAACAGCCGGGGCTGGAGGTCCCCGTCGCGGCCGACGCCCTGGCCTTCGCGGGTGACGTCCAGGCCGTGCGCGGGGCCGCCGCGGGAGCCGAGGGTGCGGACCCGGCCGGCGCCGACGAGGGTGCCGAGCAGGGATCCGGGCACGCGGTCGGGGGCGGGCTCGCGGACGTGCGCGTGCACCACGTGGTCGACCTCGAAGGTCGTGGGCCGCAGCAGGGCGGTGGACTCGAGGAGCCAGGGGCCTTGCCCCGCCGGGGCGATGACCTTGGGCCGCGGTCCGGGGCCGAGCTGGACGACGCCCGCCTCGACGAGGGCCAGCAGCTCGGCCGAGCGGTCCAGCTGCGGTCCGATGACCAGTCGGTTGACGGTGGCGTTGAACGCGCCGAAGAACCCGGCCAGGGACGCGTCGTCGAGGCCGGGCGCGTCGACGGCCGTCCGCAGCACGTCCCGGTGGTCCCGCAGGACCTCCAGTGCCTCCTTCAGGGGGCTGACGCCGAGTCCGGCCCGGGCCTCCGCCAGGTCCGCCGCCACCTCGCCGGTGAACCAGCGGGCGTACGCGTCGTGGTCGGCCCACTGTCGCCCGCCGGCCGGGGCGAGGACGCCGCTGAGCGGGCTCGGCCCCCAGCGGCGGCGGGACTCCTCCAGCAGCGACTCGTACCCGGCCTCCCGGCCGCGGTCGGCGAACTCGCGGCCCGCCGTCGCCGCGTCCCCGCACTCGCGGGCCCGCAGGGTGCGGTAGTAGGCGAGTTCCATCTCCGCCTCGACCAGCGGCAGCACGTCCTCGGCGAAGTGCAGGCGGCCGTCGGCACGGTTCCGGCGCAGCCCCGCGACGGCGTCGGCCGTCAGGGCGAGCGGCGCGAACCTCACCCGGTCCGGGGCGAGGTACGGCCGGCTGCGCGAGGGCAGGCCCGAGCGGTTGGCCAGGACGATCCTGGGCTCCTGCCCGCTCGGCAGGTAGCGCAGCCCCGACGCGTGCGGCTCGTGCCGGCCGCCGCGGCCCAGGGTCAGGCTCGCGATGACGTCCATGGCGGTGAGCCCCATGCCGAGGACGGCCACGCGTTCGCCCGGCGCGATGCCGTCGAGCGCCTCGGGCAGCGGGTACGGGCGGGTGATCAGCCGCGGTTCGGTGGCCGGCGCCGCCGGACGGTACAGGGAGTGATGGCCGACGGTGACGAACACGGCGTCGGCGTCGACCAGGCTGCCGTCGGCGAGTTCCACCACCTCCCCTGTGGGGCCGGGCCGTACGTCGACCGCCTCGCACCGGTGCCGAACGATCGTCAGGCAGTCGGGTGCCGCCGCGGCGATCTCGCCGGCGGCCCAGGCGAGGTACTCGCTGAGCAGCCTGCGGGGCAGGAAGTCGTTCGGCCGGACCGGACGGCCCTCGCCGGCGCGGACGGTGTGGCCGTCGTCGGCGAGGCGCAGGTCCCGCTCCTGGCACCACTCGGCGAGCGAGGGGCCGGCGAGCGGTGCGGGGCCCTCGACCATCCGCTCGTCGGCGAAGGCCGTCAGCTGGGAGCAGACGGTGTTGAGCAGCAGGTGGTCGGGCTGGTCGGCCAGGTGGAATCCGGGGCCGAAGGGCTGCGGGTCCACCAGGTGCACGGTCATCGGCGTGGGCCGGGTGAGGCTGTGGGCGACGAGGCGTTCCAGGAGCCCAAGGCCCCGGGAGCCCATGCCGATGATCGCCACGGAGGGCCGTATCGGGGTCACCATCGGCGTGTCTCCCCGAAGAAGTCGGGGATCTCGATGGCCGTGCCGTCGCGGCGGGCCTCTTCGAGGACGAACGCACCGACCGCGAGGTCCAGCACGCCGAGACCGAACGGCGAGAAGATCACCGGGCGGTCGGCGTCGAGGGTCACGTCGCCGTTCAGTACGCCGGCGAGCGTTCCGGTGACGAAGTCGCGGGAGCCGGTGGCCTGTTCGGCGAGGTGCGGCGAGGTGTCGGCCTTCAGGCAGTGGTCGATGTCGTCCAGGATGTTCTGGGCTCCGAGCACCACCTCGGGCACCAGGTCGCGCAGCGAGATGTGCAGCACGAGCTGGCCGGGCTTGAACGGCGTGGTGACGTACGGCTTGAGAGCCGTGGTGGCGAACACGACGGTGTCGGCCGCGAGGGCCTCGGCGAGGTCCGTGGTGAAGGAGACGGGCGCGTCCTGGGTGCCGCGCAGATGCTCGGCCAGGGCCTGGCCGGAGGGCTCGTGCAGGTCATGGACGAGGTAGGCCTCGGGGAGGCAGTCCGCCGCGCTCAGGTAGTCGCAGATGTTGCGGGCGATGACACCGGCCCCGATGACCGCGATCGTCTTGCCCTGGTGTCCCTCGGGGCGCAGCGCGGTGGCGGCCACGGCCGCGGAGGCGGCGGTGCGGGCGGAGCTGATGGCGGCGGCTTCCAGGCAGGCGATCGGGTAGCCCGTCGCGTAGTCGTTGAGCACGAGCACCGCGGAGGCGCGGGGTGCGCCCGACTCCGTGTTCTTCGGGAAGCTCGCGATCCACTTGATGCCGGCGACGCCGGATTCGGGTCCGAGGAAGGCGGGCAGGGCGATGATGCGGGAATCCGGCTTCTCGGGGAAGCGCAGGAAGTAGCTGTCGGGATTGACGGTCTGTCCGGCCTCGTGAATGCGGTAGGTGCGGCTCACCAGGTCCAGAACTTCGCGACGCCGGTTCTGCAGCACGGTGCGCACGGTGCCGCCGGCGACTATTTCAAAGTTGAACACTTTTCTTTTCCCCCGGCTCGGGCGTCGCCCGAGCTTTTTTGTTCTGTGACGGTCTTTCAGAGTTGTCCGGGCCAGCGTTCGGCCACCCAGGAATCGTTGTAGACGGTGTCGAGGTACCGGTCGCCGAAGTCCGGCGAGAGCGCCACGACGACACTGCCGTCCGGAATCTTCTTGGCGGTGCTCTGCACCGCGCTGAGTACCGTTCCGGTCGAACCGCCGAGCAGCAGTCCGCGTTCCCTGGCGAGGGCGCGGCACATGTCCACGGCTTCCGCCTCGGATACCAGCACCACTTCGTCGACCAGTGTCTCGGTGAGAATTTCCGGCCGCCGGCTGGTGCCGAGACCGGGAATGTGGCGGCGGGCGGCCGGCCCCCCGAAAGTCACCGATCCCTCGCTGTCGACGGCGATGATCCGGGTCTCGGGGCTGTGGCGGCGGAAGAACTCCGCGCACCCCATCAGCGTCCCCGTGGTGCCGGCGCCGACGAACACGTAGTCCACCTGGCCCAGCGCCTCGAAGATGGACCGCCCCGTCCGTTGCCGATGTGCCCGCGGACCTGCGGGATTGGCGTACTGGTTGAGCCAGTGCAGGTCGGGCTCCCGGCTCAGGCGCTCCTGGATGTAGTCGATGCGGGACTGCAGATAGCCGCCGTTGCCGTCCCTGACGGTCACCGTCACGACCTCGGCGCCGAGGGTCTCCATCAGACGGACCGTCTGAGGGTTGGCGTTGGGGTCGGTGACACAGGTGAGGGAATAGCCCTTGGCGGCGCAGACCATCGCCAGGGCGACTCCCAGATTTCCCGAGGTCGATTCGATGAGCCGGGTCCGCGGAAAGCGGTACCCGGATGCCTCGGCTTCTTCCACGAGGGCCACCGCGGTCTTGAGCTTCACCGAGCCCGCGGGATTGAGGCCCTCGATCTTGAGGAAGACAGAACTTCCCGGAACCAGTTGATGGAGCTGGATGAACAAGTCGTCCAGCACAAGGTCGTACACTTCTTCCGCTATCACCAGAATCCAAACCTAGAACTGGGCACGCATGGCGCGGTCAACGCCATGTCAACTGGTGCCCATCGGGCTTGTCGGCCGGTGCGCAACATTCAGCGCACGCTACGCAGAAGGGACTTCTTTCCCCCGTCCCCCGTGTATCGCTGTATCCCCCAGTCATTCGTCGCGATGATGCCACTCTGACATGACCCGACTTGCATGACAAGCAAATTCTTGCCAACGGGCGTGTCGACCCGGGGCGTTGAGTCCTGCGCGGGGCTCACACGGCGGTCAGTACTCCCGTTCCCGCGCGCCGAGCGCCGCGGCGAGTTCGCTCCGGTAGCCGGCGTAGGCCGTTCGCAGGTCCTCTCCCGGCCAGTCGGGGGGCAGCAGTACGGACGGCAGGACCGGGTCGGTCAGCAGATGGCGGACGGCCGCCGCGTAGGCGGTGAGCCGGTCGGCCGGGCGGCCGGCTCCGGTGGCACGGGCGAGCAGGGAGCGGGCGGTGTCCGCCCAGCCGTCCAGCGGCCAGAGCCGGGCGGCCAGCTCGCGCGCGGGCTCGTCGGGGCGGGCGGTGTACGTCAGGGCCACCCGGCGCAGACCGGCCGGCAGGGGGCGGTCGAGGTTGGCCGGGCGCAGCCACACGCCCTCGCGGAGTTCGGCCAGGCGCAGAGCGGTCAGCCGGGCGCGCAGGTCGGCGCGTTCGGCGGGGCCGCGGCCGGTCGCCGTGATCACCACCATCTCCCAGTCGCCGTCCCACGCGCGCGTGCGCGGGTGCACGGCGTCGTCCTGGCGGCGCTGCCGGGCCAGCAGCCGGTCGCTGAGCCGGTAGACGGCGTCCGTGCGCCTCAGGTCCCCGGCGGCCACCATCCGGCTCAGCGCGGCCCGCAGCGTGGAGCCGCCGACCCCGAACGGTTCCACGAGCCGGACCAGGTCCTTCACCGGCAGCTCGGGCGGATGCACGCCGAGGAGCAGGCTCAGCACGACCGACCGGGCGGACAGCGGTCGCAGGCCGGCCGGGCCGGGCTCCGCCGGGACGTTCATGCGCATGGACCCGTACTGTACGTGCGCCTTGTTGTTGCATCATTGCTACAGTCGCAGGGAGAGTGCAACATGCTCGTATGGTCTCGATTCCCGAGCAGTCGCAGCTGCCGTCGCAGCCCCCGCAGCCGTACGCCACGCACGACGTCACCAACCAGCCCCCGTCGCTCGCCCCGTACGACGCCTCCGACGACCCGGCCCTCCTCGAAGGACTGCGCCGGGAGGGCGCCGGGTGGGCCGAGGACGGCATCCGGCGGCTGGGGGCGCGCGCCGGCAGCGCGGAGGCCCAGGAGTGGGGCGAGCAGGCGAACCGGCACGAGCCGGTGCTGCGCACCCACGACCGCTACGGCCACCGCGTCGACGAGGTGGAGTTCCACCCCAGCTGGCACCACCTGATGCGGACGGCGGTCGCCGAGGGCCTGGCCGGCGCCCCCTGGGCCGACGACCGGCCGGGCGCGCACGTCGCCCGGACCGCCGGCGGACTGGTGTGGGGGCACACGGAGGCGGGCCACGGCTGCCCGACCTCCATGACGTACGCCGCCGTTCCCGCCCTGCGCGCGCAGCCGGATCTCGCCAAGGTGTACGAGCCGCTGCTCACCAGCCGGGAGTACGACCCCGAGCTGCGCGTCCCCGCCGAGAAGCCGGGGCTGCTCGCCGGGATGGGCATGACCGAGAAGCAGGGCGGCTCCGACGTCCGGACGAACACCACCACGGCCACGCCCACCGGCGAGGCGGGCGTGTACACGCTGCGCGGGCACAAGTGGTTCACGTCGGCTCCGATGTGCGACGTGTTCCTGGTGCTGGCGCAGGCACCGGGCGGCCTGTCCTGCTTCCTCGTCCCACGGATCCTGCCGGACGGCAGCCGCAACACCTTCCGTATCCAGCGGCTGAAGGACAAGCTGGGCAACCGGTCCAACGCCTCCTCGGAACCGGAGTTCGACCGGACCGTGGCCTGGCTGGTGGGTCCGGAGGGCCGGGGCGTCAAGACCATCATCGAGATGGTCAACTGCACCCGGCTGGACTGTGTGATGTCCTCGGCGACCCTGATGCGCAAGACGCTGGTCGAGGCGGGGCATCACGCCCGGCATCGCAGCGCGTTCGGCGCGCGGCTGATCGACCAGCCGCTGATGCGCAACGTCCTGGCCGATCTCGCGCTGGAGTCGGAGGCGGCGACGACGCTCACACTGCGGCTGGCCGGCGCGGCGGACCGGGCGGTGCGTGGGGACGCCTCGGAGCGGGCCTTCCGGCGCATCGCGACCGCCGTCGGCAAGTACTGGGTGACCAAGCGCGGCCCGGCCTTCACCGCCGAGGCCCTGGAATGCCTGGGAGGCAACGGATACGTCGAGGACTCCGGCATGCCCCGGCACTACCGGGAGGCCCCGCTGCTGTCGATCTGGGAGGGCTCCGGGAACGTCAACGCGCTCGACGTGCTGCGCGCCCTCGGCCGCGAGCAGGAGACTGCCGAGGCCCTGTTCGCCGAACTCGCCCTCGCGCGCGGGGCGGACGCCCGCCTCGACACGGCCGTGGCCGCACTCAAGGCCCAATTGGCCGAAACCGATCAGGTGGGCGCCCGTCGGCTGGTCGAGCGGATGGCGCTCGCCCTGCAGGCCTCCCTGCTCGTCCGGCACGCCCCGCACCCGGTCGCGGACGCCTTCTGCGCGACCCGGCTGGGCGGCGACTGGGGCCACGCGTTCGGCACCCTCCCTGCCGGAGCCGACCTGGACACCATCCTTCAGCGCGCCCTGCCCGGCGAGAACTGACCCCTCCACGCGCGCGTGCGGCCGAGTGCGTCCCCGTGGCCGGTGACCGCCGACGGATCGCACACAGTCAGCGGATGATTCCGGACCGTTGTCGGTGTCGTGGTGCACACTCGCGATCAGGTGGCACTCGCCTGGGGAGGACAACGTGGTCACGGGGATCGACGAGGTCGACTGGGCCTCGCTGCGGCACGCGCACGGCAGCGCGGAGGACGTGCCCGGTTGGTTACGGGCGCTGGCGTCCGCGGACACCGCCGAGCGGGCGACCGCCCTCGACGGGATGTACGGCGCGGTGCACCACGAGGGAAGGGTGTACGACTCGACGCTGGCCGTCGTGCCCTTCCTGTTCGCGCTCGCGGCCCGCGAGGAGGTGCCGGACCGGGGCGGCATCGTGGAGTTGCTGGTCAGCATCGGCGGGGAGAGCGCGGAGGACGCGGGCCGGGACCGGCGGGCGCGGGAGGCGGTGTGCGCGGGCGCCGAGGCCTTCGCCGCGCTCGCCGGTGACCCGGACCCGTCGGTCCGCCGGGCGGCGACCGGGGCGCTGGTGCGCTTCCTGCACGATCCGCCGCGGGTCCTGGAGCTGCTGCGGCGGCGGCTGCGGGCCGAGCGGGACGACAGTGTGCTGCTGGCCCTCACGGAGGCGCTCGGCCTGTTCGCGCACCGGTACCCCGCGCACGCCGGCGGGGCGGTGGACCTGCTGGCAGAGCAGAGCGCGCCACCCTACGCGCCGGGGCTGCGGCTCGCCGCGCTCGGCCAGCTCGCACTCCGCGCGCCCGGCCGGCTCCCCGCCGACCTGGTGCCGGCGGCGGTCCGCCTGCTGCAGCAGCGGTCCGCGCAGCGGCGCGGGAGCCGGGAGCACTCCGGCACGGACACCCTGGTGCGGCGGATCCGGCGGCTGCGCCCCTCCGACGAGCAGGGCGCCGTGCTGCTGCGCACCCTGCACAGCGCGCTCGGCGACCGGGTGGACGACCGGATCGCCCTGCTCACCGGCCAGTTGACCAGCCCGGACCCGGTGGACCGGTGCAATGCCGTGTGGATGTCGGCGGGGCTGTTCCGCGGCTGGCGCGGCGCGTACGACGAGCCGGTACGGCTGCTCGGCGCCCAGCTGAACACCGAGGAGGACCGGTTGCGGGACGCGGCCGTGTCGGTCCTGGCGGAGCTGTACACCCTGGCGGCGCCCGCCGCGGACGAGCTGCACGCGCTGGTGACCGCCCGGCCCGACCTGTGGACGCACCGCTGGGAGCGCTCCACGCCCACGCTGGGCGGCCCGCTCAAGGCACTGGCCAGGACCGGTGATCCCCGCGCGGTCCCGGCTCTGGCCCAGCTACTGGCCGGCCCGTCGGCACCCGTCGGGCTGGGCTTCGAACTCGCCCACCTCGGCCGGGCCGCGGCCCCGCTGGCCCCCGCGCTGCGCCACCGCCTCGCCCGCATCCCGCTGGCCTCCCCCGCAGCGGCCCGGCTCGCCGCCCCGCTGCTGACGGCGGTCAAGGCCATCGGCGACCGGGACGCCGTCCCCGAACTGCTGCGCCTCCTGTCGGGCTCCCCCGACGGCCTGGGAGCGCGGGACGCTGTCGCCGACGACGTGATCGAGATCCTCACGAAGCTGGGCGCCGCCACCCGTGCGGCACCCTTCCTGCGCCCACTGCTCCAGACCCGGCACGCGGCCACCGCGGCGGGCGCGCTGTGGTCGGCGGACGGGGACGCCTCCGCCGTACTCCCCGTCCTGCTGCGCGAGTTGGCGCACCCCGATCCGGGTGCCCGTCGCAGCGCCGTCCGGCAGCTCGGCAGGATGGGCCCGGCCGCGCGCACCGCGCTGCCCGAGCTGCGCCGGCTCGTCCGGTCGGGGCCGGTACGGGAGCGCGTACCGGTGGCCCGCGCCCTGTGGCGCATCGGCGGCGATCCGGACCCGGTCCGGCCCGTCCTCCGGGCCGCCTGGGCGGCGGACCCGCGCACCCGCGTCCCCATCGCCCGCTGCCTGATCACGATGGGCCCCGCCGCCGCACCGCTGCACGACCTGATCACCACGGAACTGACCCGCCCCCGCCGCCACACGTCCCGCGCGGGCGCGTACGGGCACCGCGACATACCGGACGACGAGGAACTGGTGCGGATGTGCGGGGAGGTGCTGGCGGAGCTGGCGAGTCCGTAGGCGTTGGAGGCACCGGCGTGGCGGTCTCGGGGGACGGCGTGGCGTGGGGCGTGGGTCAGCGCGGCGTGGAGCCGACGCGGCGTTGCGGGGGGCTGGCGGGCCGTCAGGCCAGCGTGCCACGAGGCCGCAGCACGGCGTTGCGTGGGGCTGACGCGCCGTGAGGCCGGCGCGCCATGAGGGAACTGCCGCCGCGGCCCGGGAGGGCGGCGACCGTAAGAGTCGCGTCGGCCCCGTTCACGCCCTGGGCGGCGGTCTCCGGGCCGGTCGGCCGGTGTCTCGGACGGCGGCGGATCAGCAGGGCGCCGATTCCGGCCAGGACGTGCGTCAGCGCGGCCTCCAGCTCCTCCACCCCCTGCGCGAGCAGCTCACCGCGCGGCCGGCCCAGGGCCGGGCTCAGACCATCCGCCCCCACTGCGGGCCCAGGCGGGCCCATTCCGTGTCCCAGGCTTCCATGCGACGGCGTTCCAGGCGGCCTCGTACGGCCAGGCCGCCGGCCAAGGGCACCGCGGCGGTGCTCACGCCGACCAGGAGGCCTATCAGGGTGGACCGGAACGCGGCCTCGGAGGCGGTGGCGGGGCGGGTGACGAGGTGGCCCTGCGGGTCGGTCCATACGGTGACCGGCGTACCGGCCTTGCTGCCGGGCTCCACCCGGACCCGGCCCGTGTGGGCGGAGCCGTCGGTCGCCGCCCAGCGGACCTTGGCCCAGACCTGCTCACCGGCGGAGGCATGGCTGCTGCTCGCGGGGGACGACCCCGGCACCTGTGCGACGACGCGGGCTACGGCGGGCCGCCAGAGGGCCCGCTCCCGGGCGAGCCCGTGCTCCACCGAGCCGGCCGCCGCGAGACCGGCCAGCACTCCGGTCAGGACCGTCAGCAGCCAGGCACCGAGCAGGACCCAGGCCTCCACCATGTCGGCCCGGCGTTTGAGCGGGTTGCGCCGCCAGCGCCACAGCCACACCTTCGGACCACGGAACGCCTTCAAAGGCATCCTCCTCACGAGCGCACCGACCGGCCGGACCGCCCTCCCATACGGGAGAGATCGCTCCGTTGCTCACGACGAGCCGTCACCCCGACGGTCGCACGAGACACCCCTCTCGCGCAGGCGCATGCCGGAAGGGAACCGGCCGATCTTGGCAGCGGGCCGGCGACACAGCCTCTGACCTGCGGGGACGCGTCATCTGGGGGAGAGTGTCAGTGGTGGGGTGCAGACTGGCCGATAACTGACGACGAACTACGGCGACAATGACGTCCCGGAGGTGATCGGCATGGCCGAGGTACTTCTCGCGGTGGGCACCCGCAAGGGCCTGTTCATCGGGCGGCGGAGGGGCGGCGGCCCCTGGGAGTTCGACGAGAGTCCGTATTTCAACGCCCAGGCGGTGTACTCGGTCGCGATCGACACCCGGGGCGCCCGGCCTCGGCTGCTGGCGGGCGGCGACAGCGCGCACTGGGGCCCGTCGGTTTTCCACTCCGACGATCTGGGCCGCACCTGGACCGAACCGGCCCAGCCCGCCGTGAAGTTCCCGAAGGACACCGGCGCCTCCCTGGAGCGCGTCTGGCAGCTGCACCCGTCCGCCGCCGAGCCCGACGTGGTGTACGCGGGCACGGAACCGGCCGCGCTGTACCGCTCGGAGGACCGCGGCGAGAGCTTCGAGCTGGTCCGGCCGCTGTGGGAGCACCCGACCCGCTCGCAGTGGGTGCCGGGCGGCGGTGGCGAGGGCCTGCACACGGTGCTCACCGACGCCCGTGATCCGGCGGCCGTGACAGTGGCCGTCTCCGCGGCGGGCGTGTTCCGCACGACCGACGGCGGGGCGAGCTGGGCGCCGTCCAACTCCGGTGTGTCCGCGGTGTTCCTGCCGGATCCGGACCCGGAGTTCGGCCAGTGCGTGCACAAGGTCGCCAGAGACGCGGGCGACCCTGACCGGCTGTATCTGCAGAACCACTGGGGGGTGTACCGCAGCGACGACGCGGGCGGGCAGTGGACCGACATCGGCGCGGACCTGCCGACCACGTTCGGTTTCGCGATGGCCGCGCACCCGCACCGGGGCGACACGGCGTACGTCTTCCCGATCAACGCCGACGCCGACCGGGTGCCCGCCGAGCGCCGCTGCCGGGTCTTCCGCACCGCGGACGCGGGCCTGACCTGGGAGCCGCTGACCAAGGGACTGCCGGAGGAGGACCACTACGGCACGGTCCTGCGGGACGCCCTGTGCACGGACGACTCCGACCCCGCCGGGGTGTACTTCGGCAACCGCAACGGCGAGCTGTACGCCTCGGCCGACGACGGAGACAGCTGGCGGCAGCTGGCCGCGCATCTGCCGGACGTGCTGTGCGTACGGGCGGCGGCGGTCGGCTGACCGCACGCACGGGCAAGGGCCATCGGTTGATCGCCGACGGGTGTACGGCAGTAGGGTGACGCCCGTGGCACCACGACCCTTGCATGAAATCGTCGAAGCGGGCTGGGCGAAGGCCCTGGAGCCCGTCACCGGACGGATCGCCGAGATGGGCGACTTCCTGCGCGCGGAGATCGCCGCGGGACGCACCTACCTCCCGGCCGGACCGAACGTCCTGCGGGCCTTCCAGCAACCCTTCGACGAGGTACGGGTCCTGATCGTCGGTCAGGACCCGTATCCGACCCCGGGGCACGCGGTGGGGCTGTCGTTCTCCGTAGCGCCGGAGGTGCGCCCGCTGCCGCCCAGTCTGATCAACATCTACCGCGAGCTGAACACCGACCTCGGGCTGCCCCAGCCGTCCACCGGCGACCTGACCCCGTGGACGCAGCAGGGCGTGCTGCTGCTCAACAGGGCGCTCACCACCGCACCCCGCAGCCCGGGTGCGCATCGCGGCAAGGGCTGGGAAGAGGTCACCGAGCAGGCGATCCGGGCCCTCGCGGCGCGCGGCAAGCCGCTGGTGTCCATCCTGTGGGGCCGTGACGCCCGCAACCTGCGTCCGCTGCTGGGCAGTCTGCCGGCGGTGGAGTCCGCGCATCCCTCGCCCATGTCGGCCGACCGCGGATTCTTCGGTTCGCGCCCGTTCAGCCGGGCCAACGACCTGCTGATCCAGCAGGGCGGACAGCCGGTGGACTGGCGCCTGCCGTGACCGCTCCCGGGTATCTCGCCGTGGACTCCGGCGGTTCCGGCCTCCGGGTCGCCGTCGGTGTCCCGGGGCGGGAGCCCTCGGCCCAGCGGGAGACCCGGGAGCCGGTGCGCACGGGCGAGCGGGGCATCGACCCCGCCCACCTGATGGCACAACTCGTTCCGGTGGCCCGCGCCCTGGCCACCGAGGCGGGGGTGGCCGAGCTGGACACGGCCGTCGTCGGCGCCGCCGGGTTCGCCAGCCTGGGCGACGCCCTGCGCGCCGAACTGCCCGGCGTGCTCGCCCGGGAGCTGGGTGTGCGGACCCTGGCGCTCGCCGCCGACGCCGTCACGGCGTACGTCGGCGCTCTCGGGCCGCGTCCGGGTGCCGTTGTCGCCGCGGGCACCGGGCTGATCGCGATCGGCACGGACCTGACGGGCTGGCGGCGGGCCGACGGCTGGGGCCATCTGCTGGGCGACTGCGGCAGCGGTGCCTGGATCGGCCGGGCCGGTCTGGAGGCGGCGCTGCGCGCCCATGACGGCCGGGCCGGCGGTTCGGCACCGCTGTTGACCTGCGCGGAGGAGCAGTTCGGCCCGGTGCGCGGCCTGCCCGGGCTGCTGTACCCGCGCACCGACCGGGCCGCCGTACTCGCCTCCTTCGCACCGCGGGTGGCCGCGTGCGCCGCGCACGACCCGGTCGCCGCGGACATCCTGCGCGCGGCGGCCGGGCACATGGCCGACTCGGCCGCGGCCGTGTGCCCGGCGGACGGCGCACCCGAAGTCGCGTTCACCGGCGGCCTGTTCAAGATGGGCGACCCGCTCCTCGTACCCCTGCGCGAGGAGCTGGCGCGCAGGCTGCCGCACGCCCGGCAGGTGCCGGCCGAGGGGGACCCGTTGCACGGCTCGGTACGGATCGCGACGGACCTGGCCGCGGGCCGGTTCACCCTGCCGGGTGAACCGGCGCTGCTGTACGTGGTCCGTACGCAGGGTGATTGAAGGCCCGTCAAGGGCGGTTCTGTCCAGGTGCGTGGTTTTGCGTCCGGCATGTGCCTGGTAAGCGTGTCATCTGTACGTAACTCATCAGACAAAACTGGACGTAAACCGCTCACCTGCACCCTCCCCGAACGGCCGAGCCCAGGAAGCCAGTAACATGCGGCGCCATGAGCTCCCCCACTGGACCCGCGTCCGGCCTGCCCGTACGAATGCCGCGACCCCGCCAGCCCGGACGGCACCGCCGCCCGGAGCCGCTGGTGGCTCCCGAGGGCGCGCCCGCGCTCGTCCTCGCGGTGCCCGGCGCGCCCAGCGCCGCCACGCGCAGCCTCGCCGAGGAGGTCGTGAGCATCGCCCGCTCCGAGCTGCCCGGCCTGGACGCCCGGATCGGGTACCTGGACGGGGACGACACCGAGTTCCCCACGCTCCGCTCCGTGCTGGCGCGCACCGCCGAGGAGCGCAGCGCCCGATACGAGCAGGCCGTCGCCGCCGGCGTCGAGGGGATCAAGGAGCCCGACGGCCCGGTCGCGGTCGTCGTTCCGCTGCTGGCCGGTCCGGACAGCGCGCTGCTGCGTCAGATCCGGCAGTCCGTGATGGACAGCCGGGTCGCCGCCGACCTGACCGATGCCCTCGGTCCGCACCCGCTGCTCGCCGAGGCGCTGCACGTGCGACTGTCCGAGGCGAGCCTGGCCCGCGCCGACCGCGCCCGGCTGTTCACCGTGGCCACGGCCGCGGACGGCATCATCCTGGCTTCCGTGGGCGGCGAGGAGGCCGTGCAGGCGGCCGGGATCACCGGCATGCTGCTCGCCGCGCGCCTGGCCGTGCCGGTGATGGCGGCGGCCCTGGACCAGGAGGGTTCCATCTCCTCCGTGGCCGAGCAGCTGCGCGGCTCCGGCTCGCACCAGCTTGCCCTGGCGCCGTACCTGATCGGCCCGGAGATCGACCCGGCGCTGCTGGCCGCCGCGGCCGAGGAGGCGGGCTGCGCGACGGCCGAGGCGCTCGGCGCGTACCCGGCGATCGGCAAGCTCGCGCTCGCCAAGTACACGACGGCGCTGGGCATCGCCCCGCAGCAGGCGCAGAGCGCGCCGGTCCGCTGACGCATCCGGCGTCCGCCGCTCGGCACCTGTGGCAAGGCGAAGGGCCCGCTCCCGTCCCGGAGCGGGCCCTTCGTCTTGCCCGGCCGCGTCCCCTTCACGCTCTCCCGGTGTGCTCTAGCCGAAAACGACGCAGGAGGCCGCGTCGACCCGCACCGAGCCGTCGTAGCGGGGGATGCCCGTCGCCTCGTCCACGGCGAACCAGGTGACGTCACCGGAGCGCTCGTTGGCCGCGTAGAGGTAGCCGTGGTGCTCGGCCAGCGCGCGGGGCCAGCGTCCGCCGCAGGGCACCGTGGCGGTCAGCCGGAGCCCGTCCGCTTCGACGGCGAGGACCGACAGGACGTCCTCGCCGCGGGTCGCGGTCCACACGAAGCGGCCGTCGGGCGAGACGACGATGCCCGAGGGGTAGGCGTCGCCGGCCGGTGCGTCCCGCAGCACGGGGACCTCGGTCAGCGGCTTCAGCGAGCCGGCCGTGGCGTCCCAGCGGCACACCGTGACCGTGGGGGTCAGTTCGTTGACCACGTAGGCGTGCTCGCCGTCCGGGTGGAAGACGAGATGGCGCGGGCCGGAGCCCGGGCGCAGGGCGATCTCGCGGTGCAGGGCGGGGGTGCCGTCCGTGAGGGTGCACACCCGGACCGAGTCCGTCCCGAGGTCGACGCTGACGGCCCACCGGCCGCTGGGGTCGGGTTGCACCTGATGGGCGTGCGGGCCGCGCTGGCGCCGGTCGTGCGGCCCGGAGCCGGTGTGCTGGAGCCGCCCGGAGAGCGCGCCTGCGAGCGTGCCGTCCGGGCGCACGGGTACGGCGGTGACGCTGCCGCAGCCGTAGTTGGCGGTCAGCACATGCCCGGCGTAGAGGCTGAGATGAGTGGGACCGCTGCCGTCCACCCGTACCGGGGCACCGGCGGGTTCGGGCCGGTCGCCGGTGACGCGGTAGGCGGCGACGGCACCCTCGGCCGTCTCGCTGACCGCGTAGAGGGTGGCCCGGTCCCGGGACAGGGCCAGGTAGGAGGGGTCGGGCAGGTCCCGCACGGCGGAGACGAGGGTGAGAGCCCCGGTGCGCGGCGCGACCTCCGCGGTCACCAGTCCGGGGCCGCCGGCCGCCGTGAACGATCCGATGAACGCCCGGCGCCTGCCCGCCGTGCCGTCCTGTGCCACCGCTGTCCCCTCTCGGTCGAGCCCGTCGAGCCGCTCCGGGCCCGACGGTAGCAGTCGGTCAGACGCGGTCTAGACCAAGGGGACGGAGTGGCAGGCCGGTTCTTCGCCGGACTCCCCGGCTCCGCCCCGTCACTCCACCCAGGCCGTGCAGATGGGCAAGGGCGGGTTCGGCGGGCGCTTCGGCGGAGCCACGGACGGGATCGGCACGGCCCGCGATGACCACCTCACCGCGACCTGAGCCAAGGACACGGAGCGGCCAGAGCGGCTCTTCACCGGACCCCCGGATTCCGCTACGTCACTCCACCCAGGCCCCGACCGACCGGGAGACCGACGGCGTCCTCAGCGGCTCCGCCAGATCCGCGAGGGCCCGCTCCAAGCCGTGCAGATGGGCAAGGGCCGGTTCGGCGGGCGCCTCGGCGGGGCCGCGGACGGGTTCGGCGCGGCCCGCGGTGAGGGCCTCGACCGCGGCCTCGACGCGCCAGCAGGCGGCGGCGAGGCGGGCGTCGTGGGAGGCCTCGGGGTCGGCGGCGACCGCGACCAGGCCGCGGATCTCGCGGGCGCAGTCGTCGAGCAGCGCCAGCACCCGGCGGGCCCGTGCCTTGCGCGCCGGCATCGGGTTCAGCGGGTGCACCAGCGGGGCCACCGAGAGCCGGACGCGGCCGAGCAGCTGCTCCAGTTCGGCCACGCGCGGCGCGGGGTCGGCCGTGGCGGAGCCGGCCAGGCGGGCCGCGGCCTCGGCCGTGCAGGCGTGCACGCAGCGCAGGGCCCGCTGGATCCAGGCGTCGGTGGTGGCGTGCGTGGTGACCGGCAGTACGAGCGCCACCGCGAGCGTCGCACCGAGCGCGCCGACCCCCGTCTCGGCGAGCCGCAGCGCGAGCAGTCCCGGGCTGAGGACGCCGAGCAGGCCGTAGAGCAGCTCGGCGAGCAGCGTCACCCAGAGCATCATCCAGGTGTAGGAGACGGCGGCCGTGTAGAAGATGCCGAAGACGGCGACCGCGACGAGGACGGCCGTCGGGAGGGGCGCGCCGTGCACGGGGACGGCGACGAGGAAGCCCAGGCAGATGCCGATCACCGTGCCGAGGACCCGGCGGAAGCCGCGGACCAGCGTCTCGCCGCGCGAGGCGGTGTTGACGAAGATCCACCAGGTGGCGCCGACGGCCCAGTACCAGCGCTGCCCCGACACCAGCTGGCCCAGGACGAGCGCGAATCCGGCGCCCGCGGTCGCCTGCACGGCCTGCCGTGTGGTGACCCGGGCCAGCCCGGTCCCGGCGGGCGGGGCGGGGGCGACGGCCGCAGGGAGCCGACGCTCGTAGCACCACACGCCGAACCGCACGGCGGCCGCGGTGACCACGGAGAGCAGGACGGCGGCGTACAGCTCGGGCAGCTGGGCCGGGGCGGCGTGCAGGAACTGGGCCACGAAGAAGGTCATGAAGGCGAACACGCCGAGGCTGTGCCCGCGCGGCCCCCACCGGCGGGCGTACACACCGGCGCCGACCACGGCCAGGAAGGTGAGGTCGCGGGCGACCGGGTGGTCGTGCAGCTCTGCCGCGGCGGCGAGCACCGGCAGGCCCACGGCGGGCAGCAGCACGGTGGTGACCGCCTGTCCGCGCACGGTCGGGTCGGTGACGGTGAACAGGGCGAGCAGGGCGGCAAGACCCCCGGTGACGGCACCGGCGAGGGAGTGTCCGGCGAGTGCGCAGACCACGACCGCCGCTCCGATGCCGAGGACGGCCCGCGCGGCGAAGCGCAGCCTCGCCCGGCCCGGGTCCGGAGCCACGAACACCCTCTTCAGCACTGCTGCCCTCCCCTGGGACCGGCACAGAAAAGGCGCCGCGGGGATCCGCAGCGCCATCGACACGTCCATGAGAGCATCACCGGGGTCACTGGCTCAAGTGAGGGCCGATTCACTGCACCATTGGCCCGGCAGCGACCGGGTGCGGTGATCCGCCGGAATGCCAACGGCCCAGGTCGGGCGGCACACGCGGCGCCGGGCAACTTGGGCCATTGGTACAGTCGTACATCATGGCCGTGGACGAACTCGACACCCGCATCCTGCGGCTGCTCCTGGAGCAGCCGCGCACCAGCGTGCGTGAGTACGCCCGCATCCTCGGCGTGGCCCGGGGCACGCTCCAGGCGCGGCTGGACCGGATGGAACGGGACGGGGTGATCACCGGCACGGGCCCGTCCCTCTCCCCCGCCGCGCTGGGCCATCCGGTGCTGGCGTTCGTGCACATCGAGGTCACCCAGGGCCATCTGGACGACGTGGGGGACGCGCTGGCGGCCGTACCGGAGATCGTGGAGGCGTTCTCGATCACCGGTGGCGGGGATCTGCTCGCCCGGGTGGTGGGCCGGGACAACGCGCATCTGGAGGACGTGATCCAGAAGCTGATCAGCCTCCCGGGGGTGGTGCGCACCCGCACCGAGGTGGCGCTGCGGGAGCGCGTCCCGTACCGGCTGCTGCCGCTGGTGGAGTCGGTCGGCCGGGCGGCCCGCGCCTGACGCTTGGCATCCTGGACGTCATGAGCGATCTCGGCGCCCTCTCGGTCATCTTCGATCTCGACGGCACGCTGGTGGACAGCGAGCCGAACTACTACGAGGCGAGCCGCCAGACCCTGGCCGAGCACGGCGTCCCCGACTTCACCTGGGCGGACCACGAGAGCTACGTCGGGATCAGCACCCGGGAGACCGTGGCGCTCTGGCGGGAGCGCTACGGCCTGCGCGCCTCGGTGGCGGAGCTGCTGGCCGTGACGAACCGCCGCTATCTGAACCTGGCCCGCACCCGCACGCGCGCGTACCCGGAGATGCGCAAGTTCGTGGAGCTGCTGGCCGCCGAGAACGTGCCCATGGCGGTGGCCTCGGGCTCCTCCCCGGAGGCCATCGGGGCGATCCTGGCGGGCGCCGGTCTGGCCGCCTTCCTGCGCACGGCGGTCTCCGCCGACGAGGTCCCCCACGGGAAGCCCGCACCGGACGTCTTCCTGGAGGCGGCCCGCCGGCTCGGAGCGGACCCGGCCGACTGCGTGGTCCTGGAGGACGCGGCCCCGGGCGCGGCCGCCGCGCACGCGGCCGGCATGCGGTGCATCGCGATCCCGTACGTCCCCGCCCAGGCCGACGCGCCCGGGTTCGCCGCGGCGTCCCTGCTCCTGCGGGGCGGCCAGGGGGAGTTCACGGCACAGTCGGCGTACGCGTGGCTGCGGGACACGGCCCGCTGAACAGGCTCCCTACCCGTCAGTACCGTTGACGCTCCCCCACCCCTTCTCTATCTTCTGGGCGACTTCCCGAACAAGGTTCGATATATCGAACACATGGAATCGAGGAGCACATGGCCCCGCCCCTGTCGCGACGCACCCTCCTCCGAGCGACCGCCCTGACCGCCGCGGCGACCGGCCTGAGCGTCCCCGCCGCCGGCGGGGCGACCGCGGCCGAGCCGGCCGGCGCCCTACGGCCGTTCGCCCTCGGTGACGTCGCCCTCGCCCCCGGCCTCTTCGCCGGCAAACGCGCCCTCATGCTCGACCACGCCCGAGGCTACGACGTGAACCGGCTGCTCCAGGTCTTCCGGGCCAACGCGGGGCTGGACACGGGCGGCGCGGTCGCGCCCGGTGGGTGGGAGGGGCTGGACGGGGAGGCGGGCGGGAACCTGCGCGGGCACTACACCGGGCACTTCCTCACCATGCTGGCGCAGGCGTACGCGAGCACCGGCGAGAAGGTGTTCGGCGACCGGATCCGGACCATGGTCGGTGCGCTGACCGAGGTGCGGGAGGCGCTGCGCCGGGACCCGGTCGTGCTGCCCGCGGACGGCCCCTTCGGCCCGGCCGCGGAACGGGTGCGCGGGTCCTACCAGTACGTCGACCTGCCCGGCGGGGTGCTCGGCGGCGCGACCGCGGTCACACTGTCCGCCTGGGTGAAGCCCGAACACGACGCGAACTGGGCTCGCGTGCTGGACTTCGGCGACGACACCACCCGCTACCTGTATCTCGCCGTGCGCAACGCCGCCGGGGTGCCGAGGTTCGCCGTCACCGTCTCCGGCGCGGGCGGCGAGCAGGGGCTGAACGGCACGGCTCCGCTGCCGCTGGGCCGGTGGAGCCACCTTGCCGTGACCCTCGGCGACGGCACCGGCACCCTCTATGTCAACGGCACCGCCGTGGCCCGCGACACCGCCATGACGCTCACCCCGGCGGCCCTCGGCGGCCTCGCCGAGCACTGGCTGGGCCGCTCGCACTACGCCGCCGACCCGGTGTTCGCGGGCGGCCTGGCGGAGGTCCAGATCTGGTCGCGGGTGCTGAGCTCCGCGCAGATCGCGGAACTCCAGGGCGCCCGCGCGGCCGACACCTCCGCCGGGCCCGGCGACCTGGTGTCGTACCGGCTGGACGAGACGTCCGGCTCACGCTTCGCCGACGCCTCCGGACGGGGCCTGTCCGCCGCCCTGCGCCGCACCTGGGGCGGGCCCAGCCATCCCGGGTTCCTCTCGGCCTACCCGGAGACGCAGTTCATCCTGCTGGAGTCGATGACCGGCAGCGACTACACCAAGGTCTGGGCGCCGTACTACACCGCGCACAAGATCCTTCGCGGGCTGCTGGACGCCCACCTCGCCACCGGTGACGCGCGGGCGCTGGACCTCGCCTCGGGCATGGGCGACTGGATGTACGCGCGGCTGTCCCGGCTGCCCGCGGCCACCCTGCAACGGATGTGGGGGATCTTCTCCAGCGGCGAGTACGGCGGGATCGTCGAGGCGGTCTGCGATCTGCACGACCGCAGCGGCACGCCCGAGCACCTCGCGCTGGCCCGGCTGTTCGACCTGGACCGGCTGATCGACGCGTGCGCCGCGGACACCGACGTCCTCGACGGACTGCACGCCAACCAGCACATCCCGATCTTCACGGGCCTGGTCCGGCTGTACGACGCGACCGGCGAGCAGCGCTACCTGACCGCCGCGAAGAACTTCTGGCGGATGGTCGTACCCCACCGCGTGTACGGCATCGGCGGCACCAGCACCGGCGAGTTCTGGAAGGCGCGGGACGTGATCGCGGGGACGATCGGCGCGACGACGGCGGAGACCTGCTGCGCCTACAACATGCTGAAGCTGAGCCGGGCGCTGTTCCTGCACGAGCCGGACCCGGCGTACATGGACTACTACGAGCGCGCCCTGTACAACCAGGTGCTCGGCAGCAAGCAGGACAAGGCCGACGCCGAGAAGCCGCTCGTCACCTACTTCGTCGGGCTGACACCCGGGCACGTCCGGGACTACACGCCCAAGCAGGGCACGACCTGCTGCGAGGGCACCGGCATGGAGAGCGCCACGAAGTACCAGGACTCGGTGTACTTCGCCGCGGCCGACGGCAGCGCGCTGTACGTGAACCTGTACAGCCCCTCCACCCTCACCTGGGGCGAGCGGGGCGTCACGGTCACCCAGCGCACCGCCTTCCCCGAGGAGCAGGGCAGCACGCTGACCATCGGCGGGGGCCGGGCCTCCTTCGCGCTGCGGCTGCGCGTGCCCGCGTGGGCGACCGCGGGGTTCCGGGTGACGGTCAACGGGCGACCGGTGCGGGGAACCCCGGTCCCCGGCAGCTACTTCACCCTCTCCCGGACCTGGCGGCCCGGGGACACGGTCCGGGTGAGCATGCCGTTCCGGCTGCGGGCCGAGCCGACCCCGGACGACCCGACCCTGCAGGCCCTGTTCTACGGCCCGGTCAACCTGGTCGGCCGCAGCTCGGCGACCACGTACCTGGACGTGGGCCTCTACCGCAACGCGGCCCTCTCCGGCGACCTGCTGCCGTCCCTCACCCCGGTCTCCGGTTCTCCCCTCCACTACACCCTGAACGGCACGGAGTTCGCCCCCTTCCTCGAAGGGACCGAGGACCCGACCCACGCCTACGTCCGACGCGCCGAGCCCCGGGTGGTGTTCGGCGGCCTCGACTCCGGCGTCGCCAACCCCGCCCGCGCCGACGGGACCACGCTGCTCGACGCGGTGTGGGCGGGCGCACCCTTCCGCACCAAGGGCGCGCTGGTCGCACGGGTGCGGGAGGTCGTGGACGGCTGGGTGACCGAGGGCCGGCTCGGACGGGCGGACGGGGAGGCGGTGGTGCGTACGGCACGGGAGGCGTCCTACGTGGGGTGACGGGCCCTGGGGCGACCATGGAGCCGTTCCGGGGTGACGCACGGTGGTTCCGCGTGCACATCAGGTGACTGCTGCATAGCGTGACCCCATGACCACAGTCCAAGCCCGGCCCGCCCCCGACGACCGGCGGTGGAAGGCGCTCGGGGTCTGTCTGGCCGCGGGCTTCATCTCACTGCTCGACACCTCGATCGTGAACGTGGCGCTGCCCTCGTTGGAGCGCGGGCTGGGGGCTTCGGCGGCGACCCAGTCATGGGTGGTCTCCGGGTACGCCCTCACCTTCGGGCTCGCGCTGGTCCCGGCGGGCCGGCTGGGCGACATGCGCGGACGGCGCCAGGCCTTCCTGATCGGGCTCGCCCTGTTCACGGTGGCCTCGTTGGCGTGCGGGCTCGCGCCCAGCCCCGCCTGGCTGGTGGTGTTCCGGCTGATCCAGGGCACGGCGGCGGGCATGGTCGCGCCGCAGACCTCGGGGCTGATCCAGCAGATGTTCCACGGCGACGAGCGGGCCAAGGCCTTCGGTGTGCTCGGCACGGTCATCGGGGTGTCGACGGCGGCCGGCCCCCTGGCGGGCGGTCTGCTGATCGACGCCGGCGGCACCCCAGACGGCTGGCGCTGGGTGTTCTTCGTCAATCTGCCGATCGGGGTGGCCGCCTTCGCAGCGGGGCTCCGGCTGCTGCCCCGCCTCCCGGCGGCGGACAGGCACAAAGAGTTCGACCTGTTCGGGGTGCTGCTCCTCGGCTCCGGCGTGCTCGCGCTCATGCTGCCGCTGGTGCAGGAGCAGCAGTGGACCGGACGGGAGAAGTGGGCGCTGATGCCGGTGGCCCTCGTGCTGCTGGGCGCGTTCTGGGCGTGGGAGAAACGGCAGGGGCTGCGCGGGCGCGCCCCGCTGGTGGACCTGGCGCTGTTCTCCCTGCGCTCCTTCACGCTCGGCGCCCTGATCAGCCTCATGTACTTCGCGGGCTTCACCACCGTCTTCTTCCTCTACGCCATGTACCTGCAGAACGGCGTGGGATACAGCGCGCTGGCGTCGGGTCTCACGGTGCTGCCGTTCGCGGCGGCCTCGGCGGTCGGGGCCGCCGCCGGAGGGCGGCTGGTGGTGCGGTACGGCCGCAAGGTGGTCGTCTGGGGCCTGGCCGGGGTCGCGTTCGGGGTGCTCGGGGTGGTGGCCGCGGTGGAGCTGGTGCCCGGGCGGGGCGTGGGCTGGGCGTCGGCGCTGCCGCTGCTCATCGGAGGCATCGGATCCGGCCTGACGGTCTCCCCGAACACCACCCTCACCCTCACCCGTGTCCCCGTACACCGTGCGGGCGCGGCCGGGGGCGTCCTGCAGACGGGCCAGCGGGTCGGCTCGGCGGCCGGGATCGCGGTCGTGGGCGCGGTGTACTTCGCCCACCTCGCCAACCACGGCCGCACCGGTACGGCGTTGCAGCTAGGACTGCTCACCGCCCTGGGGATCATCGTGATCGCACTCGTGCTGGCGGTCGCCGACCTGCGGGAACGCCAGGTGAATCCCGAACCGGAGAAGGCCGGGGAGACGGTCGGGCGGGGTGCGGCAGACAGCGGCCCCGAGGAGAAGCTCCTGCCCGACTCCTGAAGAAGCGGGCACACGGGGTGAGCGGGAGAGAGGCGCGGTGCCGGGTGCACCGGCCGGGCTCTCGCCTCACGACCGCCGGCGCGGCTTCCCTCGCTTGGCTGCCGGCTTGGCACCGCCCGTCCGGGCACGTGCCGTGCGGCCCCCCGACTTCGCGGACGGCTTGCCCGACGATTTCGCCGATGACTTGGGCTGCGACTTGGCCTGGGACTTCGCCGCCGGGGTCTGCCGGGTGCCGCTCTGACCGGCGCGGTCGCGCTTCTCGTCGGCGGTGGGCTTCGCCGGCGTACGGCCCCGGGTGCTGTTGACCGTGCGCCCGCGGACGATGCCGATGAAGTCCTCCACCAGGTCGGTGGTGGCCTCCTCCGGCCAGGACAGGGCGACGCTCGACCGCGGCGCGTCGACGACCGGACGGTAGGTGAGGTCCCGGCGGTGGTACAGCCGGGCCAGGGACTGCGGGACCATCAGGAGGCCGACGTTCGCCGCCACCAGCTCGATGGCGTCCGGGGTCGTGGCGGGCCGCTCGAAGGCCGGTTCGCCCGGCGGGGCGTCCCAGTCGAAGACGTCGTCCAGGGGATGGAAGAGGACCTCTTCGGCCAGGTCGGCCAGGGTCACCTCGTCCGCGGCCGTGATCAGGTGGTCCTTGGGCACGACGACCACGGTGGTCTCGGTGTACAGCGGGATCGCGCTGAAGAACGTCCGGTCGACCGGCAGCCGGACGAGGCCCGCGTCGGCAGCGCCCGCGCGCAGCACCTCGGGCGCCTCGGCGGCCGGGACCTGGACGAGGGTGAGCGGGATACCGGGCAGGCGCTCGTTCCAGGTCTTCACCCACTTGGCGGGCGTCACCCCGGGAACGTACGCGAGCCGGAACGACGGTGATTCCTCCGAGCCTGTCACCAGGCCAGATTACCGGCAGCCGCCGGGCCCCTCCGTCACCGGCCGTGGTCGGCGCCCCCGCATGCGACCGATACCCTTGACACCATGAAGTCGCAGCAGAGCACCCAGATGATGAAGCCCGCTACCGCGGCGAAGAAGCTGGGCGTGTACCTCCCCGCCACCCCCGCCTCCTTCCAGGAGGGTGCGGTTTCGCGTGCCGAGCTGAACGAGCTGCAGGCCAACCCGCCGGAGTGGCTGCGCGAGCTGCGACTCAACGGTCCCCACCCCCGCCCGGTGGTCGCCGCCAAGCTGGGTGTCTCCATCGCGGGCCTCGCCCGGGGCGGGGTCACCGAGCCGCTGACCACCGAGCAGATCGAGGCGCTCAAGCAGGAGCAGCCCGAGTGGCTGGAGAAGGAGCGCGCCACCCAGGCCGAGGTCCGCAAGGAGGGCGCGCGGCTCAAGAAGCTGAAGAAGGAGAAGGAGAGCGGCGCCGAGCGCGGCTGACCCTTCCGCTCGTCCCGACGCCCTCCGGCTCCGCCGGGGGGCGTCGTCGGTTGTCGTGGCGACACCGGACGGGCCGCCGTTCCCCCGTGCCGGCGGCCCCTCGGGCGCGACGCGTCCGAGCGGGCCGGTGTCGCCGGTTGAAGTGTGCGACGGCCGGGGACGGCACGGGAATGCGTACAAGTACGTACGCCGACGGGGAGAAGCGGGTACGGGTACGCAAGGCAACCGGAGGAACCCGTGCGGCTGGACAAGGCCTACGAACGCATGACGGCCGTCGCCGTGGCGGCGCTGCACGAACGGGAACCCGCGCGGCTGTGGCCGATGCTGGCCGGCACGCTGGCGGACGTGTGCGGTGGTGAGACGGTCATCCACAAGCTGGATGACTGGAGCGAGAGCAGGGGCACGATCGGCTCGGTGCCCGACGCCGCCGCCATGGAGCTGGCCCGGCTCGGGGACGCGGACCTGGGCCTGCTGCGGGCGGGCTACCCCCTCGCCGGCCACTACGCGGCCGGTACCGACCGGACGCCGGTCACCGCACAGCGGGTCGTGGGCCGCACCTGGCCCGACAGCCGGACGGCACGCCTGCTCGGCGAGGTCCTGGGCGTCGACCATGTGCTGGGCGTGCCGCTCCCGCGGAGCACGGCCCCGATCACCGGGTGCCTCGTCTACCGCGCCGGCACGGACTTCACCGACGACCACCTGGTCGCGGCCGAGCGCACACAGCCGCTGCTGGTGGCGGTCGAGCGGCAGCGGCAGTTGCTGGACGAGTGGCGGCGGGCGCTCGGTCCGGCCGGCGCGCCGGACCAGCGGGCGGCGGACCGCGCGCTCACCCCGCGCGAGACCGCCGTCCTGCTGCTCCTCACCGACGCGCTCACCGCCGACGCCATCGGCCGCCGCCTCGGCATCTCGGTCCGTACGGTGCACAAGCACATCGAGAACATCTACCGCAAGCTGGGCACCCGCGACCGGGTCGGTACGGTGCTGCGCGCCCAGCGCCTGGGCCTGGTGCCGACGCCCGGCCGGGCCGGGGCCTGAGGAAACCCGGCCGAGGAGACTCAGCCGGGCGAACCCAGCCGGGGAAGCTCAGCCGAGGAAGCTCAGCCGTACCCGGCGGTCGGGGTTGTCCTTGTTGGTGTCCACCAGGCACACCGACTGCCAGGTGCCGAGTTCCAGGCGTCCGCCGATCACCGGGAGCGTCGCGTGCGGCGGGACGATGGCGGGCAGGACGTGGTCGCGGCCGTGGCCGGGGCTGCCGTGCCGGTGCTGCCAGCGGTCGTCGGCGGGGAGCAGCGTGTGCAGGGCGGCGAGGAGGTCGTCGTCGCTGCCGGCGCCCGTCTCGATGACGGCGATTCCGGCGGTGGCGTGCGGGACGAAGATGTTGAGCAGGCCGTCCCGGCCGGCCGCCGCCTCCCGCAGGAACTCCTCACAGTCGGCGGTGAGGTCGACGACGCGTTCCCGGGTTCCGGTGGAGACGTGCAGCATGCGCGTGGTGAAGGCATCGGACATGCCCCCATCCTCGCCCATACGCCGGATTCCACACACCGCCGCACCCACGAATTCTGATACGCAAGGTCCACCAGACGAGACACCGTTGACCTGCACGCGCCCATCTGGCTACGTTCAGCCGCATGTTGCGTTCAGCCCTGCTCACCACGCGCGGTCACATCGACCTGCTGCGGGTGACCTCCGCCGCGTGTCGCCGCGGCTGCTGACGCCCTTTCTCTCCCTTTCTTCTCTTTACGCGGGCTCTGCCGGCCTGTCCGCAGGCATCGCACAGCGGCGCTGATCCGCCTTCCCCCCTCCCTGCTCTTCTCCCCGTGGAGCATTCATGAGCATCAGCCACGCCTCACCCCATTCCCCAGAACCGGATATTTCCTACATATCCAAGAATGCCCCTGGTGCGCTTTCGCCCGGACACGCGTCCCCCGACCTCCAGCCCGTCGTCCCCGCCTCCGCCCGTCGCGCCCGGGTCCCCCGCTGGCTGCGCCGCACCACCGGCCCGCTCCTGTTGCTGGCCCTGTGGCAACTCCTCAGCGGGACAGGGCTGTTGGCGGCGGACGTGCTCGCCTCACCGGGCCGGATCGCGCAGGTCGGCTGGGATCTGGTCGGCGACGGTTCGCTGCCGTCGGCCATGGCGACCTCGCTCCAGCGGGTCGCGTTCGGGCTGCTGTTCGGCACCGTGGTCGGCACCGGACTCGCCCTGCTCTCGGGGCTGTTCCGGATCGGCGAGGACCTGGTGGACGCCCCGGTGCAGATGCTGCGGACGGTGCCGTTCGTCGGTCTCATCCCGCTGTTCATCATCTGGTTCGGGATCGGCGAGACCCCGAAGATCGCGATCATCACGCTCGGTGTGACCTTCCCGCTCTACCTCAACGTCTACGCCGGCATCCGCGGCGTGGACGCCCAGCTCATCGAGGCCGGTGAGTCGTTGGGGCTGTCCCGCTGGGGGCTGGTACGGCATGTGGTGCTGCCGGGCGCGCTGCCCGGGGCGCTGACCGGGCTGCGCTACTCGCTCGGCATCGCCTGGCTCGCGCTCGTCTTCGCCGAGCAGGTCAACGCCGACGCCGGCATCGGCTTCCTGATGGTGCAGGCGCGGGACTTCCTGCGGACCGACGTGATCGTGGTCTGCCTGATCGTCTACGCCTTCCTCGGCCTGCTCGCCGATTTCATCGTCCGCTCCCTCGAAAGGCTGCTGCTGCAATGGCGACCGACGTTCACCGGCCGGTGACCGGACAGGCGGTCCGTGTCGAGGGGCTGACCCGCTCCTTCGACGGCCGCGCGGTCATCGACGACCTCCGACTCGACATCGCGCCCGGCGAGTTCGTCGCCCTGCTCGGCCGCAGCGGCTGCGGCAAGTCGACTCTGCTGCGGATCCTGGCGGGCCTGGACCGGGACATCGAGGGCACGGTCCTGGTCCCGCGCCGCCGGGCCGTCGCTTTCCAGGCGCCCCGGCTCATGCCCTGGAAGAAGGTGTGGCGCAACGTCCTGCTCGGACTGCCCGGCAGGCCCGAACGCACCGACGCCGAGCGGGCGTTGGACGAGGTCGGTCTCGGTCACCGCGTCGACGCCTGGCCGAAGACCCTCTCCGGGGGCGAGGCCCAGCGCGCCTCCCTCGCCCGCGCGCTGGTCCGCGAACCCGATCTGCTGCTGCTCGACGAGCCGTTCGGCGCCCTCGACGCCCTCACCCGGATCAAGGCCCAGCGTCTGGTCGGGGAGTTGTGGCGGCGCCGGGGCTGCGCGGTGCTGCTGGTCACGCACGACGTCGAGGAGGCGGTGCTGCTCGCCGACCGCGTCCTGGTGATGGACGGCGGCCGGATCGCCCACGAGCAGCGCATCGACCTGGACCGGCCCCGCGAGATCACCGACCCCCGGTTCGCCGCGCTCCGCGGCCGGCTGCTCGAACGGCTCGGCGTGGACACCGCCGCCGAAGCCGCATGAACCCCCTCGAAGCCCCGAAGCTCCCGCACACGAACGGAACCGCCATGTCACGACGACTCGTCCCCGCCGCGCTGCTCCTCCCCTTCGCGCTCCTGCTCACCGCCTGCGGCGGGAACGCGTCCGCCGGCGCCGGCGGCGACATCGACGGAAAGGGCTCCGTCACCCTCGAGGTCGGTGACCAGAAGGGCGGTTCGGAGGCCATCCTGCGCGCCGCCGGAGAGCTGAAGAACCTGGACTACAAGATCAAGTGGTCGACCTTCACCTCCGGCCCGCCGCTGCTGGAGGCGGTGAACGCGAAGGCCGTCGACATAGGCGGTGTCGGCAACACCCCGCCCGTCTTCGCGGCCGGCGCCGGCTCGAAGATCTCCGTCGTCGCCGCCTGGCACGGCACCTCCAAGGGCGACACCATCCTCGTGCCGAACGGCTCCGGGCTGACCAGGCCGCAGCAGCTCAAGGGCAGGTCCGTCGCGGTCGCGCAGGGTTCGTCCGCGCACTACCAGCTGGTCGCCTCGCTCAAGGCGGCCGGGCTGAGCCTGTCCGACGTCGAGGTCAAGTACCTGCAGCCGGCCGACGCGCTCGCCGCGTTCACGTCCGGCAAGGTCGACGCGTGGGCGGTCTGGGACCCGTACACCTCGCAGATCCTCCAGGCCAGGCAGGGCCGGGTGCTCACCACCGGCGACGGCATCACCAACGGCCTCTCCTTCCAGGTCGCCGCGCCCGCCGCGCTGAAGGACCCCAAGAAGGCCGCCGCCATCAAGGACTACCTGGCGCGGCTGCGGCGGGCCACGGCCTGGGTGTCCGACCACCAGGAGGAGTGGGCCAAGGTGTGGGCGAAGGACACCGGGCTGCCGTACGAGGTGGCGCTGGCGTCCGTGAAGCGCACGAACTCGACCCGTGTCGCGGTCGCCGTCGACAAGCCGCTCATCGCCTCCGAGCAGCAGATCGCCGACGCGTTCACCAAGTTGAAGCTGATTCCGCGGAAGGTGGACTTCGCCGACTTCGTGGACCCGCGGTACAACGGCGGCCTGCCGCCGTCGACCACCCCGGCCAAGGGCTGAGGAAGGAGACGCCGGTATGACCGTACGACTGCACTGGTTCCTGCCGACCGGCGGCGACGGCCGCACTCTGGTGGACCGGCACGCCTACGGCCCGCCGGACTCCGGCAGGGCCGCGGGGGTGCGCGCCCCGGACATCGAGTACCTGGCGCAGATCGCCAAGGCCGCCGAGCAGCTGGGCTTCGAGGCGGTGCTGACACCCACCGGCACATGGTGCGAGGACGCCTGGCTGACCACGGCCGCACTCGCCCAGCACACCGAGCGGCTGAAGTTCCTGGTGGCGTTCCGGCCGGGGCTGCTCTCGCCGACGCTGGCCGCGCAGATGGCCGCCACCTTTCAACGGGTGACCCGGGGCCGGCTGCTGCTGAACGTGGTGACCGGCGGCGACTCGGCCGAGCAGCGGCGCTTCGGCGACCACCTGGACCACGACCAGCGGTACGCGCGCACCGACGAGTTCCTGTCGGTCGTCCGCGGAGTGTGGCGCGGGGAGCCGTACGACTTCCGGGGCGCGCACTACCGGGTCGAGGGCGGACTGACCGTGCTGCCGCCCGACCCGGTGCCGCAGCTGTTCTTCGGTGGCTCCTCGCCGGCCGCCGGGCCGGTGGCGGCACGGCACGCGGATGTGTACCTGACCTGGGGCGAACCCCCGGCCCAGGTGAAGGAGAAGACCGACTGGATCCGGTCGCTGGCCGAGCGCGAGGGCCGCACGGTCCGCTTCGGCATCCGGCTGCACACCATCTCCCGGGACTCCGCCGCCGAGGCGTGGGCGACGGCGAACCGGCTGCTCGACGACCTGGACGCCGAGACGATCGCCGCCGCGCAGGCCGCCCTCGGCAGGAGCGAGTCGGTGGGCCAGCGGCGGATGCTGGCACTGCACGGCGGCTCCGGGGACCGGCTGGAGATCCACCCGAACCTGTGGGCAGGGGTGGGTCTGGTGCGGGGCGGCGCGGGTACCGCGCTGGTCGGCAGCCATGCCGAGGTCGCCGACCGGATCGAGGAGTACCACGCCCTCGGCATCGAGCACTTCGTGCTCTCCGGATATCCGCACCTGGAGGAGGCGTACTGGTTCGGGGAGGGGGTGATCCCCGAGCTGGCGGCGCGCGGGCTGCTGGAGCGGCCGGTCACCGCGGGCGGCGCGCCGCTGCTCGCGGCGAGCGGGCGCTGAGCAGCCGGCGGAATCACGGCGCCGAGCAGCCGGGAAGATCCGCGCACGGCTCCCTGTTGGGGAAGGCGTGAACGAAGCACGCGAGGTCGAGGTCGTCGTCATCGGCGCGGGTCAGGCCGGTCTGGCCGCCGCCTATCACCTGCGGCGCACCGGCTTCGAGCCGGACCGCGACTTCGTGGTCGTCGACCACGCCCCCGGGCCGGGCGGTGCCTGGCAGTTCCGGTGGCCTTCGCTGACGTTCGGCAAGGTGCACGGGATGCACGCGCTGCCCGGCATGGAGCTGACGGACGCCGACCCGGCACGGCCCTCGGCCGAGGTCGTCGCGGAGTACTTCGAGCGGTACGAGCGCACCTTCGACCTGCGGGTACGGCGGCCGGTGGATGTGCGTGCGGTGCGCGAGGGCACCGGAGGGCGGCTGCTCGTGGAGACGTCGGACGGCACCTGGTCGACGCGGGCGCTGATCAACGCGACCGGCACCTGGGACCGGCCGTTCTGGCCGCGGTACCCGGGCCAGGAGACCTTCCAGGGACGGCAGTTGCACACCGCGCAGTACGCCGGACCCGAGGAGTTCGCCGGGCAGCGGGTGGTGGTCGTGGGCGGTGGCGCCTCGGGCACCCAGCATCTGCTGGAGATCGCGCGGTACGCCGCCGCGACCACCTGGGTCACCCGGCGGCCCCCGGTCTTCCGCGAGGGGCCGTTCGACCAGGAGGCGGGCCGAGCGGCCGTCGCGCTGGTGGAGGAACGGGTGCGGCAGGGGCTGCCGCCGCGCAGTGTGGTCTCGGTCACCGGGCTGCCCCTGAACGACGCCGTCCGGCAGGGTCTCTCGGACGGGGTCCTGGACCGGCAGCCGATGTTCGACCGGATCACCCCGGACGGCGTGGAGTGGCGGGACGGCCGGCGGGTGGCCGCCGACGTGATCCTGTGGGCGACCGGTTTCCGGGCCGCGCTCGACCATCTCGCCCCGCTGCGGCTGCGCGAGCCGGGCGGCGGCATCCAGGTGGAGGGCACCCGTGCGGTCGCCGATCCACGGATCCACCTCGTCGGCTACGGCCCCTCGGCGAGCACCATCGGGGCCAACCGGGCCGGGCGCTCGGCCGTCCGGGACATCAGGCGGCTGCTGGCCGAGGAGTCGGTCGCCGCGTGACGCCCCGCCGGCTCAGGCGACCGGCCGCGCGGAGGACGGGGAACCCGTCGGGCTGCCGCTCGGGGACCGGACCGGCGTCACGCTCTGGTGCAGGGTGTTGAAGTCGGCCACGTTCCGCAGGTGGGCGTTGTAGTCCGAGGTGAAGCGGGTGTCCCCGGGCTTGACCGTGACGAAGTACAGCCAGTCGCCCGGCGGCGGGTTCAGAGCGGCGTGCATCGCGTCGTCGCCGGGGTTGTCGATCGGTGTCGGCGGAAGACCCGTGCGCTGGTAGGAGTTGTACGGGCTGTCGATCTGGGTGTCGCTCCGGCTGGTGTGGAGGGTGGTGCGGTTCAGCGCGTAGTGGATGGTGGAGTCCATCTGCAGCGGCATCCCGCGCTCCAGCCGGTTGAAGACGACCCGGGCGACCTTGCCCATGTCCGCCTTCGTGGCGGCCTCGGCCTGGACGATGCTGGCGATGGTGACGGCCTGGTAGATGTTCATGGCGCTGCGCTGCGCCCCGGCCGCGACCGGTGCGGCGGTGTATCTCCTGTTGGCGGTGTCGACCATGAGCTGCAGCAGGGACTCGGGGGTGGCCCCTTCCTGGACGGGATACGTCGCCGGGAAGAGATAGCCCTCCGGGTTGCCCGCGGCCTCGCCCGGCAGTTTCAGGGCGGTCTTGCCGAGCGATTTGAGGGTGCTGCCCGGGGGCAGCTTCAGGGCCTTGTCGACCGCGGCGTAGACCTGGCTCGCGCGCCAGCCCTCCGGGATCACCAGCATGGGGGGCTTCGCCTGCTCGCGACCGCTCTCCAGCATCAGCAGCGGCACCGCCACGGCGGTGCCGGCCACGACGGCGCCGGCCAGGAGGACGAGGAATCTGCCCCGGCGTGTCAGTCGGATCGTTCTCCGTGACGGAGTGTTCATCTGCATGCGGGCACGGTAATACGCATATCCTCACAAACCCGGCATATGTTCAGCTTGTCGGTTGCAGTTGCGCGTCCCGGCGCACCAGCGCCGCGTACCGGCCGTCCCGCTCCAGCAGTTCCTCGTGCGTGCCGCGTTCTGCGACCTGCCCGGAGTCGAGCACCACGATCTGATCGGCACCGCGGACGGTGGACAGGCGGTGGGCGATGGTGATCGTCGTGCGGTCGGCCGACAGGGCGTCGATGGCGTCCTGGACGGCGGCTTCCGTGCGGGTGTCGAGCGCGCTGGTCGCCTCGTCCAGGATGAGGACCGGTGGGTCGCGCAGAATGGTGCGGGCTATCGCCAGGCGCTGCTTCTCGCCGCCGGAGAAGCGGTGGCCGCGTTCGCCGACGATCGTGTCGTAGCCGTCGGGCAGCGCGGCTATGTGGTCGTGTATCTGCGCCGCCTCGGCCGCCGCGCGCAGTTCTTCGTCGGTGGCGTCCGGCTTGGCGAAGCGCAGGTTGTCGGCGACCGAGGCGTGGAAGAGGTACGTCTCCTGCGAGACCACGCCGACCGCGCGGGCGAGGGTGTCGAAGTCGAGGTCCCGGACGTCCACCCCGTCCAGCGTGACGCGCCCCCCGGTGACGTCGTACAGGCGGGGCACCAGATACCCGAGCGTGGACTTGCCGGCGCCGGTCGGGCCGACGACGGCGAGGCTGCCGCCGGCCGGCACGGTGACATCCACGCCGTCGAGCACGGGGCCGCCCTTGTCGTCGTACCGGAACTCGACGTCCTCGAAGCGGACTTCGCCCTTGATCACGTCGAGGCGGACCGGCCGCTCGCGCTCGGTGATGTCGATCGGCAGGTCCAGGTACTCGAAGATGCGCTGGAAGAGAGCCAGGGAGGTCTGGATCTGGACGCCGGTGGCGAGCAGGCTCACGGCCGGGCGGAACAGGCCCTGCTGGAGCGAGACGAAGGCGACGATGGTGCCGAGGGAGACCTCGGGGCCGCCGAAGCGGAGGGCGAGGCCGGCGGTCCAGTAGATGACGGCGGGCATCGCGGCCATGACGATCGTGATCACGGCCATGCGCCAACGCCCGGCCATGTTCGACCTGACCTCCAGGTCGACCAGGCACTCGGACTCCGCGGCGAAGGAGGAGGTCAGCGAGTCGGAGCGGCCCATGGTGCGGCCGAGCAGGATGCCGCTGACCGAGAGCGACTCGGTGACCGTGGCCGCCATCGCGGCCATCTGCTTCTGCCGCTGGGTGGTGATCTTCTTGCGTTCGTTGCCGACGCGGCGGCTGATCCACACGAACACCGGGAGCAGGATCAGCGAGACGATCGTCAGCCGCCAGTCCAGGGCGACCATCGCGACGATCGTGGCGACCACGCTGGTGGCGTTGGAGACCAGGGAGGTGGCGGTGGAGGTGACGGTGGCCTGCATGCCGCCGATGTCGTTGGCGATGCGGGACTGCACCTCGCCGGTGCGGGTGCGGGTGAAGAAGGCGAGCGACATGCGCTGCAGGCGGCCGTAGACCGCGGTGCGCAGGTCGTGCATGACCCGCTGGCCGACGGTGGTCGAGATCAGTGTCTGCAGCACACCGAAGACGCCGGCCAGCACGGCACTGAGGATCATGCCGAGCGCGAGCAGGCTCAGCAGGCCGGTGCGGCCCTGCGGGATCGCGACGTCGAGCGTCTCCTTCAGCAGGAACGGGGTGGCCACCGAGACCAGCGACGAGGCGCCGACGAGAAGGCCGACGATCGCGAGCCGCCCGCGGTAGGGACGGAAGAGGCGCAGGATGCGGCGCACCTGCCGGGGCTGTTCGCCCGCGTCGGCAGGTGGGGTCCAGGAAGGTTCACGGTCGGGATGCATGGGCTCCTACGGAGGTGAACGGGCGCCGGCCGGAGCACGGCCGACGATGCCTGACGGATCGTAGCTCATTGTTACCTATACTCACAATGAACGGCATCCTGATATTGTTCCCGCATGACCACCCCTGATCCCGACGGCCTGCTCGCCGAGCAGTTGCTACGGCTCACCCGCCGGGTGCACCGCATCCAGAAACACCATCTGGAGCAGCGGGAACTGGGCGTCACGCCGGCCCAGTCCCGGCTGCTGCGCACGCTCGCGCACTACGCCTCACCTCCGCGCATGGCCGACCTCGCCGAGCGCCTGGAGGTCGTGCCGCGCGCGGTGACGACGCTGGTCGACGGACTGGAGGCGAGCGGCAAGGTACGGCGGGCACCGGACCCGGTGAACCGGCGCGTGACCCGGATCGAGCTGACGGCCGAGGGGCGCGCGACCCTGCACGAGCTGCGCGGCGCCCGCCGCTCGGCGGCCGAGGAGATACTGGCGCCCCTGACGGAGAAGGAGCGCCAGGTGCTCGGCGTACTGCTGGACACGCTGATCGACGGGGAGGGCGGCGCCCAGCGCTGCTGAACGGATCCGCAAAGGCCGCGGGTGGCGCGTCCCGCGCCGCCGGCCTCAGCAGCGCCTGCGATCCTCCGTCAGCAGCCCCTGCACCGTGGTCAGCGAACGGTCGTAGCAGCCGTCCGGGCCGAGGAGGCGGTAGCGCTCGGTCGACGTGCCGACCGCGTGCCGCTGGTCACGCGGGACGTTGATCGTGTACGCGGCGTCGCCGCTGTAGGTGTCGTCCAGCCGGGACCAAGCGGTGCGCCGGCCCGCCTCGCGCGTCAGCACGGACGCCCGGTCGCCGAGGGTCAGCACGGTGCGCAGCCGGTTGTCCGGGCCGACGGTGGTGGCGCCGTTCACGGTGTACGTCCGGTGCGTGTGCGTCGTCCGCGCGGGGCCGTGGCCGGCCACGGCGACCGCCTCCTCGTCGGTCCAGGTCGCGTCGAGTCCGTCCGTGTTCTCGCCGTCGGTCCAGCGGTGGACGGAGGTGTGGGCGAGCGTGCGGGTGACGGTGGTGGTGACGCGCCCGTGCGAGGTGTCCAGGTATCCGGAGACGGTGAGCCGGTGCCCGGCCTCGGTGCGCACCTGGTTCTCCGGACCGGGCGTGTAGGTGGAGGCGTTGGCGATGTCGGTCGCCCTGTCCTCGACGAGCGCGCCGGGGACGTGGGCGCGGTGCGCGTCCTGCCAGACCAGGACGTTCACCGGCGTGCTCCAGCCCGACTGCCCCGCGGGCACGCCGGCGACGGACACCTCGACGCGGTGCGGGCGGCCGTCGTTGAGGAGCCCGGCGAAGGGCGTGAGGTCGTACTCGACGGGCCGCACGTCGAAGGCGCGCGGGGCCGGGACGACGTACCAGAGGAAGGGGTTGGACCAGCCGCCCGTCCACACGTTCGGGAACGGCGCCGCGATGCCGGCGAGCCGGCCGTCGACGGTGACCTGCACCTCACGGTACGGGCCGCGGTCGGCCTTGCACGAGTACGACGCCGGGTCCGGCACGGTCAGGTACCAGAACTCCTCGCAGCCGCCGCCCGAACCCGTCGCGTACACCTCGGCGACGATCCGTTCGCTGTTGCGCGGGGTGGTGAGCGTCGTGCCGTCGGGCGTGTCGGCGAGCGTGAGGACACGGTCGGGAGCGGCGGCCTCCGCGGGTCGTCCCGCGTAGAAGGTCAGGGTGACGTGGACGTCGATGACACCGGTGTAGGTGTCGTCGACCACGTTGCCGATCAGCATCTCGACGTCCCGGTCGCCGCGGAAGGTGTCGCTGTAGCGGGTGACGTCCTTGTCCACGTGCCACTCGATGCCGTCGGGCGAGGGCTCCGGGGTGGAGGTGCGCAGGATCTCGACGCCGCCGACGTGCAGATAGCCGAGGCGGTCGTACTGACGGCCCTTCACCTTGCCGTCGAGGCGCAGGACGACCTTGCTCCAGCGGTCGCCGCAGCCCTTGGGGGGCGTGTACGTGCCGCGGTAGGGCGTGAAGTCGCGGAACTGCGCGTCGGCGAGGGTGACCTGGCAGGAGCGGGTGTGCGGCCGGTCGACGGGCGGGGCGGCGGTCACCGGATCGTGCCAGTCGGTGCCGAACTCGGCGGGCACGTCGGCGGCCTGGGCGGTCGAGGATCCGGTGCCGAAGAGCGTGCTCACCAGGAGGGTCGCCCCCGCGAGCATGGACATGACTATCCGTCTTCTCATGGCGGGTGTTCTACGGGGAGACGGGCCGCCCCGCAATGACGCCTCGGGCAGATCGGCGCGATGAGGACGGTCACCGCACGGGCACCCAAGGAAGGAACATCTGGTGATATAAGCGGATCTTGCTGTCATAGTGCCGTCATGGAGATCACGACCGCCGGCAGTGCAGCGGGGCCCACGGCCACGCACCCGGCTCCCCGACCTCGCGACGCCCACAGGCCCCTGCGGTGACGGCGTCGTCCAAGCGCCTCATGCGCCACCGCCATACCGGCCGGCCCGGTCGCGCGAGGCTCGCCCTCGCCGCCACCGGCGCCGTCGCGCTCACGGGAGCGGTCGCGCTCACCGGTGACGCCCTGTTCACCGGCGGAGTCCCGCCCTCGGGCCACGTCACCCCCGCCCCCGGCGCCTCGGCGGGGCCGGCCCCCTCCCCCGGAGCGCCGGGCATCGGCGACCCCCTGATGCCCCTCGCCGGCAACGGCGGCTACACCGTCCGCCGTTACACGCTCGACTTCGACTGGCAGGCACCCCGGACGCCCTTCGCGGCCGGCGCCACCATCAGCGCCACCGCCACGCAGGCCCTGTCCCGCTTCGACCTCGACTTCGCGGGCAACGCGCTGCGCCGCGTCACCGTCGACGGCGCACCGGCCGCCGCCCGACGTAACGGCGACGAACTCGTCGTCACCCCCGCGAAGCCGATCCCCCGCGGCAGCGCGTTCACCGTCCGCGTCGCCTACACCGCCGACCCGACGCAAGAACGCCACCGCGACGACGCGATCCAGGACTACGGCTGGGTGCCCACCTCCGACGGCACCGTGGTCTGCGCCCAGCCCGACGGCGCCAGAATGATCTTCCCGGCGAACGACCATCCGAGCCTGCGGGCACCGATCACGTTCCGGATCACCACCCCTCCGGGGCTCAGCGCTGTGGCCAACGGCCGGCTCGTCGGCACCGCCCGGCGGCCGGACGGCCGCACCCGGTGGACGTACGACTCCGAACAGCCCATCGCGGCCCAGCTGGTCCAGATGGCCATCGGGAGGTTCTCGTTCGTCGACAGCAGGGGCCCGCGCGGACTGCCCGTGCGGGACGTGGTGCCGGACGGCCTGGTCACGGACACCGAGGCGTACCGCTCGCTCACTCCGGAACACCTCGCCTGGCTGGAGCGGCGGCTCGGCCCGTACCCGTTCCGCCGCTACGGTGTGCTGGTCGGGGACACCGACCTGCCGGTGGCGCTGGAGACCCAGTCGCTCTCCGTCGTACCCCGGGACGACCTGCTGGGCGACCAGGTCGACGCCGAACGCAATCTCGTCCACGAACTGACCCACCATTGGACGGGTGACAGCGTCGCCGTCCGGCGCTGGTCCGACCTGTGGCTGAGCGAGGGTCACGCCCGCTTCTACGAACGCCTGTACTCCGACGAGCACGGCGGCGTGAGCCTGGAGTCCGCGATGCGGGCGGCGTACGAGCAGCACGACCAGTGGCGGCACGACGAAGGAGCGCCCGCCGAACCGGCCGAGGCGACGCTGTTCAAGGTGATGCGCTACGACGGCTCGGCACTGGTGCTGTTCGCGCTGCGGGAGAAGGTCGGCGAGGAGACGTTCGGCAGGATCGAGCGAGCCTGGGTGACCACCTACCGGGGCCGCGCGGCCGGCACCCGGGACTTCGTCACGCTCGCGTCCAGGGTCGCGGGGGAGGACCTGAAACCGTTCCTGACGCCGTGGCTGTACGGCGCGCACACCCCGCCCATGCCGGGCCACCCCGACTGGCAGGTGGACCCGGTCGAGGACTGAGTCCGCACCTGGACCTGTGTGGTTGCCCCAGGCAGCGGAGTCGCTGCCGCCGACCGGGTGGCCTCTGGGGGATCGCTGGTCCACCCCGGTGACGTTCGCCACGACACGGCGCGCCGGGCACGGAAACGTACGAGGGGTGGCGTGACGGGCAACTCCTTTGTCCTGGTTGCGAACGAGCGTGGTTGGGAGAGCCTCTGCGATGAGAAGAAATGTTTCTGCCCATACCCCCGGGGCCATCCGGAGGTGCCGCCTTACGGCCTGTGTGATCGCGGGGGCGGCGCTGCTGCCGCCGCTGCTGATCCTCCCGACGTCCGGAGCCGACGAGGCGGCGGACCGGCGCCTGCAGGAGGCGTTCACCGACGCCGCGCGCGAGTTCCAGGTGCCGCGCAGTGTGCTCATGAGCGTGTCCTACCTGCAGACACGCTGGGACTCCCACCCCGGCGCACCCAGTGTCGCGGGCGGCTACGGACCGATGCACCTGGTGGACACCGAGCGCCTCCGGGCCCGGGCACCCGGCACACGGAAGCCGGACGGCGGCCACTCGGCGCCGCGCACGGGAGCGGCGGGGGCGCTCACCACGGACACCGCGGGCCCCTCGGCCCGCCACGCCGTGCAGCCCGCGGACCTGCAACACGCGGCACGACTGATCCATACCCCGGCCGAACGCCTCCGGACGGACGCCGTCGCCAACGTACGCGGCGGCGCCGCGCTTCTGGCGGCCACTCAGCGACAGCTCGGCAAGCCCCTCAGCGCCGATCCGGCGGTCTGGTGGGAGGCGGTGGCGCACTATCCGGGCACCCGTGACGTCACGTCAGCCGCGGCCTACGCCGACGACGTCTTCGCCCTGATCCGCAAGGGCGCGCACCGCACCACCGCGGAAGGGCAGGACGTCAGCCTCCCTGCCACCCCCGGCCTCCAGCCGCACCAGCGCACCACCCGGCTGCAGGGCCCGCAGCGGCCGAAGGAGGTCGAGTGCCCCGCCGAACTGGCCTGCGACTGGCTCGGCGCGCCGTACGTGGAGATCGAGGACGGCGACACCGACTACGGCAACCACGACCTGGGCGACCGGCCCAGGGACCAGCCGATCGAGTACATCGTCATCCACGACACCGAGGCGGAACTGCCGAGCATGTTCCAGACGGTGCAGACCCCGACGGAGTCGTCGTGGCACTACTCGATCCGCTCCAGCGACGGCCACGTCACCCAGCACGTCAGGACCAAGGACGAAGCCTGGCACTCCGGCAGCCAGTTCGTGAACGCCCGCTCGATCGGCATCGAGCACGAGGGATTCCTCGCGCAGCCCGGCACCTGGTACACGGAGCAGATGTACCGGGCCTCGGCGCGCCTGGTGCGGTACCTGACGAAGAAGTACGACGTCCCGCTCGACCGGCAGCACATCTTCGGCCACGACAACGTGCCGGCCCCGACCGCCGACAGCATCCCCGACATGCACGACGACCCGGGCCCCTTCTGGGACTGGCGGCACTACTTCGACCTCCTCGGCGCGCCGCTGCGGGCGACCGCAGGACCGGACAGCGACATGGTGACCATCCTGCCGGACTACGCCAAGAACACGCCGCGATTCACCGGGTGCAACGGCCATGGTGCACTCTGTCGGCCGCACGGCTCCAGCGCCGTCCGCCTGTACACGGAACCGGACGAGCGTTCCCCGCTGATCCAGGACCCGGGCCGCAGGCCGGAGGGTGACGATTCCACGGAGGACGTCAACGACCTGGGATCGCGCGTCTCCACCGGCCAGACCTTCGCCGTCGCCGACCGCAGCGGCGACTGGACGGCGATCTGGTACCAGGGCCGGAAGGCCTGGTTCAAGAACCCCAGGACGCAGCCGACCGCCGTCGGCGCGGCCGGACGCATGGTCACGCCGAAGGAGGGACTGGACGAGATCCCGGTGTACGGGCGGGCCCTCCCCGAGGAGGATGCCTACCCGGAGGACGTGGAGGAGCCGACCGAGTCGCCGCTCCCGTACAGCTTCCTGGCGGGCCAGCGGTACGTGACGCAGGCCGGTGTCGGCAGCTCCTACACGGCCAAGTCGTTCAGCGACACGCCGAACCCGGTGGTGTGGGGCCGGGAACGGTACTACGAGATCCAGTTCGGCCACCGGCTCGCCTACGTCCGGGCGAGCGACGTGGACATCGTGGACGCGTCCGCCGCCGCTGCCGGACCACAGGGCGAGACCGCTCAACCGACCGGGCAATGACCCCACGGACCGGCCAGGGGGCACGGGAGCGAACCCGCCACGGCCCGGACGGGCTACGGCACCGAGCCGTCGCTAGGCCCCCAGGGCCGCCCTGTCCCCCATCACCACGACCGGATGGCGAGCCGGGTCCAGGGTGCGCAGCAGGGACTCCATGGCCCTCCTGGAGACGCTGACGCAGGCCGAGGTGCCGCTGCCGTGGTCCATGTGCAACCAGATGCCGCCGCCCCTGTCCGCACCCCAGGGGCGGGTGGCGTCGCGCGGCGGGGTGCCCTTGCGGCGGTTGTAGTCGATGGCGATGACGTAGTCGAAGTCGTGCTGGTGCGCCTCGTCCCACTCGTGCGGGGGTGCGTAGGCGCCCTCGTCCCGGTCGTACGGCAGCCGGGTGCCCGGGTCGGCCAGCACACCGCCCGCGTCGGTGAGGGTGAACACCCCGACCGGGGTGCGCTGGTCGCCCTCGTGATGGTCCGTGGTCCAGCCGTGGCGCCCGTTGTGCGCGGGCCAACTCCCCACCGGGCGCCAGTGCGTGCCCTGCCGGGTGTACAGCACGACCGTGGCGTCGGCCGAGTCCTCGCCCGCGCCGTACACGGCCACGACCTGGCCGGAGTCGGCCGGGATCCGTCGGTGCAGGCGGTCGCCGACGCCCGGGACGCGGGTCGGGTCGGCCGTGGGGGCCGACGACACGGTGGGCGTCCGCGCGGCCTTGCCGTCGGCCCCCTGCGCGCCGCGCGTGCGGGCGGGGCCGGGGGCGGCCGGGCCACAGGAGGAGAGCGCCACGAGGAGGGCGCCCAGGACCGCCACCGCCACCGCGACCGGCCCGCGCCTGTCGAACTGCACGCGCCCAGCGTGTCATCGCGCACCGGCCGACGGTGCGGTCTTCCGGGCCGTCACCGTTCCGGGTGACTCGACTGCCCGTCGCTTGACGGACGGGGCGAGGGGGCCTGGCCGGAAGTCGCGGATTTCGTGGGCCGTCGAGAAAAACTGTTTGAAATTCACCACTCTGCAACGCGAACCTTTCACGGCTCGTTGCCGCTCACCGCGGCTTCCCGCTCCTTCCCCTCCCCTGACACGAGCCACTGGGACGTCATGCAGATTCAAGACCTTCCGTATCCCGATCCGGGCGTGCCCGACGCACGCTCGGGTCCCCGATTCCTGTGGTGGCTCTGGCGCAACCAGCTGGGCGGGCAGCTGAAATCACTCGCCTGGGGCCTGCTCCACTTCGTCTCCGTCTCCGCCCTGCCCTTCTGCGTCGGTCTCGCCGTGCAGGCGGCCATAGACCGCTCCGGCACCCGGCTCGCCCTGACGGGTGGTCTGATGCTCCTGTGCGGAACGGGTATCGCCGTCGGCGACACCTTCCTGCACCGGACCGCCGTCACCAACTGGATCACCGCCGCCGCCCGCGTCCAGCAGCTGCTGGCCCGCAAGGCCGCCCAGCTCGGCTCCGCCCTGACCCGGCGGGTGGCCGCCGGTGAGGTGGTCTCCGTCTCCACCGGCGACGTGGAGAAGATCGGCTGGTTCGTCGAGGCCGTCTCCCGCTTCACCGCCGCCGCGCTGACGGTCGTGGTCGTCTGCGTCGGCCTGCTCGTGTACCAGCCCGCGCTCGGCGTGGTCGTCGCCGTGGGCCTGCCCGTCGTGGCGCTCGCCGTGCTGCCGCTGCTGCCCCGGGCGACGCGCCGCGCCGATGTGCAGCGCGAGAAGGCGGGCCGGGCCACCGAGCTGGCCTCGGACACCGTCGCCGGACTGCGGGTGCTGCGCGGCATCGGCGGCGAGGAGCTGTTCCTCGACCGCTACCGCCGGGCCTCGCAGGAGGTACGGCACGCCGCCGTGCGCAGCGCCCGCATGTGGTCGCTGATCTCCGCCGTCCAGGTGCTGCTGCCCGGACTGCTGCTGATCGCGGTCGTCTGGCACGGCATCGACCTGGCCCGCCAGGGCCGGATCACGATCGGCGAACTCGTCACCGTCTACAGCGCGGTCATGGTCCTCAACTACCCGCTGCGGCACTTCGAGGAGATCGCCATGGCGTACTCCTTCTCCCGCCCCTCGGCCAAACGCGCCGCACGCGTGCTGTCGCTGGAGCGGTCCACGGCCACCGACGGCATCCGCGAGGCCGAAGTACCGGGCGGCGATCTGTACGACCCGGCGACCGGTCTGCTCGCTCCCGCCGGCCGGTTCACCGCCGTGGTGTGCGGTGACCCGGACGCGGCGGGCCGGCTCGCCGAGCGGCTGGGCGGCCACCCCGCGGAGCCGGGCCGGCCGGTACTGCTCGGCGGGGTCCCCTTGGACGACCTCCCGCTCGACAGCGCCCGGACCGCCGTCCTCGTCCAGGACAAGGACCCGGTACTGCTGTCCGGCACGCTGCGCGAGCTGCTCGACGTGCCCGCCTCCGGTGCCGTCGGGGCCGCGGACGCACTGGCGGCAGCGCAGTGCACGGACGTGCTGGACGCGCTCGTACAGGGTTCGCTGGACGCCGCCGACCCGATGGACGCCCGCATCACCGAGCGCGGACGCTCCCTGTCCGGCGGCCAGCGCCAGCGGCTCGCCCTCGCCAGGTCGCTGATCACCGATCCGGAGGTGCTGGTGCTGGACGAGCCGACCTCCGCGGTCGACTCGCACACCGAGGCCCGGATCGCCGACGGGCTGCGCCGGCTGCGGTCGGGGCGGACGACGGTCGTGTTCACCTCCTCGCCGCTGCTGCTCGACCGCGCGGACCGGGTCGCCCTGGTGCACGAGGGCGAGGTCGTGGCGGTCGGCATGCACCGCGACCTGGTCGACAGCGAGCCGCGGTACCGCGCCGTGGTGACCCGGGAGACCGACGAGGAACTGGCCGCGTCCGACGAAGGAATGCTGCTGGACGCGCTCCAGGAGCTGGAAGAGATCGAGGAGAGCGCATGATCGGCGTTGCGCCACCGGCGTACGACCCGGCGGCCCCGACGACCGCCACCACCCTGCCCGTCGGCGCCACCGCGACCGTGCGCGCCTACGTCACCGAACTGTTCCGCCGGCACCGCCGGGCCTTCCTGCTGCTCATCGCCGTCAACACGGTGGCCGTGGTCGCCTCCATGGTGGGCCCGTACCTGCTCGGCGGCCTGGTCGAGCGGGTGACCGACCGGGCCGAGGAGCTGCGTCTGGGCCTGACCGCCGGGCTGTTCGTGCTCGCGCTGGCCGTGCAGGCCGTGTTCGTCCGGCAGGTGCGGCTGCGGGGTGCGATGCTCGGCGAGCGGATGCTGGCCGACCTGCGCGAGGACTTCCTCGTCCGGTCCGTCGGGCTGCCGCCGGGCGTGCTGGAACGGGCCGGCACCGGCGACCTGCTCTCCCGCATCACCACCGACATCGACCGCCTGGCCAACGCCATGCGCGAGGCCGTGCCCCAGCTGGCCATCGGTGTCGTGTGGGCCCTGCTGCTGCTCGGCGGGCTGGTCGTGACCGCCCCGCCGCTGGCCGCCGCCGTGCTGCTGGCCGTGCCGGTCCTGGTGATCGGCTGCCGCTGGTACTTCAAGCGGGCGCCGTCCGGCTACCGCTCGGAGTCCGCCGGCTACGCCGCCGTCGCCGCCGCGCTCGCCGAGACCGTGGACGCCGGCCACACCATCGAGGCGCACCGCCTCGGCGCCCGCCGCGTGGCTCTGTCGGAGCGACGGATTTCGGAGTGGGTCGCCTGGGAGCGGTACACCCTCTGGCTCCGCTCCGTGCTCTTCCCGGTCATCAACGCCGTCCACCTCCTCGTGCTCGGCTCGGTCCTGATGGTCGGCGGCGTGTTCGTCCTGCACGGCTGGATCGGAGTGGGCCAGCTGACCACCGGCGCGCTCATCGCGCAGATGCTCGTCGACCCGGTGAACCTCATCCTCCGCTGGTACGACGAGGTGCAGGTCGCCCAGGTGTCGCTGGCCCGCCTGGTCGGTGTGCGGGACATCGAGCCGGACGCCGGGAACGCCTCGCTGGTCCCCGACGGACGGGTCGTGCACGCCGACCGGGTGCACTTCGGCTACCGCGAGGGCGTCGACGTGCTGCGCAAGGTCTCCCTGGAGGTCGCGCCGGGCACCCGGCTCGCCCTGGTCGGTCCCTCCGGCGCGGGCAAGTCCACCCTGGGCCGGCTGCTCGCCGGGATCTACGCTCCCCGGGACGGCCGGATCACCCTGGGCGGGGCGGAGCTGTCCCGGATGCCCGCGGAACGCGTCCGCTCGCACGTCGCCCTCGTCAACCAGGAGCACCACGTCTTCGTGGGCTCCCTGCGCGACAACCTCCTGCTGGCCCGCACCGGCGCCACGGACGCCGAGCTGTGGGCGGCCCTGGGCGCCGTCGACGCGGACGAGTGGGCGCGGGCGCTGGACGACGGCCTGGACAGCGAGGTGGGCTCCGGCGGCCTGGCCCTGACCCCGGCACAGGCGCAGCAGATCGCACTGGCCCGGCTGGTGCTGGCCGACCCGCACACCCTGGTCCTGGACGAGGCGACCTCGCTGCTCGACCCGCGCGCGGCCCGCCATCTGGAGCGCTCCCTTGCGCGGGTGCTCGACGGCCGCACCGTGGTGGCCATCGCCCACCGTCTGCACACCGCCCACGACGCCGACGTGATCGCCGTCGTGGAGAACGGCCGCATCAGCGAGCTGGGCAGCCACGACGACCTGGTCGCAGCGGAGGGCGCGTACGCGGCGCTCTGGCGCTCCTGGCACGGCTGAGGGCCTGGCGGAGGTACCGGGGCGGGTGGCGGAGGGATCGGGTCCTGTCGTGGTGGGGGTCTTGTTTGCGCCGGTGGAGGCCGGGCCTGCGTCGGTGGACGCCCGCCTCGCCGGCGTAGGGGCCCCTGCCGAGGCGGAGAGCGCCCCCGTCGCCGCGGTCGCGGGCGTATGCGCGCGCGACCGGCGGCCCGTCTCGTGCCCGCTCCCGGGAGGTGCCGCCCGGCTTCGGGGAAGGGGCGTGCGCACCCTCCGGGGCTCGTGCCGTTGCGCGGGGCCGAGCAGGGGTGGAAGGCTGGAGAGCGGCACCGGTTCGGGGCGCGCCCGGGAACCACGCGGTTCACGGCGCGTGACCCCTGTGCCGTGCGTGCAGACGGCCAGCCGCCCGCTGGGGCGACAGCATCCGGCCGTCCTCACCACCTGGAGGTAGTCGTGGACAGCGCCGACGGCTGGGGGGACGACGTCTACCAGCCCGATCCCTCGGAGATCCGGGAGGACTCGGGGGTGCTCGACGTCGAGGACACACTGGATTTCGACGGCGTCGCCGATCCCCTCGACCGCGGCTGGTCCCCTCCCGAGCGGCCGTGGGCGGTCGAACACACCGGCGTGACGGCGTCCGAACGCCAGGAGGGCGAAACGCTCGACCAGCGGCTCGCCGAGGAGACACCGGACCTCACCACGCCCGACGGCGACGGCATCGGCGACTGCGACGGCACGGACGGTGAGCTGCTGGACAACGAGGTCGGCAACTTCCGCTCCGGCCGGCTGGTGGCCCCCGACGAAGGCGCGCACGAGGACGAGGAGGCCGCCCTCGTCGCCACCGACGTCGGCATCGACGGTGCCGCCGCGTCCGCCGAGGAGGCCGCGATGCACATCGTGGACGAGGACTCCCTCTCCGGCTGAGACCCCCGCTTCGGCTGAGCGGGGCCCCTGGCACGTCCCCGTCCCGACCGCCCCGCACGAGGAGCCGCCATGCAGCAGGACAAGCATCCCGACTACCACTCGGTGGTCTTCCGCGACCGCGCCGCCGGCTACGCCTTCCTCACCCGGTCCACCGCACAGAGCGAGCAGACCATCGAGTGGGACGACGGGCAGACGTACCCGGTGATCGACGTGGAGATCTCCTCGGAGAGCCACCCCTTCTACACGGGCAAGGCCCGCACGGTCGACACCGAGGGCCGCATCGCCCGCTTCGAGCGCCGGTACGGCGGGGCGGACGCGGGCGAGGCGACCTGATCGCGAGGGCTCCGTCAGATCACGTTGAGGGCCGCGGCGCAGCCCACTCCCCCGAGCAGCATGAACACCGGCATCAGCACCTTCAGCTCGACCCAGCTGCCCGCCCGGAACCGCATCGCCTTGGGCGGCCCCACCGGGTACCACCGCTTGCGGCCCACCGGGATCGGCCACAGGATCGGGCAGCCGGACACGGTCAGCGCGTCCCCGATGTCGTGCACCAGCGCGCCCAGCACGATCGGCAGTCCCAGCCACAGGTACTCCTGCCCGGGCGCGGTGAACAGCCAGTCGGAGCCGTTGCCCGGCTTGTCCAGCACTCCCGCGAGGATCCACGCGCTGGTCGCCGCCAGCAGCCAGACCAGGACGTCGCTGCTGGAGCCGCGCGCCGCCCGCCACAGCAGACCTTCGATCGCCAGCACCATGTGCACGAACAGGATCGCCAGCACCGCCCAGCGGCCTCCCGTGATCGCCGCCGCGGAGCAGCCGGCGCCGATCAGGACCGCCCACACCCAGGTGTGCGTCAACGTACGGTGCCCGCCGGAGCGGCGCGGGTCGCCCTGCTTCCGGGTCCCCTTGTAGACGGCGTACGACAGCTTGTCCACGATCTCGCACAGCCAGCGGGAGACCGGTCCGAAGGCCCGGGAGATCGTGGCGGCCTTGTGATCGAGGTCCGGGGCGAGCGCGGCGCCGGCGCAGATCAGGGCTCCGCAGAGGAGGACCGGCCAGGGCATCGGGTGCCCGGCCGCCGCGGTGGCCGCTCCGACGCCCAGCCAGGCCGCGGCCCCCGACAGTGAGTGTGCTGGTCCCATCATGGCCGCTTTCCGCCCCATTCCTCGTGTGCCGCTGTCCAGTTGACCCGGTGCGCTGACGCTGCGTCGGCGACACAGCGTAGCGGCCGTGATCTTCGCACCCGCAGCCGATTCCCCGCTCGGGCGGTAGGCCAGGCAAGATGGGGGCGTGACCCTCATCGATCAGCTGCCGCCGACCGCCGACCCCGACGCCCTGTACGAAGCCTTCGAGTCGTGGGCGCAGGAGCGGGGCCTCACCCTCTATCCCCACCAGGAGGAGGCGCTGATCGAGGTGGTCTCCGGGGCGAACGTGATCGTCTCGACGCCCACCGGCTCCGGCAAGAGCATGATCGCCGCGGGCGCGCACTTCGCCGCGCTGGCCCGGGACGAGGTCACCTTCTACACGGCTCCGATCAAGGCCCTGGTGTCGGAGAAGTTCTTCGAGCTGTGCAAGCTCTTCGGCACCGAGAACGTCGGCATGCTCACCGGCGACGCCTCCGTGAACGCCGACGCGCCCGTCATCTGCTGCACGGCCGAGGTGCTGGCGTCGATCGCGCTGCGCGACGGCAAGAACGCGGACGTCGGCCAGGTCGTCATGGACGAGTTCCACTTCTACGCCGAGGGTGACCGCGGCTGGGCGTGGCAGATCCCGCTGCTGGAGCTTCCTCAGGCGCAGTTCATCCTGATGTCGGCCACTTTGGGCGATGTGTCCTTCTTCGAGAAGGACCTCACCCGCCGCACCGGCCGCCCCACCTCGGTCGTCCGCTCGGCGACCCGTCCGGTGCCCCTCTCCTACGAGTACAAGCTGACCCCGCTCACCGAGACGCTCACCGACCTGCTGGAGAGCAAGCAGGCCCCGGTGTACATCGTGCACTTCACCCAGGCGCAGGCCGTGGAGCGGGCGCAGGCACTGATGAGCATCAACATGTGCTCGCGTGAGGAGAAGGACCAGATCGCCGAGCTGATCGGCAACTTCCGCTTCACCACCAAGTTCGGCCGCAACCTCTCCCGTTACGTGCGGCACGGCATCGGCGTGCACCACGCCGGCATGCTGCCCAAGTACCGGCGTCTGGTGGAGAAGCTCGCCCAGGCCGGTCTGCTGAAGGTCATCTGCGGCACGGACACGCTCGGCGTGGGCGTCAACGTACCCATCCGCACCGTGCTGTTCACCGCGCTGACCAAGTACGACGGCAGCCGGGTGCGCACCCTGCGGGCCCGTGAGTTCCACCAGATCGCGGGCCGGGCCGGACGGGCCGGCTTCGACACCGCGGGGCTCGTGGTCGCGCAGGCCCCGGAGCATGTCATCGAGAACGAGAAGGCGCTGGCGAAGGCCGGCGACGACCCGAAGAAGCGCCGTAAGGTGGTGCGCAAGAAGGCGCCGGAGGGCTTTGTCGGCTGGACGGAGAACACCTTCGAGAAGCTGATCGCCTCCGAACCTGAGCCGCTGACCTCGCGGTTCCGGGTGACGCACACGATGCTGCTCTCCGTGATCGCCCGTCCTGGCAACGCCTTCGAGGCGATGCGCCACCTCCTGGAGGACAACCACGAGCCGCGCAGGCAGCAGCTGCGGCACATCCGCCGGGCCATCGCGATCTACCGCTCGCTGCTGGACGGCGGGATCGTGGAGAAACTCGACCAGCCCGACGCCGAGGGCCGCATCGTCCGGCTGACGGTCGACCTCCAGCAGGACTTCGCCCTCAACCAGCCGCTGTCCACGTTCGCGCTCGCCTCGTTCGAACTCCTCGACCCCGAGTCGCCCTCCTACGCCCTCGACATGGTCTCCGTGGTCGAGTCCACGCTGGACGACCCGCGGCAGATCCTCGTCGCCCAGCAGAACAAGGCGCGCGGCGAGGCGGTGGCCGCGATGAAGGCGGACGGCGTCGAGTACGAGGAGCGCATGGAGCGCCTCCAGGACATCACCTACCCGAAGCCCCTGGAAGAGCTGCTCTTCCACGCGTACAACACCTACCGCAAGAGCCACCCCTGGGTCGGCGACCACCCGCTGTCGCCGAAGTCGGTGATCCGGGACATGTACGAGCGGGCGCTGTCCTTCACCGAGCTGGTGTCCTTCTACGAGCTGGCCCGCACCGAGGGCATCGTGCTGCGCTACCTCGCCAGCGCCTACAAGACCCTGGACCACACCATCCCGGACGACCTCAAGTCCGAGGATCTCCAGGACCTGATCGAGTGGCTCGGCGAGATGGTGCGCCAGGTGGACTCCAGCCTGCTGGACGAGTGGGAGCAGCTCGCCAATCCGGAGGAGATGACCGCCGAGGAGGCCCAGGAGAAGGCCGACGAGGTCAAGCCGGTCACCACCAACGCCCGCGCCTTCCGGGTCCTGGTCCGCAACGCCATGTTCCGCCGTGTGGAGCTGGCCGCCCTGGACCAGGTGGAGGAACTGGGCGAGATGGACGCCGAGTCCGGCTGGGACGCCGACGCGTGGGGCGAGGCGATGGACAAGTACTGGGACGAGTACGACGACCTCGGCACCGGCCCCGACGCCCGCGGCCCCAAGCTGCTCGTCATCAAGGAGGAGCCGGAGAACGGCCTCTGGCGGGTCCGCCAGATCTTCGACGACCCGAACGGCGACCACGACTGGGGCATCAGCGCCGAGATCGACCTCGCGGCCTCCGACGCCGAGGGCCGTGCGATCGTCCGCGTCACCGATGTCGGCCAGCTGTGACCCGATCGCGACCAGTGGCAAGCCAAGGAGAACCCCACCGATGACGAATCCGGCCGAGAGACTGGTCGACCTGCTCGACCTGGAGCAGATCGAGGTCAACATCTTCCGTGGCCGCAGCCCGCAGGAGTCCTTGCAGCGGGTCTTCGGCGGCCAGGTGGCGGGCCAGGCGCTGGTCGCCGCCGGCCGCACCACGGACGGTGACCGCCCGGTGCACTCGCTCCACGCGTACTTCCTGCGCCCGGGGCGGCCGGGCGTGCCGATCGTGTACCAGGTGGAGCGGGTCCGTGACGGACGCTCCTTCACGACGCGCCGGGTCACGGCCGTGCAGCAGGGCCGCACGATCTTCAATCTCACCGCCTCCTTTCACAAGCCTGAGGAAGGACCGTTCGAGCATCAGTTGCCGCCGGCCCGTGAGGTGCCGCACCCGGAATCCCTGCCGACGGTGACCGAGGAGATCCGCAAGCATCTGGGCGCGTTGCCGGAGCAGTTGGAGCGCATGGCACGCCGCCAGCCGTTCGACATCCGGTACGTCGACCGGCTGCGCTGGCACCCCGAGGAGATTGACGGCGCCGAGCCGCGCAGCGCCGTGTGGATGCGCGCGGTCGGGCCACTCGGTGACGACCCGCTGGTCCACACGTGCGCGCTGACCTACGCCAGCGACATGACCCTCCTGGACGCCGTCCGCATCCCGGTGGAACCGCTGTGGGGTCCGCGGAACTTCGACCTGGCCTCGCTGGACCACGCCATGTGGTTCCACCGGCCGTTCCGCGCGGACGAGTGGTTCCTGTACGACCAGGAGTCGCCGATCGCCGTCGGCGGGCGCGGGCTGGCCCGTGGGCGCATCTACGACCTGGAGGGACGGCTGCTCGTCTCGGTCGTCCAGGAGGGTCTCTTCAGGGCCCTGTAGCCCCTGGAGCGCCCCGGAGCCCCGACGGCAGCCCGCGACCGGGGTTCAGACCCGCGCGGCCCGTGCGGGCCGTGCCGGACGTGGACTTCTCCGCCGCAGCCAGGCGCGCAGACCACGGGGCGTCCGCGGCGGAGCGGGCCGCGCCGACTCGTGCCCCCGCAAGGCCGGCGGCCCGGTCGGCCGCACCGCCGGCCCCGGAGGCCGTGCGGACGGCTCGGGGTCCTGCACGCCCCGCTCCGGGGGCCACACCGCCCACTCGCCTTGCTGCATGTCCGATTCAAAGGGCCGCACGGCCGACGCGGAGTTCCGCACTTCCGGCTCCGGGAGCGCGGCGGACTCCGGTGACCGTGCTGCCCACTCCGACAGCCTCGTCGTCTCTTCCGTCAGCCGGGTGACCGTCCGGGCCATCGGTGGGATGGGCCGGGCAGCCGTCCGGATCGTCGGCGCGACGTGGCGGGCTGCCGGGCGCGGGGCGGGCGAGACGTCGCGGGCCTCCCGGACCGAGCGCGCCAGATCGCTGCGCAGCCAGCCGACCTCGTCCATGTCCTGTGCCGTCATGATCTGCTCGGCGAGGTGCGCGGAAGGCGAGCCGGGAGATCCGTGACCTGGCGGCGCGGGCCGGAACCGGTTCACAAACGCACGCTCGTACGGGTCCTTGACGACGTCGGCGACCTCGACCGGCGCGAGGAAGGCTGCCACGGCCCCGGCGCGGGCCCACGGATCCTCGGCCTGCCGGAGCAGGAATCCCAGATGCCGCCCGCGCCAGTTCCTCGCCCGCAGATCCACTCCCTCCGCCAGCTGGCCCCGCAGCGTCTCGGGCGTACGCCCCTTGAGCAGGTGCGCGTTCTCCGCGCCCGATGCGAACTGGCGTAGTTCTTCCGCCAGGTAGAGCCACACCACGGCCCGGTAGCGGTTGAGGTAGAAGTTCACAGGCACCAGCAGGCCCAGGCGGGCGAGCCGGGTGAACCGGCCTGCCGGGATCTCCATGAGGGCGGCGCCCTCGGCCGTGCCGACGACCCGCACCCGCTCGCGGAGAGACTCGGGGAAGCCGTCCTGTGCGCGGAGGCGGTCGATCTCCGCATGCTCCACCCGGCGGCCCCCTCCCCCTCCCCCTCCCCCGCCTTCGTCGGGCACGGTCCGGATGCGGCCGAGCTGCACGGCGAGATCGAACTCGCCTCGCTTGAGCCCGAGTTCGCGGGCGGCTCGGCTCGGAGTGCAAGTGCTGGGGCGGGGTGGGCCGAAAGTGCTTGCCGACATGGTCGTACTCCCCCGTGGAGTCCGTGGCTCACGCCCTGTGCGTTCGCCGTGCACCCACCGTAGCCGTTCTGTCGCATCTTGTGGCGAGCCTGTGGATAACTCCACGACGACAGGAAAACAGCAGGTCAGACGTCCGCTATCCGCGTCCGCTCGGGTTGCCTGGCGTCTACGCCGAGGTGTTCGCCGACCCGGTTGACGAGCAGGGTCATCTCGTAGGCGATCTGGCCGATGTCGGCCTCGGCCCCGCTGAGCAGACACAGGCAGCTGCCCGCGCCGGCCGCGGTCACGAACAGCACGGCGTCGTCGTACTCGATCATCGTCTGACGCACCCTGCCCGCGCCGAAGTGGCGTCCTGAGCCCTTGGCCAGACTGTGCAACCCCGATGCCACCGCGGCCAGATGCTCGGCGTCCTCGCGGCGCAGACCCGTGCTCGCCGCGGTGACCAACCCGTCGTTCGACAGGACCAGCGCGTGGCGCACATGGTCCACCCGCTCGGTCAGATCGTCCAGGAGCCATCCGAGACCCTGGTTCTGCGCCATGTCCGTCTCCCCGTGTGATGTCTCCCCCTGGCTGGAGGAACTCCCCGCCAGCCTTCCCCACGACCGGCGCGCGGGCAAGCAGGATGGGGCCATGGCAGAGAAGATGACCGATGAGGAATGGCGGGCGTTCGTCTCGGACGGCACCCGCACCGGCAAGCTGTCCACCGTCCGCGCCGACGGGAGCCCGCATGTGGCGCCGATCTGGTTTCTCCTGGACGGGGACGAGCTGGTGTTCAACACCGGCAAAGAAACCGCGAAAGGGCGCAATCTGGCCCGTGACGGCCGCGTCGCCCTGTGCGTGGACGACGACCGCCCGCCGTTCCACTTCGTGGTGCTGAACGGCCGCGCCCAGCTGTCGGAGGACCTGGCCGACCTGCGTCACTGGGCCACCCGGATCGCCGCCCGGTACATGGGCGAGGACCGCGCCGAGGAGTACGGTGCCCGCAACGGTGTACCTGGCGAACTCCTCGTGCGTGTCACCATCGACAAAGTGCTGGCCATGCGGGACGTCGCGGCCTGAGCGGCGGGCTCAGCCGACCGAGTCCAGAAGCCGGGCGGTGTGCATCCGCCCGGCGTACTCGACGAGCCGGATCAGCACTTCCTTGCCGGAGTCACGGTCACGCGCGTCACACAGCACCACCGGTGTACCGCGGTCGAGGTCGAGTGCCCGGGAGACATCGTGGGCGCCGTAGGCACGCGCTCCCGCGAAGCAGTTGACGGCGACCACGAACGGGATCCGCCGGTGCTCGAAGTAGTCGACGGCGGGGAAGCAGTCCTCCAGCCGCCTGGTGTCCGCGAGGACCACGGCGCCGAGGGCTCCCTGGGCCAGCTCGTCCCACAGGAACCAGAAGCGGTCCTGTCCCGGTGTGCCGAACAGGTAGAGCGACAGGCCGGAGCGGATCGTGATGCGGCCGAAGTCCATGGCCACGGTCGTGGTGACCTTCTGGTCCACACCATCGGTGTCGTCCACCAGCTGGCCGGCTTCGCTGAGCAGTTCCTCGGTGCGCAGCGGCCGGATCTCGCTGACGGCCCCGACGAGGGTCGTCTTGCCGACGCCGAAGCCGCCGGCGACCAGTATTTTCAGGGCCAGGGCGGAGGTGTCGTCGGCGGCGTCGGAGTGCTCGGAGACCATGATCACTTCTCTCGGGAGGGCCGGCTTCGGCCGGCGTCCGCGTGCTCCGGGGGTGAAGTCAGCATCATGACAACGGGGTTGCCCGTCGGGGTGATTGGACCGAAGTGGCCCTGATATGACCACCTTGTGTGCGATCGGCGGCGCAACGCGCCCGGATCGGAGGGACCGGGGTTCATCTACAGCGCTCGCAATCCCTCGATGACCTCGCGCAGGATCCGTTCATCGGGCAGATGCGCCGGGGGCACCGGGCGGCTGATGGTCACACAGCCGAGTTCCAGGAGGTCCCCGAGGAGGACCCTGACAACGCCGACCGGAAGGTCCGCGTCCGCTGCGAGTTCGGCAACGGACTGCGTCTCCACGCGGCACAGGTCGATCAGGTTCCGGTGCTCGGGGCCGAGCGCGGTGTCGTCGTCGAGCGCCGGGGCGGCGGGGTCGAGCGTGACGAGCGCGATCAGGTCGAAGCGCACGCCGGTGGGACCGGGCTGGGTGCGGCCACCTGTCATGGCGTACGGGCGGACCAGGGGCCCGGCCTCGCCGTCGTACCACTGGCTGCCCGGCTCCCGGAGCCCACCGGTCGGGTTGTCGGTCATCGGTGCCGCCCTTCCGGCTCACCCGGCGGCGGGCGGCTGAGCCGCGACGCGCGGCGGTGTGTAGAGGTGCTCGCCGACGCGTTTGACCAGGCGGGCCATCTCGTAGGCGACCAGCCCGATATCGGCCGTGACCGCGGTGAGCAGGGCGAGGCAGGAACCGTCACCGGCGGCGGCCACGAACAGGAACGCGTCGTCCATCTCGACCATGGTCTGGCGCACTCCGCCCGCTCCGAAGTGCCGCCCCGCACCCTTGGCGAGGCTGTTGAAGCCCGAGGCCACGGCGGCGAGATGCTCGGCGTCCTCCCGCGCGAGGCCGGTGGAGGCACCGACCGCCAGGCCGTCGTTGGACAGCACGACGGCGTGCCGCACCTCGCTCACGCGCATCACCAGGTCGTCGAGCAGCCAGTCCAGCTCGCCGGATCGCTGGCCGGCCCTCGGGGTCGGGTCGTGGATCATGCCGGGTCTCCTTCGCTGCTGTGACTGCCCGTTCCGGGTTCCGGCGCGGTGCCGCGGCCGGGCGGCCGACCACCGCCGCGCGCCCAGCCGTCGCGGTAGGCCGCCATGCGGTCCCGTACGAGTTCGGGGGTGCGCCGGTCGTCGCCGTGCCGGGCGGGCTGCGCGGCCGGTTCCTCGGGGCGCTGGTGGCGCAGTTGCGGGGCGAGGCTCGCCTGGCGCACCCGGCGCGGGAGGTCGTCGGAGGGCTCGGAGTCGTCCGGCGGGCGGTGCAGCCTCAAGGTGGTGACTCCGGGGGGCGGGGGTTCGTGGACGGTGCCTTGCGGGCCGGAGCCGTGGGGGCCGGCGGCCGGGCCGGTGTCGTCCGTGCCCGGGGCCGACGGAGCCAGATGGCGTCCGGATGGCGGTGTGGTGCCGTGGGCGGCGGGTGCGGTGGCCGCCAGAGCGGGCCGGGCCGGCCGGGCGGCGACGGCGGTTTCCTCGGGGGCGGTCGCGCCGGGCACGCGCGCGTAGGCGCGCTCCTGCTCGGGGCGGGCCTGTCCGTCCCCCTGGGAGGAACGTTCTGCCGAGCCACCGCGCAGCAAGGCGGTCGGGAGCAGGACCACGGCGGTGGTGCCTCCGTAGGGGGAGGTCCGCAGATGCACCTTGATGTCGTGCCGGGCGGCGAGCCTGCTGACCACGAAGAGGCCGAGACGGTCGCTGTCGAAGAGGTCGAGGGCCTCGGACTGTTCGATGCGCCGGTTGGCCTCGGCGAGGGTGTCACCGCCCATGCCGAGGCCCCGGTCCTCGATCTCCAGGGCGTAGCCGTTGCCGACGGGTTCGCCGGTGACGCGCACGCGCGTGTGGGGCGGTGAGAACTGGGCGGCGTTCTCGACGAGTTCGGCGAGCAGGTGGGTGAGGTCGGCGACCGCCGCGCCGATGACCTGGGCCTCGGGGAACTGGCGTACCTCCACGCGCGCGTAGTCCTCGATTTCCGAGACCGCGGCGCGGACGACGTTGGTCAGGGACACCGGCATGCGCCAGGCCCGGCCGGGTGCGGCGCCGGAGAGGATGATCAGGCTCTCGGCGTGACGTCGCATCCGGGTGGTGAGGTGGTCCAGGCGGAACAGGTCGCTCAGCTCGTCGGGGTCGTCGGAGCGCCGTTCCATGCTGTCCAGGAGGCTGAGCTGGCGGTGGACCAGGACCTGGCTGCGGCGGGCCAGGTTGACGAAGACTCCGGAGATGCCGCTGGCGAGTTCCGCGCGCTCCACGGCGGCGCTGAGCGCGGCGCGGTGCACGGTGGTCAGGGCTTCCGCGACCTGACCGGTCTCGTCCTCGGCGGGTGGTCCGGCGGGCGCCTCGGCCTGGATGTCGATCTCCTCGCCCGCGCGCAGTTTCCGCATCGCTTCCGGGAGTTTGCGGCGGGCGATCTCCAGCGCGTCGTTGCGCAGGCTCACGAGTTCGACCACGAGCGCCCGCCCGATGCGGACGGAGATGACGAGCGAGGCGGCGACGGCGGCCAGTCCGAGGAGCACGGCGGCGCCGGCGGGGCTGAGCAGGCCGCGGGCGACCGGGTCGGCGCGGCCGGCGACGGCGCGGCCCGTGGCCGCCTCGATGGTCCGCATGCCGTCCTGCACGCGCGCGTGGGCGGCGCTCCAGGCGGCTTGCGGTGCCGCGTCGGCCGGCTCGGCATCCGGCCGGGCGGCGAGCAGTCTGTCCTCGGCGGTGCCCAGGGCGGTGTAGGAGCCGCTGCTCGCCAGGTCCCGCCAGGCGGCACGCTGGGCGGCGGGCAGATCGGCGACGGCGGCGTCGGTGAGGGCACGGCGGGTGGCGACGGCGGCGCTGATGAGCCGCAGGCGCTCCCCCTGCAGGGTGCCGGCGGTCCGAGCGCTGCCCAGCAGGGCGTCCTCCTGGGCCAGTGCCTCGGCGGCGCGGGAGAATTCGAGCAGCACGCGCGCGTCGGAGGCGACGTCGGCCTGCTGTACACCGGTGAGGGCCCCGTCCACGACGAAGGCCGCGCCGATGGTCTTCGTGTACTGCGCGTACGCGTCGTCCCAGCCTGTCTTGTGACCGAGTACGGCCGTCCGGAGCGTGCGGAGGTGCTCGGCGCCGGTGACGAAGGCGTCGAGGCGCCCGGAGACACCGGCGGGCAGTTCCTGGCTGTCGGCGACCGTGCTGCCGTGACCGAGCCGCAGTTCGGCCACGGCCCGGTCGGTGCGGGCGGCCAGGTCTTCGAGGTCGCCGCCGTTCCCGGCGCTCGGGGCCGTGGCGTAGCGCACGGCCGCGGTGCGTTCGGCCTGCAGGGCGGTGACGGCCGCGGCCACTGGGGTGCGCAGTTCGGCGTCGACCCGCTGGGACTGGCGGAGCCGGGCGACGTCCTGGGCGGTGCTGACGGTGGCGTACGCCCAGAGGGCGAGCAGGGAGACGACGGGCACCATCAGGAGGCTGACCACCTTGGCGCGCACGGTCCGGGGCCGCAGGTGACGGCGGCTTCCACGCGCGCGTGCCGGGGCGGTCGGCGTGTCGAGCGAGTCGGTGCCCTCGTCGGCGGGCGGTCCGGCGTGCGCGCGGCGTCCGCGTGGGTGGTGCGCCGGGGCGGCGGATTTCTCGGGTGTACGGGGTGGGCGCATGGCCTCCTCGCTCGGGACGTGGTCGGTGCGCTCGGGCCGGGTCCCCGCTAGCGGGCGAGGGTCTCGACGGGCCGCTGGGCGGAGGCGGACGCCTCACGCTCGCCGGCCGTGGGCGAGAGGGCGACGAAGGCCGAGGTGATGAACAGGTAGGACCCGAGGCCGACGGCGAGGGGGAAGATGAACTGCATCGCCGTGGCCCCGGGCAGGGCGTCGCCGGAGGGGTCCACACGCACGCTCACCGCGAACATCCCGGTGTAGTGCATGCTGCTGACGGCGGCTCCCATGACGAGGGAGGCGACGGTGACCGCGAGGGGTGACTTGATGTTGAGCCCGGCCCACAGGGCCGCCGTCGCCGCGACCACGGCGATCAGTACCGACAGTCCGACGAGTGCGGGGTCGTACCTGACGTCGCCGTGCAGCCGGACGGCGGCCATGCCCAGGTAGTGCATGCTGGCGACGCCCAGACCGGTGGTGAGTCCGCCCAGGAGGAGGGCGCGGTTGCGGTCGCGGCTGTATCCGACGGCGAAGACGCCGGCGCAGACGACGACCATGGCGACGAGGAGGCTGAGGATGGTCAGCGGCACGTTGTAGCGGATGTCGGTGCCGCTGACGCGGAAGCCGAGCATCGCCACGAAGTGCATGGTCCAGATGCCCGTCCCGATCGCGGAGGCGGCGGTGACGAGCCAGTTGCGCCGCGAGCGGCCGGTGGCGGCGAGCGCGCGGACGGTGCAGCGCAGTCCAAGTGCGGCGCCTATGCAGGCCATCCCGTACGACAGCACGGGGGTCAGCCAGCCGAAGGCGGCGTGGTCCAGGTGTCCCATGGCCCCGGGACGCTAGCGGGCGCAGGGGCGCACGACGGGGGCGCATTTCGAAAGCTGCCGGAATATGCGCATAGTTGCGACGGAACGATCGCGTCCCGCTCGAACATGCGCACAGACACATCCCTCGTGGTGATGAGGAATCATGCGGTGCATGAGCGACGACCACACACATGTCCAGGAGTTCTTCACCGCTCGGGCCGACGACTGGGACAGCCGTTTCCCGGACGACGGCCCGGCCTACGCAGCCGCCGTGGCCGACCTCGGGCTGCGGGAGGGGGACCGCGTGCTGGACGCGGGCTGCGGCACGGGGCGGGCCCTGCCGCCGCTGCGAGCCGCCGTGGGCCCGTCCGGAGTGGTGCTGGGCGCCGATCTGACGCCGGCGATGCTCCACGCCGCCGCACGGGCGGGCAGGGACCGCGACGGGCGGCTGCTGCTCGCGGACGTCTCCGCGCTGCCGCTGCGGTCGGGTTGCCTGGACGCCGTGTTCGCGGCCGGGTTGATCGCCCACCTGCCGCACCCGGCGGACAACCTGCGGGAACTGGCCCGTGGGGTGCGACCGGGCGGCATGCTGGCGCTCTTCCACCCCATCGGCCGCGCGGCCCTGGCGGCACGTCAAGGACGCCAGATCACCCCGGACGATCTACGGGCCGAGCCCCGTCTCCGTCCGCTCCTGGCCCGTTCGGGCTGGCGTATGACGTCGTACGTCGACGAGGACGCCCGGTTCCTCGCGCTCGCGGTGCGGGAGAGCTGACGCCCGGGGCGGGTCAGTCCGCTGCGGCGACGGCTGCCGCGAAGGCGTCGGGGTTGTCGACCATGACGTTGTGCCCGGCGCCGGGCACCGTCACCACGCGCACTCCGGCGGCTTCCAGGCTCTCCCGGCCGACGAGTTCGCCGCTGTGCTCACCCTGGAGATAGACGCGGTCGACGGGCAGCCCCTCCAGGAGCGTACGCATCACGGGGTTCGAGCCCTTGCGCAGTCCGACGGCACTGCGGTGCAGGGCGCGCGGGTCGGCCAGTCGCATGGTGGCGGCCCACAGCGGGCCGACGGCGTCCAGCACGCGCGCGTGCTCCCTGTCCACGAAATCGTCCTCCCCGTAGGCGGCGATTCCGCTGCTGGCGGCGGTCGATGGCGGAAAGGCGTCCAGATTGGCCTCCGTCAGCACCAGCCGGGAGACGAGATCGGGCCGCCGGTGGGCGAGGACGACGGCCACGGCACCACCCATGCTGTGCCCGATCAGTTCGGCGCCGGTGACGCCGGCCGCGTCCAGCGCGACCGCGACCGCGTCCGCGTGGTCCTCCAGCGTGTACCCGAAGTCCTGGGGCCGGTCGCTCGTGCCGTGTCCGGGCAGGTCCACGAACAGACTGCGCCTCCCTGCGAGTTCGGGCCGGGCCGCGATGTGCGCGTGGTACACGGCGGACATGGATCCGAGTCCGTGCAGGTACACCCTGGCAGGCCCCGCCCCGGGCACCTCGGTCCACCGGATCCGGCTTCCCCTGCTGTCGAACGTGGCCTGCTGCATCGTGCCCCTCCCTGCGCTCTGCGACACCGCACGATACATCGAAGACGATGTATACCGTCAAGGCAGTATTGGCAGAGCGATGCATCCGTGCGGAAGAATGCGGTCATGCTCGAACTCGCCATCCTCGGATTCCTCTACGACGCCCCGCTGCACGGGTACGTCCTGCGCCGGCACATCGCGGCGCTCACCGGCCATGTGCGCCCCGTGGCCGAGAGCACGCTGTACCCGGCGATCAAGCGGCTGGAGAAGGCCGGCCTGCTGGTACGGGCCACCGAGCCCGGAGCCGTGGCCGCACCGCGCCACGTGCTGAGGCTGACCGAGGAGGGGGGGCGCGAGCTGAAGCGCCGGCTCGCCGAGCCCGCCCCACGTGACATCACCGACGAGAACCACTGGTTCACGCTGCTCGCGTTCCTGCGGCATCTCGCGGACCCCGCCGCGCAGGCGGCCGTGCTGCGGCGCCGGCTGGCCTTCCTGGAGGAGCCGGCGAGCTTCTTCTACGACGGCGAACGGCCACTGCGGGCCGAGGAACTGGACGACCCGTTCCGGCGGGGCGTCCTCACCATCGCGCGTGCCACGAGCCGGGCCGAACTGGCCTGGCTGCGCGACACCCTGGCGTCACTCGACGGGGTCCGGCGCTGAGGTGTCCCGGTGCCGCACGGGGCAGCCGCGCAGCCCGGGGACCGGGCGGGTGCCCAGGTCGGCCACGCGGTAGCCGTTCGGGTAGCTCTTGATCTCCCAGTTCTGGCGCGCGAAGTGCGGGGCGCGGCGCGGTGGCAGCAGCCGGACCAGCCGGCCGCGCGTCCGTACGGCGCGGCGCACCAGCGCGGTGGTGGCCACGCCGGGGCGCGGGTAGCGGAAGGCACGCAGCAGTGGCTCGTCGAGCAGGGCGAGCGTCGCCGTGCGCAGCAGCGGGGCCAGGGGGCGTGGGTACCAGGACGCCATCAGGTCGAGAGTGGCGTCCGAGACGCGCCGGGCCTCCTCGTCCCAGCCGAAGTGGGCCTCTTCGTAGGCGTCGAGAAGGGCTTCGAACTCCTCGTAGGTCCGGGGGATGTCCGGGATGCCCATGTGCGCACCCAGGGTGCGGTAGTACTCGGTGGTGGCGACGATCTCGTGCCGGGACAGCCGTCGCCAGCCGTAGGCGTCGATCCAGCGTCGGGGCATCACGACGAACGTGCTCAGCACGTACCGCATGTCGTCGTCGCTGATGTCGTAGCTGCGGTGCATCTGATTGATGCGGCGGATCGCGGTGCGGCCCTCCGCCGTCCGGAAGCCGTGCTCCACGACGGTGTCGAGGAGGAGCGACGTGTCGTCGTACCGCTTCTGCGCTCGCTCGGTCAGCTCCGCCGTCCGGGCGAGCAGCCGCCCGATGCTGGGGACCGCGTAGGTGCGGTACAGGGCCAGTTCCAAGGCGCGTGTGTAGTCCCAGGGGAACTCGAACGTGGCACTGATCCGGTAGATCTCCGGCGCGTCCGCCACCGGGTCCAGCCGCCGGATCTGACCGAGCCGCTCGAAGCGCTTCACCACGTCGTCCCCCTTCTGCCTCCGAAATTCCAACTCTAGGTTGTGGGGAAGCAGATGGGGCGATCATACTGGCCCGTTCGAGGAAAGGGTGGTCCGTTTGTTCGACATGATCCGCAGGTACGCCGGCAGGCTCCGCACCTCCGCACACGAGCGGCCGGCGGACACCCGGGAGAACCGCGCACACAACTTGTTCGAAGCGGCGGCCGTCTATGTGGCGGCACGCGCGGAGGACGACGAGGAGCGGATCGAGGAGGCGGCGGCCTGGGTCTCGCCGGAGGCGCTGTCCTTCGGGGTGAGCGAGCTGGCCTGCCGGGCGATCGTCGCGCTGGCCCGGGAGCGCGACGAGTCGCCCGGCGCGGTGGCCCGCGATCTCCTCGGACTGCCCGCGGCCTGAGCGGAACATCCTTCTCCGGATGTGGCCGTTTCGCCCCCGTCCAGGCGGAAACCTGCAGCTCCGCGTGGTGCACGGAGTCGTGACAAGCGGCTTCCGCTCGCACTAGGGTGCGCGCCGTTGGACAAACCACTGGGGAGGCAGGGATGGCCGGGACGGACGATGAGGCCGTCGCCGCCGCAGATGACGCGCTGTACGTGCTGACGGCGGTACTGCTGACGCCGGCGCAGTTTCCGAGCGTGCTGGGCGACGACTACCCGGAGGCGTGCGCGGCACTGGACCTCGCACCGCGCGCCGACGGGTACGGCCTGGTGCTGGGCCAGGACGGGGACGGCGCTCGCTGGACGGTCGTTATCGACGACGTGTCGCTGGTCGCGGTGGCGATCGCCTCCTGGGACTGCGGCATGGAGTACGAGCTGTCGCCGGACGAGCGCGCGGTCGTGACCGCCCTGCCGGGGTGGCCTCTGGCCGTCGCCGTCGCCGCTCCCGGCGTGCCCGCACCGCACGACCCCTCGGCCGAGGTGGCGGGCCGGTCGGCGCTGAGCCCGCCGGACACCGGCTCCTGGGGGCCTGCCCAGCGCCGTCTGGGTGCCGACGAGATCGCGCTGCAGTGGGCGGCCTGGCGGGAACAGATCAGCGACGCCGACTTTCCCACGCCCGGCGAGCCGGCGCAGGCCGCGGAGCCCGCACCGGAGGGCGAGAAGGGTGCCTCGGGCGGCGGCCACGCCGGCGTCCGCCGGGTGCTCGCGGAGGCGCGCGCCTACGTCGACTCCCCGCCGCCGCTCGGCCGGGTGCGCTCGTCGTTCGCCCCGGGCGAGGCCCGGACGCTGCGCGCCGACGGTCCCGGCTGGTCGATGGTCGCCCGCACCGACGACATCGCGTTCGTCCTGCTCGACGACGAGCCCGGTGAGGTCCTGCCGGTGGGCCGGGGCCCCGAGCTGCCGCGTCTTCTGGAAGCGCTCGACAGCATGGCCGTACGGCCGCTGTGAGCCGGGACGGCCGGACGACGCCACCCGTGCTCTCGGGAGCCGCGCCCCGTGTGGCGGCGCGGCCCCCGGCGCCCTGGCCGGCCCGTGCGGGCTCCTCGGCGAGCGACCGCCGACGGCGCACCTGCGCCTAGCGGCCCAGCTCCTTGCGGGTGACCCGGCGCAGCCTGCGCCGCTGCGAGGGGTCCAGGGCCAGATACGCGGCCACCGGAACTCCCACGACGATCAGGAACGCCACCCACCAGGGCAGCCATATCAGCAGGATCAGCCCGACCGCCACGCCCCCTGCGGCGATCTTCGCGTTCTTGGACATGAGCGTCGCCTCCTTCGCGGCCACTGCCGCTCTCTGATCTGAGAACGGCCTCTCGCTCCCCGCGGTTCCGTGCCCCGCCCCTGAGACATCCCTGAGCCGCGACCCCTAGTGGGCCCCGGCCGGCGGAACCCGGCGGCGCGGGACCGGCGGCACGCGGAGCCCGTGGCGTGACATCACTCTCGCCGCATCACAACTCTCACCGCATCACGCTCGCCGGACAAGCGCCCCATAGCACTCGACGTCCCAGCGTGCCTCATGCGGCGGTCGTCCCCGCGGCAGGGTGCGCGTGCCCGCCGCGACTGTCACATGACGCTCCGCGGACAGGCAGAAGACCGCGAAGACCTTCTGGTGGGTGAGTTCGCGGCTCTCCTCGTAGTACCAGTCCGCGACGAGCCCGTGATCGTCCGACAGGAACGGACGCTGGAGGAACTCCTGCACGTCGGCGGGAAAGTTCCCGAGGACGCCGACGGCGGCGGGGACCAGATTCAGCGGGCGTACGGCCGGAGGCGGCGGCTGCGGCGTACCGCCGGCCGGAGCCCGGCCCGAGGAGCCGGAGGCCGCCGAGGGCGTCTTCCCCGACCCGGTCGTGCCGAACGACTGCCGCCGTACCGATCCGGGCTCCAGGCGCAGGCGCTCGCCCTGGAAGGCAGGCCGGCCGCTGCGGACCACGCGGCCGACCTGGCACAGGCCGCGGGGGCCGAACACGAACGCCCTGGGGTGGCCTTCGTGGTCCAGCCGCGCCCACCACTCCCAGACGCCGCCGGCCTTGTGCGTCAGCTTCTCCCGCACGCTCGGCTCCAGCATGTCCCAGCACTGCTGCCGGCTCGGGATCGAGGCGTCGACCTCGAAGCCGCCCGGGCGATGGATCTGCGGAACGACCCCGGCCGGTTCGCCGTGTGCCCGTGCGCCGTGGCGCAGTTCCAGGGCCGCGTACTCCTCCCGCAGGGCCGGCGGCATGCGGTCTCTTCCCCGTGGCTCTGGCGGTCCCCCGGGTTCCGGGATCTCCGGGAGCCGTGCGTCCGTCATGCTCTCCCCCTCGCTCGACCACAGCGCTCGACAGCGGTAGCGGACATTGTCCGTGCCTCCCGCGCGAATGCCACCCGTCCGCCCGACGAACGCGAGCCTGTCGAACAGATCGTGAAGTGATCCAGATCATGACGTCGGCATGACGGTGATGCGCGGGGCGTGCTGTACCCTCGGCGACTCCGGTCGGGTAGTCAAATTTGAGGAGTCCGGCAGAGCTGTGCAGACCATTCCCACCGCACCACCCTCCGACCTGTCCGAACTCGCCCACTGTTCCGTCGTGTTCCTGCCGTCCGACCCCGCGCGTACGGGCCGGATCGGATTCTGGCGTCCGGACGGTTCGACTCCGCCCGCAGTCGCGGAAGGCTCCCTGACCTCTCTGGACCTGGCGATGCCCTCGGCGGACGGCGGCGTCGAGCGCGTCGCGCTGCCCGTCCTCCTGCTACCGGTCCGCAGCGCCCTTCCGCTGCTCACGCGCGCGCGTGCGCTGCCGGGGGAGCACCGGGCCGCCGCCTTCTGGCGCACCGCCTGTGAACTGGCCCTGGGCTTCCTCGCGCGCGGTCTTCTCCTGCCGGGGCTGTCCCCCGGTGACGACGATGCCTGGCGCGTGGGACCGCTGTCCGCGCGCGATGTGGAGCTGGTCCGCGAACTCGCCGCCGCCATGCCTCCGGAGGCGCATGCTGTGCCGCTCGCGGCGGAGGGGCCGCTGCTGTTGCCCGACCCGGAGCGGCTGCTGCGCGCCTTCCTCGACGCGGTCGCCGACGTACTCCCGCGCTCCCCCGCCGCCCCGCTGGTGACCGGTGGCCCCGCGTACGCGGCGACCGAGCCGCAGCATCTGCCCGAGCTGCGGGCGTGGGCCGACGACATCGCCGCCGGCCATGACGCGGGTGTGCGGCTGTCGCTGCGCGTGGATGCTTCCGGTCTCGACGAGGCCGTACCCACGGATGACGCTCCGGTCCGCTTCCGCGCGGTGCTCCAGGTGCACGGTCCGAGCGGATCGGCGGACGTCATGGATGCCGCCGGCCTGTGGACCGGTGCGGATGCCGGGGGCGCGGCGTTCGCCCCACGCGCGCGTGCGGACGCGCTGCTGGCACTGCGCCGCGCGGCCCGCGCCTGGCCGACGCTGACGCCGCTGCTCTCCGCCGCTGTGCCCGACGCGGTGGACCTCGCCGACGACGAGATCGCCGAGCTGCTGGGCGAGGGCGCGCGGGCGCTGGCCGCGGTGGGCGTCGACGTGCACTGGCCGAAGCAGCTGGCCCGCGGTCTCACCGCGCACGCGGCCATCGGGCCGGCGGACGACGGCACCGCACCGCCGGGAGCCGCGTCCGCGCCGCCGTCGTTCCTGCGCGCGGACGCGAAGGTCACGTTCAGCTGGTGGTTCGACCTGGGCGGGCGGGAGTTGTCCCGGGAGGAGCTGGACCGGCTCGCGGAGGCCAAGCGTCCCCTGGTGCGGCTGCGCGACGGATGGGTCCTGGTCGACCCGCGGCAGGCAGAGCGGGCCCGGACCGAGCAGGACCGTTCCCTCACTCCCGTCGAGGCACTGGCAGCCGCCCTGACGGGCTCGGCGGAGGTCGACGGCCAGCGGGTCGACGTGCGGCCCACGGGATGGCTGGAGGGTCTGCGGGAGCGGCTCACGGCCACCGAGCCGGGCCACACGGTCGGGCCGCCGCCGGGCCTGGCCGCGTCGCTGCGGGACTACCAGCTGCGCGGCCTCGACTGGCTGGCCCGCACGACGGCGCTCGGGCTGGGCTGCTGCCTGGCCGACGACATGGGCCTCGGCAAGACGATCACGCTGATCGCGCTGCACCTGCACCGGCAGACGGAGCCCTCGGCGACCGGCCCCGCTCTCGTCGTCTGCCCGGCCTCGCTGCTGGGCAACTGGCAGCGCGAGATCGAGCGGTTCGCTCCCGGCGTGAAGGTGCGCCGGTTCCACGGACCCGGTCGCGACCTGGCCTCGCTGGCGGACGGGGAGTTCGTCCTGACCACGTACGGGACGATGCGCCTGGACGCCGAACGGCTCTCCGGTGTGCCCTGGGGGATGGTCGTCGCGGACGAGGCACAGCATGTGAAGAACCCCTACTCCGCGACCGCGCGGGCGCTGCGCACGATCGACGCACGCGCGCGCGTGGCGCTCACCGGCACGCCGGTGGAGAACAATCTCACGGAACTGTGGGCGATCCTCGACTGGACGACACCCGGCCTGCTCGGCCGGCTCGGCACCTTCCGCGCGCGGTACGCGCAGCCCGTCGAGGCCGGCCGGGATCCCGCCGCCGCGCAACGGCTCGCCCGGCTCGTCGGACCGTTCCTGCTGCGGCGGCGCAAGTCCGATCCCGGCATCGCCCCCGAGCTTCCGCCGAAGACCGAGACCGACCGCCCGGTGGCCCTCACGGCGGAACAGGCAGGGCTGTACGAGGCGTTGGTCCGCGAGACCCTGGACCGGATCGCGACCGCCGACGACATGGCCCGCCGGGGCCTGATCATGCAGTTGCTCACCGGCCTGAAGCAGATCTGCAACCACCCGGCGCAGTTCCTGAAGGAGAACGATCCGCGGCTCGCGGGACGCTCGGGAAAGCTGGAGCTGCTGGACGAACTGCTCGGCACCATCCTCGCGGAGGGCTCCGGCATGCTCGTCTTCACCCAGTACGTGCGCATGGCCCGGCTGCTCGAACGGCACCTGACGGCCCGCGGGGTGCCCTCGCTGCTCCTGCACGGCGGCACGCCGGTCGCGATGCGCGAGACTCTGGTGCGCCGCTTCCAGGCCGGCGAGGCGCCGGTGTTCCTGCTGTCGCTCAAGGCCGCCGGGACGGGACTGAACCTCACCCGGGCCGAACATGTCGTGCACTACGACCGCTGGTGGAATCCGGCGGTGGAGGCACAGGCCACCGACCGCGCGTACCGCATCGGCCAGACCCGCCCGGTGCAGGTGCACCGGCTGATCGCCGAGGGAACCCTGGAGGACCGTATCGCGGAGATGCTGGGCCGCAAGCGGGAGCTGGCCGACGCCGTGCTCGGCACCGGCGAGGCCGCCCTGACGGAACTGTCGAACGAGGAACTGGCCGCACTGGTGGAACTGCGCGGGGAGGCACGATGAGCCGCTACGACGACGAGCACGGCCGGGACGCGGAGCGCACGTTGGCCGCACTGCCGCCCGCGCGCGGGCGCGGCTTCGCGGAGAGCTGGTGGGGGCGCGCCTGGCTGCGGGCCCTGGAGGACGCGGCCCTGGAAACGGCGGCGGTCAAGGCGGGACGCCGGCTCGCGCGCGCGGGCGGTGTGGGGGCGGTGACCGTACGGCCGGGGCGGGTCACCGCCGTCGTACGCGACCTGGGCGGTGCGGCCCACCGAGCCGATGTCCTGCTGCCGGAGCTGTCCGACGAGGAGTGGGTGCGGTTCCAGGATCTGGCCGTGGAGCAGGCGGGGCACATGGCCGCGCTGCTCGACCGGGAGCTTCCGCCGCATCTGATCGAGGACGCGGCGGTGGCGGGGATCGAACTCCTGCCGGGCCTGGGCGATCTGGAACCCGAGTGCGACTGCGGCACCTGGGACCACTGCGGACACACCGCCGCTCTGTGTCACCAGGTGGCACGGTTGCTGGACGCGGATCCGTTTCTGCTCCTGCTGATGCGCGGACGGGAGAAGGACGCTTTCCTGGCGGAGCTGCACGTCCGCGGCACCGCACACCGCGCGGAACCGAACGCCACGGGCGAAGGCCTGGACGCGGCCGAGGCGTGGGCGGCCGCCGACATCCTTCCGCCGCTGCCCGAGGTGCCCGGACTCCCGCCCGCGCCCGGCATGCCGCCCTCCTTCGCCGCCGGTTCGGCAGTCCCGCCGGGGGTCGACCCCGAGGCCCTGGAACACCTGGCCGGCCGCGCCGCCGTGGAGGCGTACCGGCTGCTGACGGCGGTCCGTTCCGGGGACACGGCCAAGGGCGAGGTGACAGTCGCTCAGGACGCCGTGCGGCTGGCGTGCGGGCCCGCCCCCGCCGCTGCCGCCGAGCGGCTCGCCGTGGGGTCCGGGCGCGGTCACGACGGGCTGGCGACGGCTGTCCGCGCCTGGCGGACCGGGGGCCCGGCGGCACTGGCGGTACTCGACGAGGAGTGGCAGGTGGAGGGTGTGGCACTCGCACGCGCGCGTGCGGCTCTGGAAGCCGCCTGGGAGGCGGACGAGCGGCCGGTGTTCCACCGGTGCGGCAACCGGTGGACCATCGAGGACGAAGGCGTTCAGCTGCGGCTCGGGCACGAGGGCCACTGGTGGCCGTATCGCGACGAGAGGGGCCGCTGGGTTCCGGCAGGTGGGGCGGACGCCGACCCCGCGACGGCGCTGACCTCCGCGCGGCTCGGACCGGAGGAGCAGGGAACGGAAGGATTCTGACACCTGGTCATCACGTGATCCGCACGATCCGATGAGCGGTGGACGCCGGCCGTTCACCCCTCGGTCGTACGACGTTCCTCCAGGGATCCAATCGTGGCCGCAGTCAACGACCTTGCTCCCTGGAGGCCCGATGTCCCCGCATGCCGCCGGCCGGCGCCGTGTCCACCGTTCCGTCGCCACGGGTCTGCCCCTGGCCCTGGCCGCCGTCCTCGTGGCCGCGGGGACGGCCACGGCGGGGTCGTCCGGGGAGGCTCACGTCGTCCGCACCGCGACCCTCGGCGAGATCCCGCTCGGCACGTTCAGCAACGCCCTGCTGCCCGGCAGCGTGGCCGACGACCACGGGGTGAAGCTCGGCGGCATCGGCAGCGACATCTACCCGGCGGGCCGCAGGGGCGAGTACTGGACGGTGACCGACCGTGGCCCCAACGGCCAGATCAAGGTGGCCGGCAAGAAGCGCCGCACCTTCCCGGTGCCGGGCTTCGACCCCGCGATCGTGAAGATCCGGGTCTCCGGGGACAGCGTCGAGGTCATCGACGCGATACCGCTGACCACCTCGTCGGGGAAGGCCGTCACCGGGCTGCCCGACCAGAAGAGCCGGGACGAGGCGCCGTACACCTACGACGCGCAAACGCCGCTCGCCTACGACCCGAACGGCATGGACACCGAGGGCGTCGTGCGGGCCGGCGACGGCAGCTTCTGGCTCGTCGACGAGTACGGGCCGTCCCTCGTGCACGTCTCCGCGCGCGGGAAGGTACTCACTCGTTACGTGCCCAAGGGGCTGGCGCTGACCGGCGCCGACTACCCGGTGGTGGAGGCGCTGCCGTCGATCCTGCTGCACCGCAAGACCAACCGGGGTTTCGAAGGGCTGGCGCTGCTTCCCGGCGGGGACCTGGTGATGGCCCTCCAGAGCCCGCTCCAGCTGCCGGACGCGGACGCCGGGGACGCCTCGCGCACCACCCGCCTGCTGCGCTTCTCGCCGCGCAAGAAGGCCGTCACGGCCGAGTACGCCTACCGCTTCGACCCGGTGAACGTGGTCGACCCGGGCGAGGACGACACCTCCGAGCTGAAGATCTCGTCGGTGGTGGCGGTCGGCCGGGACCGGCTGCTCGTCGAGGAGCGCACGGACAAGGCGGCCCGGCTGCAGCTGGTCGAGCTCGGGCGCACGTCGAACATTCTCGGCGGCGCATGGGACGACGACACGACGTCTCCGTCGCTGGAGCAACTGGACGACCCGGCGGCCTCGGGTGTGCCGGTGCTGTCCAAGCGGCTCGTGGTGGACCTGGGCAAGGTCGCCCGGGTGCCGGGGAAGATCGAGGGCATCGCGCGCGTGGACCGCGACACGCTCGCGCTCGTCAACGACAACGACTTCGGGATGACCGACGGGGCGGGGGCGTTCGACGCCCAGGGCCGTCTGATCGACAGCGGCATCAAGACGACGATGGTGTACGTACGCCTGCCCAAGAAGCTGTGACGGAGTCCGACGGGCCGGGTCGCCGACCCGTCGGACCCTCGGCGACCGGAATGGTCACCCGTACGCGCGCGTGACGGTCAGCCCCGCGCGCCCAGCAGGTGGTCCATCGCCAGTTGGTCGAGTCGTTCGAACGCCATGCCGCGTGCGGCGGCCGCCTCCACGTCGAAGTCCTCGAAGGCCGTACGGTCGGCGAGCAGGGCCTGCAGGCCGTCGGCCGCGGTCGGCTGGGCCAGCTGGTCCAGCCGCGACGCGCGCAGCGCCTCCCGCACCTCCGGGTCGGCGCGGAAGGCGGCCGAGCGCTCCTTGAGGATGAGGTAGTTGCGCATGCAGCCCGCGGCCGACGCCCACACGCCGTCGAGATCCTCGGTCCGCGGCGGCTTGAAGTCGAAGTGGCGGGGCCCGTCGTAGCCCGCGCTCTCCAGGAGGTCCACCAGCCAGAACGCGGCGCGCAGGTCGCCGGCGCCGAAGCGCAGGTCCTGGTCGTACTTGATGCCGGACTGGCCGTTGAGGTCGATGTGGAAGAGCTTGCCCGCCCACAGGGCCTGCGCGATGCCGTGCGGGAAGTTCAGGCCGGCCATCTGCTCGTGCCCGACCTCCGGGTTGACGCCGTACAGCTCGGGCCGCTCCAGGCGCTCGATGAAGGCCAGTGCGTGCCCCACGGTGGGCAGCAGGATGTCGCCGCGGGGCTCGTTCGGCTTGGGCTCGATGGCGAAGCGGAGGTCGTAGCCCTGGGAGGTGACGTACTCGCCGAGGAGGTCGAATGCCTCCTTCATGCGGTCCAGGGCGGCGCGGACGTCCTTGGCGGCGCCGGACTCGGCGCCCTCGCGACCGCCCCAGGCGACGTACGTCTTCGCGCCCAGTTCGACCGCCAGGTCGATGTTGCGGATGGTCTTGCGCAGCGCGTACCGGCGGACGTCACGGTCGTTCGCGGTGAACGCGCCGTCCTTGAAGACGGGGTGCGTGAAGAGGTTCGTGGTGGCCATCGGGACGGTCATCCCGGTGGCGTCCAGCGCCTGGCGGAACCGCTTGATGTGCGACTCGCGCTCGGTGTCCGAGGAGCCGAAGGGGATCAGGTCGTCGTCGTGGAAGGTCACTCCGTGGGCGCCCAGCTCTGCCAGGCGCCGCACCGTCTCGACCGGGTCGAGGGCGCGCCGGGTGGCGTCGCCGAACGGGTCCCTTCCCTGCCAGCCGACGGTCCACAGGCCGAAGGTGAACCTGTCCTCGGGGGTGGGCTGGTAGCTCATGCCGCGGCTCCTTGGTGCGTAAGACTATTTCGTCATGGCCGTTTACAAATTAGTATGCGGGCGCACCGTCTGGGAAGAGACAAGATGTCTTCGACGGCAAGGTGTCTCTACGAAGGTGTCTTTGACAGCCCACCGCACATCCCGCGGAGCCGCGGAAGAGGGAGAGCCCGATGTCAGCAGCCGAGGGTCCGCTCGTCGTCGGCGTGGACACGTCCACTCAGTCCACGAAGGCGCTGGTAGTCGACGCGGCGACCGGGGAGGTCGTGGCGAGCGGCCAGGCGCCGCACACCGTGACCACCGGCATGGGCCGGGAGAGTGATCCGCGTCAGTGGTGGGAGGCGCTGTGCTCGGCGCTGCAGCAGTGCGGTGCACCGGCGCACGAGGCGGCGGCGGTGTCGATCGGCGGCCAGCAGCACGGCCTGGTCACGCTGGACGGGCACGGCGAGCCGGTGCGTCCGGCGCTGCTGTGGAACGACGTCCGCTCGGCGCCGCAGGCCCGCCGTCTGGTGGAGGAGCTGGGCGGGCCGAAGGCCTGGGCGGAGCGGACCGGCAGCGTGCCCGGCGCGTCCTTCACGGCCACCAAGTGGGCCTGGCTCGCCGAGCACGAGCCGGAGGCGGTCCGCGCGACCCGGGCGGTACGACTCCCCCACGACTACCTCACCGAGCGCCTGACCGGGCAGGGCACGACCGACCGCGGCGACGCCTCCGGCACCGGCTGGTGGGCGTCCTCGACGGAGGCGTACGACGAGGAGACCCTCGCGCACATCGGCCTCGATCCGGCGCTGCTGCCCCGGGTGGTGCGCCCCGGCGAGGTGGCCGGCACCGTGCGGGACAGCCATGACCTGCCGTTCTCCAAGGGCACGCTGGTGGCCCCGGGCACCGGCGACAACGCCGCGGCGGCGCTGGGCCTCGGCCTGCGGCCCGGCACCCCGGTGCTCAGCCTCGGCACGTCCGGCACGGTCTACGCCGTCTCCAAGCGCCGCCCCGCCGATCCGACCGGCACGGTGGCGGGCTTCGCCGACGCCCACGGGGACTGGCTGCCCCTGGCCTGCACCCTGAACTGCACCCTCGCGGTGGACCGTGTCGCGGGCCTGCTGAGCCTGGACCGCGAGGCGGTGGAGCCGGGCGGCTCGGTGACGCTGCTGCCCTACCTGGACGGCGAGCGCACACCGAACCTGCCGCACGCCTCCGGGCTGCTGCACGGGCTGCGGCACGACACGACCGCAGGTCAGCTGCTCCAGGCCGCCTACGACGGAGCGGTGCACGCGCTGCTCGGGGCGCTCGAGCTGGTCCTCGACGAGGACGCGGACCGCAGCGCCCCGCTGCTGCTGATCGGCGGCGGCGCCCGGGGGACGGCCTGGCAGCGCACCGTGCGCCGGCTGTCCGGACGGCCCGTCCAGGTCCCGGAGGCCAGGGAACTGGTCGCTCTGGGCGCGGCGGCGCAGGCGGCGGGACTGCTGACCGGCGAGGATCCCGCGGCGGTGGCGCGCCGCTGGAACACGACGGCGGGCCCGGTGCTGGAGGCCGTGGAACAGGACACGGCGACGCTCGACCGGATCACCGGGGTACTCTCCGACGCGGCCCCGCTGCTGGAGCGGGACACGGACACCCAGTGACCGAGCCGCCCCAGCCGGGCGGCAGACACCGAGGATTGACAGAGGCATGACCGCACCGCTGCACGAGGCGCGCCCGTCGGGCGCCGGGCGCGCCCTGCCGGACACCCAGCAGGGCATGCGCCGCCGCAACCTCGCCCGGGTGATGCATGCCGTCAGCGCCGAGGGTTCGCTGTCCCGGGCGGCGGTCGCCTCACAGATCGGGCTGACGCGGGCGGCGGTGTCGACCCTGGTGGACGAGCTGATCCGCTGGGGTCTGCTGGAGGAACTCGGTCCCGAGCGGCCGGGCCGGGTGGGCCGGCCCGGGTCGGCACTCGCGGTGAGCGGCCGGGGGCCGGCCGGGATCGGGGCGGAGATCGGCGTCGACCACCTCGCGGTGTGCGCGGTCGACCTGCGCGGCGAGGTCCGCGCTCGGGCCGTACGGCACGGCGGCAACCGCGGCCGGGCGCCCAGGCCCGTCATCGAGCAGCTGACGGCGTTGATCCGCCGGGTCGTCGCGGAGGCGGAGCGGGCGGAACTGTGGCCCGCCGGGCTCGCGGTCGCCGTGCCCGGACTGGTGGCCAGGGACGGACGGACGGTCGTACGGGCCCCGAATCTCGACTGGCACGACACCGACCTCGGCGACCTGCTGCCCGACGGCCCGCCGCTGACCGTGGACAACGAGGCCAACTTCGGCGCCCTGGCCGAGCTGTGGCTCGGCGCCGACACCCCCGGTGATTTCCTGCACGTGTCGGCCGAGATCGGTATCGGGGCCGCGGTCGTCGTGGACGGCCGGCTGCTGCGCGGGAACCGTGGCTTCGCGGGCGAACTGGGCCATGTGCCGGTACGGCCGGACGGTCCTGCCTGCCCGTGCGGTGGCCGGGGATGCCTGGAGCAGTACGCGGGCGAGGAGGCGGTACTGCGCGCGGCCGGGCTGGAACCGCGGGAGGATCTGGTGGGCCTGCTCGCGGAGCGCGCCGAGTCGGGCGACGAAGGGGTACGGGGGGCTCTGCGGGACGCCGGTGCGGCGCTCGGCATCGCCCTGACCGGAGCGGTGAACCTGCTCGACCCCGAGACGGTGGTCCTGGGCGGCGCCCTGGCCGGCCTCTCGCCGTGGCTGCTGCCGGCGCTGGAATCGGAGCTGGCGGGCCGGACGACGGGCCCGGCCTGCCCGGTGACGGTGTCAGGGCTGGGCCCGCAGGGTCCGCTGCTGGGCGCCGCGCACTCGGTCGTCCGTGCGGTCCTGGACGATCCCGCGATGGTGGCGGATCGAGCCTGACGCCGCTCGCGGGCCGTGTTTCCCGGAGCGTGCCCGGCTCCGGCCAGTGTTCGGCTGCTTCTTCCACGACGGCGCGCCTGTCGTCGCCATCCCGGCGCGCCGGAGGAAGAAACGGTTCGCCGATCCCCGGGCGCCACAGGACTCGCCCGATCGGGTGACCGGGATATCCACAAGCCGCGACTTGTCCACGGAACCGCGGCATGGCCTTCTGCCCGATCGGGCCGCGCCGTACCGTGATTCACGCGAGGCCCAGCCGACGGCCCGTCATGAGCGGCCGGGCGCTTGCGGGATGAGCAACCACGCAGTCGACGGGTGGCAGCGGACGGACGCGGATCGGGGGACACATGCACGGGGAGCAGACCGGGGCGCTGCGGCGCGACGCCATCGGATTACGGGAAGTCCTGTTCCAGAGCATCACGGCGATGGCGCCGGCCGCCGCGGTGGCCGCGTCGATCCCGTCCGGCGCCGCCTTCGCGGGCGGGAGTCTTCCGCTGGCGGTACTGGTCGCCCTGGTGGCCTGTCTCTTCACCGCCTCCTGCGTGGCCGAGCTGGCCCGGGAGCTGCCCGCGGCGGGCTCGGTGGCGACGTACGCCGCGCGGGGCCTGCACCCGGCCGTCGGCTTCCTCGTCGGCTGGGCGTACGTCTTCGTGGAGATGCTGGTGCCACCGCTGCTGCTCCTGCAGCTGGGGTTCACGGCGGCGGGCACGCTGCACGCGGAGTGGTCCGCGTACCCGGAGGACCTGTGGTGGCCGTGGGCGCTGGCGGGGGCCGGCGTGATCGCCCTCGCCGGCTATCTCGGCGTCCGCGCGGCCGCCCGCCTCGGCACCGTCCTCGGCGTCTTCGAGGTCCTCGTCCTCCTGGTGTTCGCGGTCCTGCTCATCGGGAAGGCCGGCAGCGCCAACACGCTGTCGGTGTTCGGCACGTCCCACACCGCCGACGGGTACGCGGGCACCGCCGGGGTGTTCGCCGGATCCGTGTACACGGTGCTGGCGTTCGCCGGGTTCGAGGCGGCGGCACCGCTCGCCGAGGAGACGCGCGACCCACGGCGGACGATGCACCGCGCGGTCCTCGGAGCGGCCCTGGGCATCGGCCTGTTCTACGTGCTGACGACCTATGCGATGACCGTCTACTTCGGCCCCGACCGCTTCGCGAAGTTCGGCGCCTCGGGCGAGGCGTGCTGGGAGGGCGTCGCCCGCGCCTCGTTCGGTCTCTTCTGGGTGCTGGTGTTCCTCGCGGTGGTCAACTCCACGATCGCGAACGCCAACGCGTGCGCGAACGTCTCGACCCGCACGGCCTTCGCCCTGGCCCGCATCCGCGTCCTGCCCGGCCTGCTCGCCACGCTCCATCCCCGGCACCGCTCCCCCGTGGCGGGCATCGCCGTGCAGAGCGCCGTGGCGGTCGCAGCGGCGCTGGGGCTGGGCCTCGCCTACGACCCCGTGACCGCGTATCTGCTCCTCGCCACGGTGATCGTCACGGTCGTCGTCGGCGTCTACATCGTCGTCATTCTCTCCTGCTCCGGCCATTTCCTGCGCGCCGGCCGAGCCGCCTTCAAGCCGGTACGGCACCTGGTCTTCCCGGTGCTGGGCATCGCCGCGTTCATCCCCGCCCTGCTGACGGCCGCCGGTCTCCCGGTCTTCGACTTCGTGACAGAACTGACGGCCCCGGTGTCCTACGCGGGTCCGATCGTCGGCGCGTGGCTGGCGGTGGGCGTGGTGGTCCTGCTCGTGCTCATACGGCGGCACCCCGAGTGCATAGCCGAGACCGCGCGGGTGCACCTCGACGCGTACGACCCCGGTACCGGCCGGCAGGACGGGACCGTGGTCCGCTGATCAACCGTCACACCGGGCGGTTGCCACACCCGGCCCCCCCCGGAACTGACCGCTCTTCAGAAGGGAGCGCTGCCACGATGACAGACCCCCGGATCCTCACCGTGCGCCCGGAGCCGGATCAGTACGCCTGGACGTTCGGCGGAGCGGCACCCCTGGCACGGATCACGCCCGGCACAGTTCTCGACCTGTACACGGAGGACTGCTTCGCCGGCCGGGTCCGGTCCGAGAAGGATCTCGTGTCCGAGGTGTGCGAGTTCCCCTACCTCAATCCGCAGACCGGCCCGTTCCACATCGAGGGCGCCGAGCCCGGCGACACCGTGGCCGTGCACTTCGTGTCGATCGAACCGGCCCGCGACTGGGCGGCGTCCACGACGGTCCCTCTCTTCGGCGCGCTCACCTCCACACACACCACGGCCACCCTGCAGCCACCGCTGCCGGAGCGGGTCTGGATCTGGCAGCTGGACCGGGCCCGGCGGACCACGCTGTTCCAGGCGCAGGACAGCGACATCCGGGTGGAGCTGCCGCTGGACCCGATGCACGGAACGGTCGGCGTGGCACCCGCCGACCTGGAGGTGCGCTCGGCCCTGGTGCCGGATGCGCACGGCGGAAACATGGACACACCCGAGATGCGGGCCGGAGTCACCTGCTACCTGGGCGTCAACGTCGAGGGTGCCCTGCTCAGCCTCGGCGACGGCCATGCCCGGCAGGGCGAGGGAGAGACCTGTGGGGTGGCCGTGGAGTGCGCGATGAACACGGTGGTCGTCGTGGACCTCCTCAAGGACGTCGCCACACCGTGGCCCCGGCTGGAGTCGGACACGCACATCATCTCGACCGGCTCGGCCCGCCCGCTGGAGGACGCGTTCCGGATATCGCAGCTCGACCTGGTGCGGTGGCTGGTGCGCGACTACGGGTTCAGTGAGCTGGACGCGTACCAATTCGCAACCCAGGCGGTCGAGTCACCGTTGGCCAACGTGTGCGACACCAACTACACGTGCGTGGCCAAGCTCCGCAAGGAATGGCTCCCGGCGCGGGAGACATACCGCGGCGTGCACGCGCACCTGCGGGAGACCGCGCGAGCCCTGCGCCACTGACGGCTCCCGTCGTACCCCTGACTCCCAGACCACCCCAGAACTCCCCTGATCTCCCGGAACTCCCTGACTCCCCAGACGCCTCCCGAAAGGCATCCCCAAGGCATCCCGAAAGGCATCCCGTCATGGACATGGACCGAACCGAACCGCGGCTCAGCCGGCGACGGCTGCTGAAGGGCGCGGCAGTCGCTGCCGTCCCCTACGCGCTGCTTCCCGACCCGCGTGCCGCCGCGCAGAGCGCGACCGTCGACTACCCGCCCGCCGAGTGGCGGCCGGCGAGCACCTCCAACTACTCGGTGTCCGACCGCCCCGACGAGTACAGCGTCGACCGTGTGATCATCCACGTCACGCAGGAGACGTACTCCGACACGCTGGCGATCTTCAGCGATCCGCAGAAGAAGGTCTCCGCGCACTACGTGGTCCGCTCGGCGGACGGGCACGTCGCCCAGTGCGTACACGAAGCCGACATCGCCTGGCACGCGGGCAACTGGAGCTACAACGCGCGCAGCATCGGCATCGAGCACGAGGGCTGGGTGGATCAGCCCGCCTACTTCACCAACGTGCTCTACGAGCAGTCGGCGAGGCTCACCGCCGCGATCTGCGCCAAGTACGGCATCCCCCGGGACAGGGAGCACATCATCGGCCACTATCAGGTGCCCGGCACCAGCCACACCGATCCTGGGCCGCTGTGGGACTGGGTGCGCTACATCAGACTGGTCAACTTCGCCTGACCGGAGGCCGATCCGCCGTCGCACCGGTTGTCCGCGCGAACGCCCGGAGTGAGGATGGGGCACCACCGCCGAGTCAGAGTCACCACCGCCGCACCGCATCAGCGCCGTACCGCCGTCCGGGGAGGCCGAGTTGACCGATCCATGGGTTGCCCTGGAACCGGGGGCCGACCCCGCCGAGCGTGTCCAGGTGCTGCGCCGGGCGCACGAGACGTTCACCTCGGTGGGCACGGTGCCGCGGCCGGTGCGGTCGGTGGTGGCGGAGTCGTGGCGGCGCAGTGCGCGGGCCGGGGTCGGGCCGGACGGCACCGCCAGCGTGGAGCTGACCGACGGCGATCTCGGCGCCTACCGCGCGGAGCATCCGCTGGCCCGGGTGATGCCCCTGTTCCGGGAGCTGATGGGCACGTTCGCCGCCGATGGCGAGCATCTGCTCGCGGTGTGCGACGCGCACGGCAGACTGCTGTGGGTGGAGGGGCATGCGGCGACCCGGCGTCGCGCGGACGGGATGAACTTCGTGCCCGGGGCCCGCTGGTCGGAGAGCGCGGTCGGCACCAACGCGCCGGGCACCGCGGTGACGGTGGACCGGCCCGTGCAGGTCTTCGCCGCGGAGCACTTCATACGGCGGGTGCAGCCGTGGACGTGCGCCGCCGCTCCGGTGCACGATCCTCGCACCGGACGGGTCCTCGGGGCCGTGGACATCACCGGTGGGGACAGGCTCGCCCATCCGCACAGCCTCGGCTTCGTGCAGGCGGTGGCGCGGGCCGCCGAGGCACAGCTCGCCCTGCTCGCCCCGCCCCCTCCCGAGGAGGCGCCGCTGCTGAGCGCGCTCGGCCGGGACGAGGCCGAACTCGCTCTGGAGGGACGGCGGGTCAGGCTCAGCCGCCGGCACAGCGAGATCCTGGTGCTGCTCTCCCGGCATCCCGAGGGCCTGAGCGGTGACGAACTGCTGTGCGCGCTGTATGCGGACGAGTCGGTGACCCCGGTGACGCTGCGGGCCGAACTGGCCCGGCTGCGGCGGCTGTGGGGCCCGGGGCTGCTCGCCTCACGGCCGTACCGGCTGACGGCCGCGGTCGAGTCGGATGCCACCGTGGTCGAGCGGCGGCTGCGGACGGGTGCGCTCACCGCGGCGGCGGAAGCGTACAGCGGCCCCCTGCTGCCCGGTTCGCAGGCACCGGCGATCGTCCGGTTGCGGGAGCGGCTCGCCGGCGGACTGCGCACGGCGCTGATCGCGCACGGCGATCCGGACCTGCTGGCGGACTGGGCGCACGCGCCGTGGGGCGAGGACGACCTGGAGGTGTGGCGGGCGCTGGCCGCGGTGCGCCCCACGGCCGCGGTCCGGGCCCGGCTCGCCGCGCTGGAGGCCGAGCTGGGGGTGCCGGACGGCGGGGCAGCGGCGCGGACCTGCGGCGCAACGTACTTGCAACGTCCGCTTGCCTAGCCTCGCGCCGAGAGCTGCCCAACGGCGGGCAGCGCCGCACCGGGAGGCAGACCAGGATGACTCGTTACGCGGCGCCGGGCACGGACGGCGCGATCGTCTCCTACCAGGCGCGCTACGACCACTTCATCGGCGGTGCCTATGTGCCGCCCGCGCGCGGGCAGTACTTCGAGAATCCGTCGCCGGTCAACGGGCAGCCGTTCACGGAGGTCGCGCGCGGTACCGCGGAGGACGTCGAGCGGGCGCTGGACGCGGCGCACGAGGCGGCGCCCGGGTGGGGCCGTACGCCGGTGGCGGAGCGCGCCGACATCCTGCTGAAGATCGCCGACCGGATGGAGGCGTACCTGGAGCCGCTGGCGGTGGCGGAGAGCTGGGAGAACGGCAAGCCGGTGCGCGAGACGCTGGCGGCCGACATCCCGCTCGCCATCGACCACTTCCGCTACTTCGCGGGCGCGATCCGGGCACAGGAAGGGTCGCTGGGAGAACTCGACGACGACACGGTGGCGTACCACTTCCACGAGCCGCTCGGTGTGGTCGCGCAGATCATCCCGTGGAACTTCCCGATCCTGATGGCGACGTGGAAGCTCGCGCCGGCGCTGGCCGCGGGGAACACGGTGGTCCTCAAGCCGGCCGAGCAGACCCCGGCCTCGATCCACTACTGGATGAGCCTGATCGCGGACCTGCTGCCGCCGGGCGTGGTGAACATCGTCAACGGCTTCGGTGTGGAGGCGGGCAAGCCGCTGGCGTCGAGCCCGCGGGTGGCGAAGGTCGCGTTCACCGGGGAGACCACGACCGGGCGGCTGATCATGCAGTACGCCTCGGAGAACATCAAGCCGGTCACCCTGGAGCTCGGCGGGAAGTCGCCGAACATCTTCTTCGACGACGTGTGGGCGCACGACGACGACTTCCGCGACAAGGCGCTCGAAGGCTTCACGATGTTCGCGCTCAACCAGGGCGAGGTCTGCACGTGCCCGTCCCGGGCGCTGATCCAGCGCGGCCACTACGCGGAGTTCCTGGAGGCGGCCGTCGAACGCACCCGGCGCATCAAGCCGGGCCATCCGCTGGACACCGACACCATGATCGGCGCCCAGGCCTCCAACGACCAGCTGGAGAAGATCCTCTCCTACCTGGACATCGGCCGGCAGGAGGGCGCGAAGATCCTCACGGGCGGTGAGCGCGTGGAGCACGACGGCGAGTTGAAGGGCGGCTACTACGTCCAGCCGACCATCTTCGAGGGCGACAACCGCATGCGGATCTTCCAGGAGGAGATCTTCGGCCCGGTCGTCTCGGTGGCGTCCTTCGACGACTTCGACGACGCGGTCAAAATCGCCAACGACACGCTGTACGGCCTGGGCGCGGGCGTGTGGACCCGGGACATCAACACCGCCTACCGCGCGGGCCGCGCGATCCAGGCGGGCCGCGTGTGGACCAACTGCTACCACGCCTACCCCGCGCACGCGGCGTTCGGCGGCTACAAGCAGTCCGGGATCGGTCGCGAGACGCACAAGATGATGTTGGAGCACTACCAGCAGACGAAGAACCTCCTGGTCTCGTACTCGCCGAAGAGGCTGGGCTTCTTCTAGACGGGAGACAAGGGCGCCTGACCAGGGCAGTTGCCCGGCAGGCGCCCTTGTCGGACGGCGACTCAGGGCGGGCAGCGTGCACCGGGCGTCGGGAGGGTCGGTTGGAGTGACGCCCTGGCGGTCGAAGCACCCCGTCCGTAGACGTCGGGGCACTTCTCTCGGCGCGGGATACCGCCGCCGCAAGCGGTGTCACAGGGTGATTTCGTCCAGCAGCGTTGCCGCCAGCTTGGCGGCGTCCGGGGCGATCGTGTGGTCGAGGAGGCGGAAGACCTGCTCGGCGCGGATGGCGGGCCACCGCTCGGGCAGGTGCTCGGCCGGCAGATGGGGGTCCCATCGGACGACCTGCAGCCAGTCGGTGTGCAGAAGGATCTGGCGGGCGAGGGCGTCATCCGCCGCGGCCGGAGGCGCGCCGGTGTCCCACTGGTCCAGGAACGCCCGGTAGCGGGCGGCGATGCCGTCGATGTCGAAGGCGCGGCGGATCAGGTCTGCGGAGTCGGTCAGCCCCATGGGCCGTGCCTGTAAGGTCGGCTGGTCGGCGCTGTCGGACCGCGTGGGACGGCGGCCGGTCGTCCTGGCGGGCGCGCTGGCGGTGGGCGCCTACTCCTTCGCGCTCTTCCCGCTCGTCGACACGGGCAGCACGGCGCTGCTCGTACTGGCGCTCGTGGTGGGGCAGTCGCTGGTCCACCCGATGATGTACGGCCCGCTCGCCGCGTTGTACACGGAGCTGTTCTCCACCCGGAGCCGTTACACCGGCGCTTCCCTCGGCTATCAGATCGCGGGGTTGGGGGCCGGCTTCGCGCCGCTGATCTTCACCGAGGTGCAGACGGACGCCGGCGGCCGGGCAACGCCGATCATCTCTGCGATCATCGCCACGTTCTGTCTGGGCACGGTGGTGTGCCTCGCCCTGCTCGGAGAGACCAGCCGCACCGATCTCACCGACATGTCCGGGGAGTCCTCGGAGCCCCTGTCCGTCGGCGGTCAGCCGGAGACCGCTCAGGCTTCGTAGCGCGCCGCCGGAGCGACTCGGCGCGGAGGCGGGGCGGCAGCCGGCTCTCCCGGCGACCGGCCCGTCCTCCGCAGCACGACGGCCGGTGTGCCGCGGAGGACGGGCCTCGTGGTCGGTGTCGGCGGCGAGCGTCAGGCGTAGTGGCGGTAGACGGCCTGCGCGGCGCAGGCGGGCTTGTCGGAGCCTTCGATCTCCACGGTGAAGGCGAGCCGCATCTCGACGCCGTTGCCGGCGACCTCCTCCACGGACTCCACCACGCCGTGCAAACAGATCTTCGCGCCGACCTTCACCGGACGAGGGAAACGGACCTTGTCCAGGCCGTAGTTGAGGCTCATCGACGTGCCCTCGATGGCCAGCAGCTGGTTGAAGAGGGGGATGACCAAGGACAGGGTCAGGTACCCGTGGGCGATCGTCCCTCCGAACGGACCGGTGGCGGCACGCTCCTGGTCGGTGTGGATCCACTGGTGGTCGTCGGTGGCGTCGGCGAAGGTGTTCACCCGGTCCTGGGTGATCTCCAGCCAGTCGGTGCGGCCGAGGTCGGTCCCGGCGAGGGCCTTGATCTCGGCGAGTCCGGTGACGGTGCGGGATGCGGCCATGGCAGGAGGCTCCTTCAGGAAGTGGTACCGAAGTTGTCGCGGATACGCTGCTTGAGCAGCTTCCCGGCGCCGCTGCGGGGCAGCGCGTCGGTGAGGACGAGCGACTTGGGGATCTTGTAGCGGGCCAGGCGTCCTTCGAGGAAGGCGAGGATGTCCTCGGCGCTCGCCCGGGCACGGGGTGCCAGGACCACGACGGCGCGGGGGACTTCACCCCACTTGTCGTCCGGGACACCGATGACGGCGCAGTCGCCGACGGCCGGGTGCTGGTGCAGGGCGTTCTCGATCTCGGCCGGGTAGATGTTCTCCCCACCCGAGATGATCATGTCTTTGGCGCGGTCGACGATGGTGACGTACCCGTCCTCGTCGGTGCGGGCGATGTCGCCGGAGCGGAGCCAGCCGTCCTGGATGGCCGCGGCCGTCTCCTCGGGCAGGTTCCAGTAACCGCTCATGACGTTCGGGCCCTCCACCAGCAGTTCGCCGTGCGGGGCATCGCTGCCGTCGGGGTCGACGATGCGGATGTCGCTGAAGAAGTGAGGGGTGCCGGCGCTGCCGGCCTTGTCGAGGGCGTGCTCGGCGTCGAGCAGGCACACGCCGGGGGACGCCTCGGTCATGCCGTAGCCCTGGAGGAAACCCAGTCCGCGCTGCTGGTAGGTCCGTATCAGCGCTTCGGGTACCGGAGCGCCCCCGCACAGCAGCATCCGCAGCGACGAGAGGTCGGCGTCGGCGAACCGGGGCTCCGCGGCGATCTGCTGGAACATGGCCGGCACCCCGAACATCACCGTGACCCGGAGGCGCTCGACCAGGTCGAGAGTGCGCGACGGAGAGAACGACTCCTGGAGGACGAGCGTACCGCCCTTGAGAACGGTGGGCAGGCAGGTCATGTTCAGCGCGGCCGTGTGGAACAGCGGCGCGGACAGCAGAGTCACGTCGCCCGCGGCGAACTCCCCGTCGACCAGGGTGTTCAGGCTGTTCCAGATCAGGTTGCCGTGGGTGAGCACGGCACCCTTGGCACGCCCGGTTGTCCCGGAGGTGTACATGATGATGGCGGGGTCGGCGTGCGTCACCGGAGTGTCGAGCGGCACCGGTGAGCAGGCGGCCAGGTCCTTGTCCAGGCCGTCTCCCACGGCGACCAGGTGCCGGGTGCCGCAGGAGAGGGCGAAGGGCTCGAAGGCCGGGGCGTGCACCAGGACGCTCGCCCCGGAGTCCTGGAGGCAGTACCGCAGTTCGGGATCGGCGAGCCGGGTGTTGAGCGGCACGAAGACGGCCCCGAGGTGACCCGCCGCGAAGAAGGTCTCCAGGAAGGAGGGGTGGTTGGGGCCGAGGAAGGCGACGCGGTCGCCGGGACGCACGCCGAGACGGCGCAGGTGGTGAGCGAGGCGCGTGGCGCGGTCGTGCAGCTGGGCGTAGGTGATCCGGAGACCGTCGTGGACGACGGCGGTACGGTGCGGGTCTTTCCGCGCGCGCCGCGCGGTCCAGGATCCGACGCCTTGGTTGCGCATACGGATGCCCTGCCTCTCGGACGGGAGCCTGGCCTTCCATCGGGACGGCCGGGCTCGCGGGTGACGGAAGGGGTGCCCGACGGGCACGGGGCGGACAGCCGCCTGCCCGGGCCTCGTCGGTGCGCCGGTGCCGGAAGTGGGCATGGCGGGTGCAGATGCGACGGTCAGCTCTTCGTGAGGCCGAGCAGGCGCAGCGCGTTGTCCTTGAGGATGCGTGGCCTGACCTCGGGCTTGATGTCCAGCTTCGCGAAGTCGCTCAGCCAGCGGTCAGGGGTGATGACCGGGTAGTCCGAACCGAAGAGCACCTTGTCCTGCAGCAGCGTGTTGGCGTAGCGGACGAGCTGCGGCGGGAAGTATGTGGGGGACCAGCCGGACAGGTCGATGTACACGTTCGGCTTGTGGGTCGCCACCGCGAGGGCCTCGTCCTGCCACGGGAAGGACGGATGGGCCAGGATGATCCGCAGGCCGGGGAAGTCGGCGGCCACGTCGTCGATCAGCAGGGGGTTGGAGTACTTCAGGCGGATGCCTCCGCCCCCCGGTACCCCTGCGCCGATGCCGGTCTGACCGGTGTGGAAGAGCGCCGGCACACCGAGTTCTTCGATGGCTTCGTACAACGGACGGGCCATGCGGTCGTCGGGTGAGAAGGCCTGCAGGCTGGGATGGAACTTGAAGCCCTTCACGCCGTACTCCGCGACGAGTCGGCGCGCCTGGCGCACCGCCGCGCGTCCGCGCCACGGGTCGAGCGAGGCGAAGGGGATCAGGACGTCGGCGTGCGCGGCGCAGTCCTCGGCGATCTCCTCGTTCGGGATGGGCGGCTGGCCCAGGGCGTGCTCGGCGTCGACGGTGAAGACGACGGCTGCCATGTTCCGTTGTCGGTAGTAGTCGGCGGTCTCGTCGATCGTGGGCTGCCGGTGGCCGTGGGCGGCGAAGTACTTCTCCGAGGCGGCCATCAACTCCGGGCTGAGGGAGGGGAGGCCCGTGCGGGACACCTCCGCGTGCGTGTGCACGTCGATCGCGGTCAGCCGGGCCGGGTCCATGAGGGTGGGGGCGGCCATGTCAGTGTCCCGCCGGCTGCTGGGGTGCGGGGATGCCGAACGCCTCGGGTTGCGCGCCGACACCGTCGCGCCAGGCGGCGGCGATCTCGTCGGCGCTCCAGCCGCCGTCGCGGAGATCGACCTTCTTCTCCTGCGGATGGGACCACAGCGCCAGCCGGTCCCCGCCGATGCCGATCGCCTGGCCGGTGACGGCGGCCGAGGCGTCGGAGGCGAGGAAGGCGACCAGGCCGGCGGCGTCCTCCGCGGTGCCCAGTCCCTCCTGCTTGCGCATCCAGTCCGGCAGTGGGACGCCGAGGCGCTCGGCCTCCTCGATGGCGGGTGCGAACGCCGGAATGGTCTTGGTCATCTCGGTGGCGGCCACCGGGACGACGGCGTTCACCGTGATCTGCGCCCGAGCCAGCTCCAGGGCCCAGGTGCGGGCCATGGCCACGATGCCGGCCTTGGCCGCCGCGTAGTTGGTCTGCCCGAAGTTTCCGCGCTGCCCGGCCGGCGAACCGATCAGGATGATGCGGCCGCCCTCGCCCTGCTCCCGCATCCGCACCGCGGCCGCCCGAGCGCAGGTGAAGGTGCCGCGCAGGTGGACCCGGACCACGTCGTCGAAGTCGTCGTCGGTCATCTTCCACAGGACCTTGTCCCGCAGGATGCCGGCGTTGGTCACCAGTACGTCGAGCCGGCCGAAGTACTCCGTCGCGGCGGAGACCAGTTCCTCGGCCGCGGCGGCTGTGCCGACCGCCGCGGTGACTCCGATCGCCTTGCCGCCGGCGGACTCCACGGCCTCCCTCGCCGCATCGACGACCTGCTGATCGATGTCGTTGATCACGACGGACGCTCCGGCCGCGGCGAGTGCCCGGGCGTAGGCGAACCCGAGGCCGCGACCGCTGCCGGTGACGACGGCCACCTTCCCCGTCAGATCCATGGTGCCACCCTTCATTGACAGGATTCCTGGCTATGGCCGCCAGTCTCGCGACCGACAGGAAACCTGTCAATGGGGTAGGGTGAGGCCAGTCCTTCCGCGGGGCGCGCAGCCGCGAGGCACCCGTCGGGACAGCCGAGAACAAGGAGGTCTCGTGTCGGAATCCGCGCAGCCGGCCGGCCCAGGAGTGAAGGCGCCCCCGTCCTTGCTCTACTTGGTCAAACGAGCCGAACTCGTCGTCCGGGCCAGGCTCGACGAGGTGCTCAAGCCCTCGGGCATGACCGCCCTGCAGTACACCGCGCTGACCGTGCTGGAGCGCCGTGACGGCCTCACCGCAGCGCAGCTCGCCCGTGACTCCTTCGTCACCGCGCAGTCGATGGCCGACATGGTCCGCACACTCGAGAGCCGGGGCTACGTCACCCGGCGCCCCAACCCGGCCAACCGGCGCGAACTCCTCATCGCGCTGACCGATCGCGGACACCAGCTGCTCGCCGACTACGCGCAGCCCGTACGGGAAGTGGAGCGGCGCATGACCGACGGCCTCACCGCCGACCAGACCGACACCTTGCGCGTCGCGCTCGACCACGCGTGGCGACAGCTTTCCTGACATGCGTCACGCCTGAAGACCGCTCCGTCCGCCAGGCCGTCACGGCCGGGAGTCCTCCGGGTGCGCGAGATCGTACGGGCGCGGATACGCAGCGGGCCGGTAGCCGACGTATCGTGGCTCGCTCGCCGGATCCGCCTGCCGAGCACGGGAGTTGAGCGCGTCCGGCGAGGTGTCCCAGCGGCCGGTGTCCAGGCGGTGTTCCAGGGCGTCCAGGGCGCCGGCCATCTCGCCCGAGGTGAAAGTGCAGTGCCCGGGGCCGTGGACGTAGGCCTGGCTCAGCAGGGCGCCCGCACCGGCTGCGACGGCGGCCCGGCGGTAGGCGCTCTCGGCCTGGACGGGGATCAACGGGTCGCCCGTCGTGTGGATGTCGAGCTGGGGGTCGGTGAGCCGGCCCTTGAAGACACTGGTCCGCTCCATCCACCGTACGGCGGCGGGGTCGGCGGTGACACGGGGTGCGCGGTTGAGTGCCGCGAGGTCGGTGCGCAGCGAGAGACCGGCCTCCTTGTACAACTCCGTCACCTCCTTGAACAGGGGGGAGCGGTGGAGCATCGCCGTGTAATCGACGCCCGTGTTCCAGGACATGTTGCCGCCGGCGCGAGTCTCGGCCTCCTGCCGCCAGCTGAAGGCGGGCGCCTGGAGGAGCCCCGCGACGGCGGTGTACTGGTTGACCTCCTGGGCGTCCCAGTCGGTGGGGCGGGGCTCGGTCTGCGTGGTGCTGTTGTAGCCGGGGATGTCGTGCAGGGCGGCGGCGAGGGCGAGGCGGGCGCGGCCCCCGGCGGTCCGCTGGGCCGCGGCTGCCTCGGAGAGCAGGGCGTCGGCGGCGCTCCGCGCCTGCGCTTGATCCTGGAATCCCGTGAGCGGAATGTCCGCGTCCGGGGCCAGCAGCGTCTTGAGCGCGAACACCGGGTCCAGCGTGCTGTTCCAGTTCGCCACCCCGCCCTGCACCAGCCCGCACAGGGAGAGCGAGCCATCGAAGCGGTCCGCGTGCCGCTCGGCCAGGGTCGTCGTGACGAGTCCGCCGTACGACGTTCCCCAGGCGATGGTCCGCCGCGCCGTGCCGAACCTGTCGGTGAACAGGCCGAGGGTGGCGAGTTGGTCGGGCACGGCTTCCGGGACCGCCCAGCCGCTGGTCGCGTACGAGGACCCGATGAGTGCGTAGCCCCGGTCGAGAAGGGAGTGCGCGGTGGCCGGACCGGGCGCGTTCTGGGCGGGGTTGGGCCCGCCGGCGGGGACGTAGCCGTGGCTGTACAGGAGCACGGTGCCGTTCCAGGCGGCGGGGACGTCCATCACGTATGCGGCGCCGGAGGGAAGGCGACCCTCCAGGTGGGTATCCGTGGCGGCCTGCGCGGGCACGGGGGTGACGGCACACAGACAGAGGGTCAGCAGGGCGACTGGGGTCCTCATCGCGGCCTCCTTGAATTCGACGGCGGCCGTGCGGCGCGTCCGCCCCATTCATCGACAGGATTCCTGGCTATGGCTGGCAGTCTCGCGACCGACAGGAAACCTGTCAACAGGGCCTCTCAAGTGGAGCTCCGGACAGCGCCTCGATGCCCACGGGACGCGACGGCGAGGAGTCGGAGGGCCGCGGCGGACGGTGGGTCCGGCTCGGCGTTGTACGACGAGACGCTGTCGGCGTCGTCGGCGCCTCCGGCTCCGGGAAGACGACCCTGCTGCGTACCCTCGTCGGCCTGCACCGCGCCACCGCCGGCACCGTCAGCCTGGGTGACACCCCCCTCGCCCCCACCGCACACGGCCGCTCCCGCGACCAGCGCCGCCGCCTCCCACTCGTGCCCCAGGACCCCCTCGGCACTCTCAACCCCGGCCGCACCGTCGGGGCCACCCTGCGCCGGCCGCTCCTGCTGCACCGCCGGGCCGGGCGGGACGCGGTCCCCGACCGGGCCCTGGAACTCCTCGACCAGGTCGGCCTGCCCGCCGCCTTCGCCGACCGATACCCGCACGAGCTGTCCGGCGGCCAGCGCGTCGCCGTAGCCCGCGCTCTCGCGGCCGACCCCGACGTGCTGATCTGCGACGAGGTCACCTCGGCGCTCGACACCGACACCACCGTCGCCGTCATGGACCTGCTGACGGAACTCCGTTCCCGGCGTGGCCTGTCCCTCGTCCTGGTCAGTCACGACCTGCGGCTCGTCGCCGACCGCAGCGACCCCCTCGCCGTGATGTCCGAGGGGCGTGTGGTGGAGTCGGGACCCACCGGACGCCGGTTCACCTCACCGTCCCATCCCGTGACCGGCCCTCCGCGTGGGCGAGAGGCTGAGCCGCGTAGGTGATGCGGACGACGCCGTCGGCGTGCCGCTCGGCGGACGCTCGTACTCCGAAGACGTCGGCGAGGATCTTCGGGGTGAGCACCTCCAGGACCGGCCCCGCCGCGACCACCGCTCCCTCGTGCAGCACGACCAGGTGGTCGCAGAGCCGGGCGGCCAGGTCGAGGTCGTGCAGGACCGCCAGCGTGGTGACGCCGGTGACGCGGACCAGGTCCAGCAGCTCGAACCTGGCGCGGATGTCGAGGTGGTTGGTCAGCTCGTCGAGCACGAGCAGCCGGGGATTCTGCGCCAAGGCCCGTGCCAGCAGGACACGTTGGCGCTCGCCGCCGGACAAGGAGGCGTAGTCCCGCTCCACGTACGGTCGTACGCCGCACCGGTCGATGGCCTCCTCCACCGCGCGGTGGTCCTCGGCGCCGTCGCGCCCCAGCAGCCCGTGGTGCGGGGCACGGCCGAGCGCGACGATCTCGGTGACGGTCAGGCCGGTGGTGTTGCCGGTGGCGTCCTGGAGGACGGCGGCGGTGCGGCGGGCCGCGGTGCGGGCGGACAGGGCCCATACGTCGTCGTCGCCGACCCTGACCACACCGCCTGCCGGGCGGAGTGAGCGGTAGACGGCACGCAGGAGAGTCGATTTGCCACTGCCGTTGGGGCCGACCAGGCCGACGATGTCGCCCTCGCGGGCCTCCAGGCTCACGGCGTGCAGGATCGGGCGGCGGTCCAGCGTGATGTGCAGCTGGTCGACGGTGAGTTTCATGCTTCAGTCCAGGCCCTTGTCGCGGCGCAGCAGCCAGAGGAAGAAGGGTGCGCCGAGCAGGGCGGTGAGGATGCCCAGCGGCAGTTCGTTGGGGCGGTCGAGGGTGCGGGAGAGCAGGTCGACGAGGACGAGGTAGAGGGCGCCCAGCAGGGCGGTCAGCGGCAGGAGCCGGCGGTGGTCGGCGCCGAGGGTGAGACGGACCAGGTGCGGGATCATCAGGCCGACGAAGCCGATGCTGCCGGCGACGGCGATGACGGCGCCGGTGAGGAGCGCGCTGAGCACCAGCAGCACGGCGCGCAGGCGGTTGACGTCGACGCCGAGTGCCGTGGCGGACTCGTCGCCGGCCAGCAGGACGTCGAGCCGCCGGCCGAAGAGCGTGAGAAGTGCGGTGCCGGCCAGCACCACCACGGTCACCGTGGGGAGTTGGTCCCACTGGGCGCCGGCCACGCTGCCCAGCATCCAGAACATCACCGTGCGCAGCTCGGTCGGCGTCGCCTGCAGCTGGACGTAGCTCGTCGCCGAGAGGAAGACATAGCCGACCGCGACTCCGGCCAGCACGAGCCGGGTGGGCGCCATCCGGCCCCGGCGCTGTCCGAGGGCGAAGACGAGTGCGCCTGCCGCCACCGCGCCGAGGAAGGCCGCCGCCGGGACACCGAGCCCCGCGAGGGCCACGCCGCCGCCCAGCGTGATGACCAGCACCGCGCCGAGGGTGGCGCCGTAGGAGAAGCCGAGGACGATGGGGTCGGCGAGCGGGTTGGACACCACGGTCTGCAGCACCGCTCCGGAGACGGCCAGGCCCGCGCCGACCAGGGCGGCGAGGACCACCCGGGGCGTGCGGAAGTTCCAGACGATCTGGTCCGTGGCGAGGTCGCCGGCGGCGCCCTGCCCGGAGACGTGGTGCCAGACGATGCCCCACACGTCACCGGGCGGGACGGTGACCGCCCCGATGCTGATCGCCACGATCATGGTGACGACCAGCGCGACGGGCAGGAGAGTGAAGGCCAGGGCGGCCTTGAGCCGGGTGGGCCGGCTCAGAACGCGTCCGGGTGCAGCACCTTGGCGATCTTCTCCACCGCCAGGTCGTTGCTCGGGCCGAGGTACATCGAGTCGGACAGGACCACGTACGCGTTCTTCCTGGCGGCCGGCCACTGGGGGAACTCCTTCAGCAGTTTCCTGGCGTAGGCCGCCGGGTCGGGGTCGTTGTAGCCGATGACGACGAGCGCGTCGACATCGGTGGCGGCCACCTTCTCCTTGCTCAGGTCGGCGAAGGAGGTCTTGGAGGCCGACTCGAAGGCGTTGGCGCCGCCGGCCTTGTCGAGGATGTCGTTGTAGATGCCGTGGGCGACGACGGAGCTGAAGTCGTTGCCGCCCATGGACATGTTGGAGAAGAGCACCATCACCTTGGGCTTCTTCTTGCCCTTGACCTTGGCGGCCACCTCGTCGATGTGCTTCCGGGACGCGGCGATCAGCTTCTCGGCCCGGTCCTCGACGTCGAAGACCTTCCCCATGTCCCGCAGCAGCGTGTAGCTGTCGGCCACGGTCATCTTCGAGGTGTCCTGGTCGCAGCCCTGCGGGGAGACGTAGGTGTGGGCTGCCACCTGCTGCAACTGGTCGCGGGTGGCGAAGCCGCTCTTCTCGTCGAAGCCGTACGACGTGGTGGACAGCACCAGGTCCGGGCGCAGGCCGAGCATCGCCTCGCGGGGGATGTCGTAGGCGTCGTTGAGTTTGATGTTCCCGGTGGGCAGGGCCTTGATGGCCCTGGCCCGGCCGGGTACCTCGCTCATGCCGTAGCTCTGCTCGTTGGCGACGATCCTGTCGCCGAGGCCGAGGGCGAGCAGGGTCGAGATCTCGGCGACGGAGGCGCCGTTCATGACGACCACGCGGCTGGGGGCCTTCTGGAAGGTCTCGGTCCGACCGCAGTTCTCGATGGTCACCGGATATCCGGTCCTCGACGCGCCGACGTGGGCCTGCTCGCCGCTCGCCCTGTCGTCCTTCGAGGAGTCGGCACATGCCGCCGTGACCAGACACAGGGCGGCGGCCAGGACTGTGGCGACCGGCCGTTTGACGGACATGCTGGCTCCTTGCTCGCGGGACTCGGTGGTGTTCCGCTCCAGTAGTCGTGGCGCGGTGGCCATGAGTTCCCGGCGGGGTCCGGCTACGGTGCGGGCGGAGCGGGACGGGACCGTCCTGCGGCGGGTGCGGGCAGTTCCCCGGCAGCGACACAGTGATCGAGGTACCGGAACACCAGGTCCCGGCCGACGGGCGGGCAGGTGATGCCGCTGCCGCGCAGGCCCTGGCGGACGTTGTCGGCGTGGACGCGCCCGAGACGCAGGTCCGGGGCGTCGCTCCCGCTCGTCTCGTTCGCGTCGAAGAAGGCGAGCGTGGTGGCGGCGACGTCGGCCGAGCGGGGCAGCTGCTCGCGCCATCGGGTCAGCGGCAGACGGCGTACGGGATAGCCGTACTCCTCGATCCAGTCGTAGAGGTCGCTCAGTCGCACCCTCGGTACGGCCGCGTGGTTGAAGACCGGTCCGGTGGCGGTGAGGGCGAGGTGTACGAGGGACTTGGCGACGTGGTCGACCGGGGTCCAGATCTCGTCCTCGGACAACTCCGGGAGCATTCCTGCCGGGATGCCCGCCCGCAGCACGCTCCACAGGAAGTCGCGCGTGTTGACGTACCCGGAGCCGGCCGGTCCCACCACGCGTCCCAGACGGTGCACGGTGACCGGCAGACCACGCTCGGCCGCCTGTTCGAGCAGTCGTTCGGACGCCCACTTCGACTGCTGGTAGCCGTACCGCAGGCCCCCGTGGGGCGGCAGGAACGCTTCCGGTACCTCGGGGCTCAGGCCGGCGGGCGGGGCCACCGACAGCGTGGAGACGTAGTGGAGGGGGATCGACCGTGCGGCGGCCAGGCGCAGCAGGTGCCGTGTGGACTCGGTGTTGACGGCGCGCAGGGTGCCGTACTCCCGCATGACGCTGACCGTCGCGGCGTTGTGGAGGATCGCGTCGCAGGTGTCGGCCAGTTCACCGAGGAGGTCCGAGGCCAGTCCGAGGCCGGGGCGCGCGAGGTCGGCGGGGACAGCGGTGATGCGCTGCCGAGCCGCCTCCGGGAGCGAGAGGTCGTGGTGGGCCAGGGCCTGATGGACGCGGTCGATGGCCTCGCCGGTGGTCCGCGCCCGGACGGTACAGACGATCTCGGCTCCCGTGCCGGTCAGGAGTTCGGCGAGCAGGTGCGCGCCGACGAAGCCGGTGGCGCCGGTCAGCAGGATGCGGCGGGGCGTGTCGGGGCAGCGGCCGTTGCCGGGCCGGATCTCCGGGTCGAGGACGGTGTCGCTGTGCAGCGCCGCCGGGAGGCCGGTGGCGGTGGGCGACCGGTCGTCGAGGAAGCGGGCGAGTTCGGCGGCGGTGGGGTACTGGAAGAGCCAGGCGACCCGTACGTCACGGCCGAGTTCCGCACCGAGCCGGTTGGCGGCCTGGATGACCTGGAGGGACTGGGCGCCCAGGTCGAACACGTCGTCGGCGGCGGTGATGTTCCCGGCGCCCAGGATCCGCTGCCAGATGTCGATGACGGTCCGCTCCAGGGGGCTGCCGCCGGTGGGAGCCTGTGTCGCGGAGGGCGTGCGCAGTGCGGTGCGGTCGATCTTGCCGGATCCTGTGCGGGGCAGGCGGTCGTGGAGTTCCACGGCGGAGGGCACCATCGCCGCGGGGAGCCTCGCCCGCAGGTGTTCCCTCACCTCGGCGGCGGACGGACCCGGGGAGTCCGCGACCAGATGGGCCGCGAGCCGTCGGGTACCGTCCGGCAACGTCTGTCCGACGACAGCCGCCTCGCGGATCCCTGGGTGGGTCAGCAGGGCACCCTCCACCTCGGCGGGGTGCACGCGATGACCGCTGATCTTGAACTCCTCGTCCGCCCGGCCGAGGAACCGCAGTTGCCCGTCCTCGCCGATGTGCACCAGATCGCCCGTGCGGTAGGCGCGGGGTCCTCCGAGAAGTGCGGTGAGAGGGGCGAACCGGGCGCCGTCGGGGGTGCCGGCCCCCCGGTAGCCGAGCGCCAGGCCGCCGCCCAGGAGATACAGCTCCCCGCCCACGACGGCGGCCCGTGTGCCGGGCAGCGGCAGTCCGATCGGCACGTCACCGGCGGCGAGCTCGGGGTCGTGCAGGTCGGCGACGGTGGCCACCACGGTCGCCTCGGTCGGGCCGTACGTGTTGAACAGGCAGACCGACGTGCCGACGGCCTTGCGCCAGCGCTCCACCCGCTCGGGAAGCGCCGCCTCGCCGCCGATGACGACGGCGCGCACTCCCCCGGGCAGGGCGGTCGTGCCGGTCGAGAGCGCGTGGGCGAGTTCGTGCCAGTACGCGGTCGGCAGGTCCAGCACGCTGACGCGCAGGCGTGCGCAGTCGTCCAGGAACCGTGGGACGGACTCCGTCATCTCGTCGGTGCGCACGACGAGGGTGCCTCCGGCGCACAGGGTCAGGAAGATCTCCTCCACGCTGGTGTCGAAGTGGAGCGGCGCGAACTGCAGGACCCGGTCGTCGCGGCGCACCCCGTAGCGGTACGTGGCACCTGCCACGAAGTTCGCCAAGGCGGCGTGGCTGATCTCGACCCCCTTGGGGCGGCCGGTGGAGCCGGAGGTGTGGATGACGTAGGCCGGGTCCTGGGGTGCGGGCGGCGTCGGGACAGGGCCCAGGGAGGGATCCGGCCGGTCGAGCGCCAGGACCGGCGTGCCCGCGAAGGCGGGCGCACGGGCGGCTGTCGTCAGGACCAGGGCGGGCGCGGCCTCGCTCAGCACCTGTGCCGTCCGCTCGGCAGGGGCGGCGGGGTCGAGGGGACAGTAGGCCGCTCCGGAGAGCAGCACCCCGAGGACGGCGGTGACGGCGTCGGTCCCGCGGGGCAGCGCCACGGCCACCAGGCTGCCCCGGCCGACGTCCCGGGAGGCCAGGCGGCGGGCCACGTCGCGTGCGCTGCCGAAGAGCCGGGCATAGGTGATGCTCTCCCCGGCGTGCTCCACGGCGACGGCCTCGCCCCTGCGGGCGGCGTGGCCGGCGATCAGGCTCAGCACCGGGCGTGCGGGCACGGGCAGCGGTCCACCGTCCAGGACCGGCACGGACGCCTGACGCAGGGGCCGGTCGGGCGCGGCGACCACCTCGCCGAGCACCGCCAGCAGTCCCTCCTGGAACGCGGTGACTTCCGCCTCCTGGTACAGGTCGGGGTTGGCGTCCACCGCGATCCGCAGACCGGTGCCGTCGGAGCGGTCGTACACGTTGACCGCGAGGTCGTCGACGGGACCGGCGGAAACGTTGTGGACGGTGCTGCGGTGTCCGGCGAACCGCAGGTCGTACGCGAACGGCATGATGTTGACGCCGGGCCCGGACAGCCTGCGCCGGCCGCCCACCAGTTTCAGGTCGCGGCGCAGCTGTTCGTAGCGGTAGCGCTGGTGCGGCAGACCGGCGCGGAGTTCGCGGGAGACGCGGGCCGCGAGGTCGCGCGGACTGTCGTCGGCGGAGACGGTGACCCGCAGGGGCAGGATGTTGCGCACCATCGACGGCACGCGCAGCGACACGGAGCCGAGTCGGCCCATGGCGGGCAGGCTCAGGACGATCTCCGGCGCTCCGGTGACCCGGTGCAGGTGGGCCACCGTCGCCGCCAGCAGCACCTCGGACCAGGTCACCGACAGCTCGCGGGCGACCGTGCGCAATGCGTCCGCCCGGTTCGCGTCGAGGTCGGTGACGCGGCGGTGGAAGGTGCGGGCGGGCAGGGCCGAGCGGCCGGCCGGGGTGGCCACCGAGGGGCGGTCGGCGTACCGGCCGGTCCAGTAGGCCCGGTCCTCGGCGTAGCGGGCGGACTCCCGGTAGGCGCGTTCCTCGGCGCGGACGGACTCCAGGGTGCCGAAGCCGCTGTCGGGAATGGGCTCGTCCGCCATGAGGGCCGTATAGACCTGGGCCACGCGGCGGGCGACCAGGGAGAGGCCGAATCCGTCGAGGGCGATGTGGTGGACACGGTGATACCAGAGGTACTGGTCGCTGCCGGTCCTCAGCAGGGCGTGTCCGAACACCGGACCGCGGGCGAGGTCCACCGGGCGGGCCATGTCCTCGGCCATCCATGCGAGGGCGGCGGTGTGCGGGTCCGCTTCGCCGGTGAGGTCGGCGGTGTGCAGCGCCCAGTTCCTGACGGCAGTCGCGAGCTGCCAAGGGCGCCCTTCACCGTCCACTTCGAAGGTGACGTGGAGGGCTTCGGTCTCGGCGACGACATGGTGCAGGGCGGTGTCGAAGACGGCCGGGTCCACCGGGCCGTCGATGCGCACGTACTCGGCCGTGTTGTAGGCGGGGCTGTCCGGGTCGAGCTGCTGGCCGGCCCAGATGCCTTCCTGGGCGGCCGTCAGCGGGTGGCGGCGCGCGGGCTCAGGTGTCGGCACGGGCCGCACCTCCCTGGCGTTCGGCCAGCAGCTGCCACCACTGGGCGAAGGACGTGCGCTCGGCGAGATCCACGAAGCTGACGTCCGCACCGGCGCCCTGCCACCGTTCCAGCAACGTGACGATGCGCAGCGAGTCCAGTCCGGCGTCCAACGGGGCCTCCTCCAGGTCGACTTCGTCGGGCCGTAGGTACAGGAACTCCGCGAGGTCGGCGCGGAAGCTCTCCAGGGTGAGGGGTTCAGGCATGAGTTCTCTCTACGACGGTGTCGGCGGCGTCAGTTGACCTTGCGGGCGGAGTCGCCCCAGAAGCGGTCGCGCAGCTCGCGGCGGAGGATCTTGCCGCTGGGGTTGCGCGGTACCCGGTCGATGAACTCGTAACGCGAGGGCAGCTTGAAGGCGGCGAGGCGCGGAACGAGGAAGGTGTGCAGGTCACGTGGGCTCGGCCGCTCCCCGGGGACGGGGACGACGAACGCGTGGACCCGTTCGCCCCAGCGCTCGTCCGGGGCTCCGACGATCACCGCTTCGGCCACACCCGGGTGGTGCTCCAGCACGTTCTCGATCTCGGCGGGGTACACGTTCTCGCCCGCGACGAGGATGGCGTCCTTGATCCGGTCGCGGATGAAGAGGTAGCCGTCCTGGTCGATGTATCCGGCGTCACCGGTGTGGATCCAGCCGTCGACCAGGGTCTGAGCGGTCCTGTCGGGCAGGCCCCAGTACTCCACCATCCGGGCCGGGGTGTGCAGGCAGACCTCTCCGATCTCGCCCGGCGGCAGTTCCTCGCCCTCGTCGTCGATCACCTTGGCGCGGACGCCCGGATAGGGGTGGCCGGCGGCCTGCATGCGCGGTCCGCCGGGGGTGTGGTCGGCGGGTGGCAGGCACACGGCGGTGTTGCCGGTCTCGGTGAGCCCGTAGATCTGCGCGAAGTCGCAGTCCAGGACGGCGAGGCTCTCCTCCAGGAGGCTCTCGGAGATCGGGGAGCCGCCGTAGACGGTCTTGCGCAGTGTGGTGAAGTCCTGGGCGGTGACCCCTGGTTCGGTGAGCATCATGCGGAGCATCGCCGGGACCACGCAGGCCGTGGTGATGCCGAGATCGCGGATCAGGTCGACGGCCGTGCGGGCGGCGAAGGCGCGCATCGCCACGATGGTCGTGCCCGCGTTGAGGTTCTGCGTGGCCCACCACAGGCCGCCGATGTGGAAGCCGGGGATGCCGACGAGTGCGATGTCGCCGTCACGCCAGTCGATCCAGTCGAGTCCTTCGCTCGCCAGCGCCTCACGGATGGCGAAGAAGCTCCGGTGAGCGAGGACGACGCCCTTGGGGAGGCCGGTGGTGCCGCTGGTGTAGAGCTGGGCCACAGGGGTGTCGGAGTACGCCTCGAACTCCGGTTCCCGGTCGGGGTGTTGCTCTCTCCAGGCTCCTACGGAATCCAGCGGTACGACCGTCTCGGGCGGGGCGGTCGGCATGCGCTGCACGATCGGCGCGAACTCCGACTCGAGGAACAGGAGCCTGGTGCCGGAGTCCTGGAGGATGTGGCTCACCTCGGGTGCGGTGAGCCGCCAGTTGACGGGGACCAGGACGGTGCCGCTCTTGGCGCAGCCGAACAGGATCTCGTAGTAGTGCTCGGACTCCTTGCCCAGGTAGGCCACCCGGTCGCCCTCGGTGAGGCCGGCGGCCCGGATGGCGTGGGCGATGCGGTTGCTCTCGCGGTGCAGGTCGCCGTACGACAGGCTGCGCCCCTCGCAGAGAACGGCCGGGGTGTCGGGCCGGCGGTCGGCGTGGAAGCGGATGGTCTGGACGAGCGTCTCCATGGGCGGTCCCTTCGGTGGCTCAGGGGATGTTGACGAACGCGAGCGTCGCCTCGCCGTCGCACCGGCCGCCGTCGGCGTCCCAGTAGCGGTACGAGGTCTCGGCATGGAGGAACGGTCTGCCGGCGGGCTCTCGCCGGGTGACGGACAGGAACTCCATCTCGCCGGAGAACGACCGCGGGTTGACGGGACGCCGGAAGGTGGCCGCGAAGCGGGCGATGAGGATGTCCGGGAGCTGGTGCCGCCAGAAGTCGTCCAGGGTCCAGTCCTCGAACCCCGCCAGGAGTCCTTCCCGCACGGACTTCGCGACGAGGTAGTACATCATCTGGTTGTAGGCGATGTTGACCTCGACCGAGTTCAGGTGGCCGGTGTCGTCGATGTAGCAGGACTCGGGGATCGCGAACTCGCAGCGAGCCGAGACGCGTTCGGCTCCGGGAGTGACGACGGCGGACTTGAGGTACGTGCAGTGCGCCTTGTACGGCGCCAGGACGCGCTCCAGCAGCTCGGTGTCGGTGGTGCAGGAGCGGTCGACGGAGGCTGTGGTCATGGCACCCGTATCCCGTCGTGCAGCTTGCGCTCGTCGTGGACGGTGACGCGGTAGGAGACGGTCGGCTCGGGAGTGGTCGTGTGCCGGGCGCGGTGGATGAGACTGCGGTTGTCCCAGATCAGCAGGTCGCCCTGCTCGAAGCTCTGCAGGTGGATGTTGTCGTGCTCGAAGGTGTCGTCGAGCTGGCCGGTGGCCTCGAAGAGGCGGTGCAGCAGGTCGTTGTCGAGCGGCTCGCCGTCCGCGTCCTCGATGCCGACGGTGAAGCCCTCGCTGATGTACAGGACCGTTTCGCCGGTGAGGGGGTGCGTGAACGTGGTGGGCTGGCGGACGGCCGGGGTCTTGCGCTCGACCTCGGCGATGACCTCGGAGAGCGGGCGGTAGACGTCGTGCGGCCGGATCTTGAAGTACTTGCGGACCGAGTGCCGGCAGTAGGTGCCGGCGATCTGCTTCCTGAGGTCCTCGGGCAGCTTCTCGTAGGCCCGGCCCATGTCGATGAAGTAGGTGCCGCGGTTCTTCTGCGGAATGACCTGGGGGTGGATCAGGGTGATGCCGAAGGGGTCGGGCATGAACTGGTAGTCGGCGTGCCAGAACTTGCCGGTCTTCGGCACTCCTATCTGCTTGCCGTTCTCCGGGACGTTGGAGGAGACGAAGATCTCCGGCAGCTCCGGGTGGTGGTACATCGGCTCGTAGTACGTCTCGGGCCGGCCGAGCCGCGTTCCGAGGTCCAGGAACTGCCGGGGGGTGAGGTTCTGTCCCTTCAGTACGGCGATCTTCTTCGTGTAGACGGTCTGCTTGAGCGTCTCGATGTCCGCGTCGGTCGCGCTGGTGTGGTCGAAGTCGTCGACCGTGGCACCGAGGGCAGAGCCGAGCTGTTCGGTGATCTTCATGAGTGTCGTCCTTCGTGGAGGGGTCAGCCGGCCCGCTCGGCGTCGATCAGTGCCGCGGTGCTGCCGAGGGTGAGGGTGGGGCGCAGCTCGCTGTCGTGCACCGTCACGCCGAGGTCGCGTTCGATGCGGATGCTGAGGTCGACCATGGTCAGCGAGTCGACGTCGAGGTCGGCGAAGGTGGCCTCGGGGGTGAAGCGGTCGGCGGGGGCGTCGTGCAGTTTCGCCAGGATCTCGATCAGCCGGTCGTAGGTGGTGGTCATGAGGCGGTTTCTTCTCCTCGGTCATGCGGGTGGGTGTGCGGGGCCGGTTCGGGCCCGGTATGTACGGCCATTTCGGGCCAGGTCAGCAGGCAGGAGCCCCAGGTGAGGCCGCCGCCGAAGGCGGTGAGCAGGAGTCGGTCACCCGGCCGGAGCGTCTGCCGGGCGGCCGCGTCGGCGAGAGCCAGCGGTATGGAGGCGGCGCCGGTGTTGCCGACCGAGTCGACGTTGGCGACGCAGCGTTCCCGGGGCAGGCCCAGGTCGTCGGTCACCGAGTGCAGGATGCGCAGGTTGGCCTGGTGCGGGACGAAGCGGTCGACGTCGTCGATCGTCCAGCCGGCCGTGCGCAGCACGGTGCGCGCGGACTCGGCCGTGCGGGTCACCGCGTGGCGGTAGACCTCGTTGCCGCGCATCGCGAAGTGCCGGTCGCCGCGCCGCACTTCGTCTCCGGTGGAGCGCTGGCGGGAACCGCCCGCGGCGACGGTGATGAGGTCCTCGTGCGCGCCGTCGCTGCCGAGGTCGAACCGGCCCACGGCGCCGGGCTCGTCGGCGTGTCCGGCGCGCAGGACGACGGCGCCGGCACCGTCCCCGAAGATGATCGCGTTGGCCCGGTCCAGTGGATCCACGATGGTGGAGTAGGCATCCGCGCCGATGAGCAGGACCCGCCCGGCCACTCCGGAGGTGATCAGCCCGGCGGCGGTGGCGAGGCCGTACACGAACCCCGTGCACACCGCGCCGACGTCGAAGGCGGCCGCTCCGGCGAGCCCGAGCCGGGCGGCGACCGTGGGCGCCGTGGCCGGGCAGGGCCGGTCGGGTGTGGTCGTGGTGACGATCACCGCGTCGACGGAGTCGGCTCCGGCACTGCGCAGGGCCCGGCACCCGGCCTCGACGGCCAGGTCCGAGGTCGCCTGGCCGGGCTCGATGACGTGGCGGCGGCGAATCCCGGTGCGGGTGCGGATCCAGGCGTCGTCGGTGTCGAGACGCTCGGCCAGCTCCTCGTTGGTGACCACACGCGGCGGCACCCATCCGGCCAGACCGCACAGCACGGCGGCGGCTGGACCGGGGGCGTTGTCGGGCACGGCTGTTCTCCAGGTGTGGGGAGGTGAGGTACGGGGAGGTACGGGGGACGGCAGAAGTGGTCTAGGGAGCGGTGGTCGTTCCGCGCAGGGCGAGGGTCAGCGGCACCCCGCAGGCGATCCCGGCCGCTGTCGCGAACACCGCGGCCCTTATGCCGGCCAGCGAGGCGCCGCCTGCGGGGTCCTGCCCGGCAGTGCCCGCCAACGCCACGAGCACCGCGAGACCCACCGCGCCGCCGACCTGGAGGCTGGTCGAGGCGAGCCCCGATGCCACGCCCTGGTCGTCCGGGGCGACACCGGCGGCGGCTGTGATCCACATGCCGGTCCAGGCGGCTCCTTGGCCCAGGCCCAGCAGCACGATGCCCGGCAACAGCAGGGGGTACGAGCCGTGTGGGGTGAGTGCGAGGCCGAGCGCGGCCGCTCCCATGGCGCCGAGTGCCATGCCGCCGACCAGCATGCGTCGGACACCGACCGCTGCGACAGCCCGTTCTCCGGCCTGCGTGCCTGCCGCGACCACCACGGCCGGGACGAGGAAGGCGAGGCCGGTCGCGAACGCGCTGTAGCCGCGCACCGTTTGGAAGTACAGGGTCAGGAAGTACGGCAGGGAACTGAAGGTGGCGCTGTACACGGCAGTCACCGTCATCGCCGCGACGAGCCCCCGCTGCCTGAACAGCCGGCTCGGCACGAGCGGACTGCGCGAGCGCGTCTCGACGACGGCGAAGAGCGTCAGCAGCGCCGACGAGAGCATCGCACTCGCGAGAGTGGACGCGCTGCCCCAGCCGGCCTCGGGCGCGTGCACCAGCACGAACACCAGGAGGGTGACGCCTCCGGTCCCGGTCAGGGCGCCCGCCAGGTCGAATCTCCGCGCCCCGGCCGGCGGGACGTCCGCCGGGAACAGCACCCGGCCCGCCCACGCGAGGGCTCCCGCCACGGGAACATTGACGAAGAACACCGCCGGCCAGCCGAACGCCTCCACCAGGACCCCGCCGAGCAGCGAGCCGAAGCAGAGTCCGCCGGCCCCCGCGGCGCCCCACACCGCCAACGCCCGGTTCCGGCCGGGCCCTTCGGCGTAGAGGGTGTTGATCAGGGACAGGGTGGCCGGGAAGAGCAGGGCTCCGCCGATGCCCTGGACCGCCCGCACGGCGACCAGCGCTCCCGGGGTCACCGAGAACCCTCCCACCAGCGAGGAAGCCGCATAGATCGCAGCCGCGGCGACGAACATACGGCGCCGGCCCAGCAGATCCGCGGCCCGGCCGCCCAGCAGCAGGAAGCCACCCGTCGTCACGACGTAGGCGCTCACCACCCACTGCAGGTCGTGCGCCGAGAAGCCGAGGCCGGCACCTATGTCGGGGAGAGCGACGTACACGATGTTGTAGTCGAGGGCGATGACCAGTTGGGCCAGCGCGAGGACGAGAAGGGGGGCGGTCAACTCGTTCCCATCAGTCGTCTGATCTCCGAGATGAGCGCCGTCAGTGCTCGCCTTTCCGGGATGGTCGTCTCCGGGTGCCAGAGGTCCACGAGGAGGCAGGTACGGGGACGATCGCCGGCATTGCGCGCCTCATGCTCGAAGGAGTAGTCGAAGAGCAGGCAGCGGCCTTCCCGCCAGGTACGGGTCTCACCGGCGACGGTGATGCTGCACCCGTCGGGGATGTCCACGGCGAGATGCAGGTTGATGCTGAAGTTCCACAGGTCGCAATGCGGGGCTATGGATGCTCCGGGCAGCAGGGTGGAGAAGTGACTTTCCAGGAGGGGGCAGATTTTCTCCGTGTCCACGGCGAACTCTTCGAGCACCTTGTAGGCGGTGGGTACGGCGGCCGCCGCCTCCTCGACCATTGCCCCGCCGCGGTAGAGGTAGAGAGCCTGCCAGTCCGCCTGCCGCGTCAGATAGTGCTCGTAGTCGCAGAACGCCTCCCGGCGCGCCTCCCAGGCCGAGTTCAGCTCATCCTTGACGACTGGATGAGCCGCTTCCAGCGCCTCGACGACGGAGATCAGTTCCGGGTGGGCACGGGGGTCGTGCCACGGGGTGGGAGACAGTCCCGGCAGGATCCATTTGGCTCCCCTCTGGAGCGGGTGCCGTGCCGCTCCCCCTCCGGGTTCCAGCATCCGCTCCACCCGGCTGAGGGAGTCCGCGCCATGGTCGCGTCTGATCGCCGCGAACGCGTTCTCTGTCTCGGGTGTCATGGGTCCCTCCTGACCACTGCCGCGACCGTGCGCTGTGCCGCGCCGTCGCATCAGTAGTCGGACAGCCGACCGAGCGAGTTCCCGCGCTGCGCCAAGCCCGTTCCGCGAGGTTCCGGTAGTGCCCCGCGCCTGGGTCCGTTCCACGGCCGTCCGCCGGTCGTGGGTGTCCGCCGTCCGGGGCCGGACGGCTGGTGACGTCTTCCGAGGAAGGCTCAGGAGAATGCGGTTCAACGACGGCTACTGCTGGAACGCGACCGTTCCGGGCCTGACCACGACGGCGGGCAGTGTCACCCGGCCGCTGCGGCTGAACGTCAGGGTGAAGTGCACGAGGTCGCCCGAGCGCCACTCCTTCGCCGGGGCCGGCACCGTCAGGTCCACCCCGTACGGCGACATGGCGACGCTCTTCCCCGCCCGTATCTCGATCGAGTCGATCGAAGACCGGTAGGCAGTCGTCCCGCTCCGCATCCGATGGCGGGCCAGGCTCACTCCGCCGGGGGCGTCGGTGGAGGTGACCGCCACCAGTCGGTCGGCGGAGCCGCCCTCGTTGGTGATGCGGAAGAACGCCGCCGTCTCGGAGGAACCGGTGGCCGGCAGGAGGACGCGTCCTTCGGTGACGCGTATGCGGGCCGGGCTGCCCGCGTTGCCCGTGCCGACCCAGGCGGTCAGGCCCGCGAGAGCCAGGCTGGACGCGGCGACGGGCACGAGGGCGGCAAGGAGGGGGTCGGTCAGCCGACGTCGTTCGCCGAGCCGGGCCGCCAGGCGGGTGAGCCGTCCGTTCACCGGCCCCTCCTCCGCCGCGCCGGGGCGGGCGACGGCTGCCAGGCGCGCAGGCGCAGGCTGTTGCCGACCACCAGCACCGAGCTGGCCGACATGGCGGCCGCCGCCACCATCGGGTTGAGCAGTCCGACCATGGCGAGCGGCACGGTGACGACGTTGTAGCCGAAGGCCCACACCAGGTTCGCCCGGATCGTGCCGAGCGTGCGCCGGGCGAGCAGCACGGCGTCGCCCAGGGCGTCGATGTCCCCGCGCACGAGAGTGAGGTCGGCCGCGCCGATGGCCACGTCCGTACCGCTGCCCATGGCGATGCCCAGATCGGCGCCGGCGAGCGCGGCGGCGTCGTTCACGCCGTCGCCGACGACCGCGACCCGGCCACCCTCGTCCCGCAAGCGCCGTACCAGGGCCGCCTTGTCCTCGGGCGTGCAGCGGGCACGCACCTCGTCGATGCCGAGCGCGTCGGCCACGGCCCGGGCGGGTGCCTCGCGGTCGCCGGTGGCGAGTACGGGGCGGATCCCGAGCCTGCGCAGCCGGTGCACGGCCCGGTAGCTGCCGGGCCGGACGACGTCGCCGACCGCGATCAGCGCCTCGGGCGCTCCGTCCACCCGCACGAGGACCGGCGTGTGCGCGGCGGTCTCCGCCGCGACGAGGGCGTCCGCCAGCGCGGTCGGCAACTCGCCGTCCGGTGCCCCTGCCTCCACCGTATGGCCGTCCACGCGGCCACGGACTCCCCGCCCCGGTATGGCCTCGAAGTCCCGCACGGGCGCCAGAGGTTCCTCGCCGGACGAGCGCCGTGCGTGTGCGGCGACGGCCCGCCCGAGGGGGTGCTCCGAGCCCTGTTCCACGGCGCCGGCCAGACGCAGGACGGCTTCCTGGCCGAGACCGCCGGGAGTGGCGGTGATCTGCGCGACGGTCATGTGGCCGCTGGTCAGCGTGCCGGTCTTGTCCAGCACGACCGTGTCGACGTGCCGGAGCGCCTCCAGCGTCTGCGGACCGCTGACCAGCACGCCCAGTTGGGCTCCGCGGCCGGTGGCCGCCATCAGGGCGGTCGGCGTGGCCAGGCCCAGCGCGCAGGGGCAGGCGACGACGAGTACGGCCACGCATGCGGTGACCGCCGCCTGGGGGTCGGCTCCGGCGCCGAGCCAGAATCCGAGCACGGTGACGGCGATGGTGAGCACGACGGGCACGAACACGCCGGCCACCGCGTCGGCCAGCCGCTGCGCCCTCGCCTTGCCCGCCTGGGCCTCCGTCACCAGCTTGGTGATGCGGGCCAGCTGGGTGTCGGCTCCGACGGCGGTGGCACGGACGAACAGCAGCCCGCCGGCGTTGACGGCTCCGCCGACCAGAGGCGAACCGGGCCCGACCTCGACGGGATCGCTCTCGCCGGTGACCAGGGACAGGTCCACGGCGGAACTGCCTTCCACCACCCGGCCGTCGGTGGCGACCCGCTCACCGGGCCGCACGGCGAAGACGTGCCCCACCCGCAGCTGCTCGACGGGAACGGAACGCTCGCCGTGCTCATCCCGTACGGACACGTCCTTGGCGGCGAGTCCCGCCAGCGATCGCAGGGCCGCTCCGGTCCCCCGCCCGGCCCGCGCCTCCAGGAATCTGCCGGTCAGCACGAACAGCGGGACACCGACCGCGGCTTCCAGGTACACGTGCGCGGGACCGTCCGACGCGGACGGCAGCAGACTGAACGGCATCCGCATCCCGGGGTCGCCCGCGCCGCCGAGGAACAGCGCGTACGCCGACCAGGAGAAGGAGGCCACCACGCCCAGCGAGACGAGGGTGTCCATGGTGGCCGTGGAGTGACGCAGCCCCCGTACCGCCCGTACGCGGAACGGCCAGGCGCTCCACACCGCCACCGGAGCGGCGAGCACGAAGCACAGCCACTGCCAGTTGCGGAACTGCAGGGACGGCACCATCGACAGCACCAGGACGGGGACGGCGAGCAGCGCGGTGACGATGAGCCGCTCGCGTTCCTGCCGGGTGGCGGCCTCGGATCCGTCCTCGTCACCGGCCGTCCCGTCCCGCCCTGCCGGCGCGGGCGGCTCGGGGAGCGCGGCCTCGTATCCGGCCTGTTCGACGGCCGTGACGAGGTCCTCCGGGAGGACGTCGGCCGGATGGCTGACCCGGGCGCGTCCGGTGGCGAGATTGACGGTCGCCGTGACGCCGTCCAGCTTGGCGAGCTTCTTCTCGACCCGCCGCACACAGGCGGCGCACGTCATGCCGCCGACCGTCAGGTCGGTGACCACGAGCGACGCCGGCGGTTCGGCTGCCATCACTCACCGCCCCCGTGCATGCCGGGCATGCCACCCGTGTCACCGCCGCCGGCGCCGCCACTGCCCCCGCTGCCGCTACCGGCTCCGGTGCCGTGTATGCCCGGAGCCACAGGTCCGGCGGCCGATCCCACGGCATACGACACCGAGAAGACCAGTGCCAGCAGCAACAGGAAGCCGCAGAGCGCGGGCGGGGGCAGCAATGTGCGGGCACCCACGTCCGCACCTCGGGACGGGTGTCGGGACTCGGCCATGCTCGACCTTCCTGGTCGCGTCGAACCGTCGTACGGCGACGAGCGGTCTCAGCCGTACCGCTCCAGAAGTCGGACGGCTCGAAGGCCGAGTTCCGGCATCGAACTATGGCGTACGCCACATGACGCGCCCACAGTTCGTTGCCTGAAGCTACCGTTCTGCGAGGCGGGGCAAAGTACTGCATATTGAGCTGCAAGGACCGGCACCCTCGGAAGTGACGCGCCCACGGCGCACCAAAGGAGGCTGTATGTCGTTCCACGACCCGGCAGTCCTCGACTGCCCCTTCGACTTCGCTCACGAGCTGGAGTACGACCCCGCGCTGGCCTCTTTGGCGCAGGGCGGTCCGGTCAGCCGGATCCGGTTGCCCTACGGCGAGGCCGAGGCGTGGCTGGTGACCAGCTTCGCCGGAGTGCGCCAGGTGACGTGCGATCCGAGGTTCAGCCGGGCCGCGATCGTCGGGCGCGACTATCCGAGGATGACGCCCGAGCCCATCGTGTCCCCGGAGTCGATCAACGTGACGGACCCGCCGCACGCGACCCGGCTGCGGCACGTGGCGGCGCAGGCGTTCACCCGGGAGCGGGTGGCGGGCATGCGGCCGGCCGTGGACCGGGTGGTGGCCGGGCTGCTCACGGCGATGGCCGAGGCGGGGCCGCCCGCGGATCTGGTGACCCATCTGTCGGTCCCGCTGCCCCACCTGACGATCTGCGAGCTGCTCGCCGTCCCCGAGGCCGACCGCGAGCAGCTGCGGGCGCACACCATGCGGCTCCTGGCGACCTCTCCCGAAGCCAAGCGGGACGCGGCCGACGCCAAGGCCTGCCTGAGGTCGTACTTCGCCGACCTGATCCCGGGCCGGCGGAGCGATCCCGGCGAGGACCTGCTCAGCACGATGGCCGCCGCCCCGGTGCCGGAGGGCGAGGAGCCCTTGAGCGACGACGAGTTGGCCGTGCTGGCCGTGACGCTCATCCTCAGCGGCAACGACACGGCGACCTGCCAGATCAGCAACATCGCCTACCTGCTGCTGACCCGGCCCGAGGAGCGGGCCGCGCTCGCACGCGACCCCGACCGGTTCCCCGGCGCGCTGGAGGAGCTGCTGCGGTTCATCCCCTTCCGCAAGGGCGTGGGCATCCCCCGGATCGCGCTGGAGGACGCGGAGATCGAGGGAACCGCCATCAGCGCCGGTGACTACGTCCACGTGTCCTACCTGGCGGCCAACCGCGACCCGGCCGTCTTCCCCGACCCGCACAGGCTCGACCTGGAACGGCCGGTGCGTCCGCACATGACGTTCGGCTGGGGCGGGCACCACTGCCTCGCCGCACCGCTCGCACGGGCGGAGCTGGACAGCGCGGTCTCCGGCCTGCTGACCCGCTTCCCCGACCTGCGCCTCGATGTCCCGCCCGGGGACATCGAGTGGGACACGGGGACCATCCGCCGCTTCCCCCTGCGGCTGCCGGTCACCTGGTGAAGCCCGGGGCGGGCCGGCTGCACGAGGTCGGCATCCGAAGAACCGGTACGGGCTCTGACCCGAGTCGGTCGTCGGCGCGGTCAGGCCAGGTGGGGCAGCGCCTCCCGGGTCACCGCGCCGAGCAGGGGTTCGCCCGCCACCCAGCGCTCGATCTCGGCCGCCGCGTACTCGCCGAGCCGCCGCACCTCACGGCCCTGCGCGCCGGCGATGTGCGGGGTGACCAGCACGTTGGGCAGGGACAGCAAAGGGTGGCCGGGCGGCAGCGGTTCGGGTTCCGTCACATCGAGGTACGCCTCCAGCCGGCCGGAGACGCACTCCCGGGTCAGCGCCTCGGTGTCGACGACGGCGCCCCGGGCCGTGTTGACGAGCACTCCGCCGTCGGGGATGAGTCCGAGCATCCCGGCGTCCAGCAGTCCGGTCGTCTCCGGCAGGAGTGGCGCGTGGACGCTCACCACCGCCGACCGGCGGCACAGCTCGGCGAGTCCGACGCGTTCCGCGCCCAGTCGGCGTGCCTCCTCGTCCGTCACGTACGGGTCGCTCAGCAGCAGCCGGTAGCCCGCGTCGGAGCGCCGTAGCCCGGCCAGCACGCCCCGGCCGATGCGCGAGGCGCCGACGATGCCCACCGTGCTGCCGTCGGCGCCGGGACGGCTCGCGAAGTCCTTCCACTCGCCGCCGTAGCCCGCCGCCATGGTCAGGGTGCGCCGGGCGGCCAGCGTGATGAGCGCCAGCGTGTACGCGATGACGGGTCCGGCGTTGGCGTCGGCGGCCGACGACACGACGATGCCCCGCTCCCACATCGCGTCGCTGACCAGCGGCCTGACGCTGCCGGCCGCGTGCATCACGGCGCGCAGCCGGGGTGCCCCGGCCAGGACGTCGGCCGTGAGGCGGGGGCAGCCCCAGCCGCTGATCAGGATCTCCGCCTCGGCGAGCGCGTCGGGGAAGGTCGCCTGCGTGGCCGGGCTCTTCGGGCCAGGGACGAGCCGGACCACCGCGGACAGCCGTGTGCGCAGCTCCTCGGGGAGCACATGATCGGCCATGGCGGGGTCCATGACGCACACGGCCGTGGGAAGGTCGGGGCGAGCTGTCATGTGCTGTGATCCTCTTTCCGTCGCCGGCCAGTCTCCGCCGGTCTTCCCCGCGCACCGCTGATGAACCCTGTACAGCGATTGACGTGCACATGGCCATGTCCTACCTTCTGACCGCCCACCCGAACTTCATTCGAGATATCGAACGAGGTCACACCCCTTGGAGCACGTATGACCCCCGGTCTCCCCCTCTCCCGGCGCTCCTTCCTCGGTATGGCCGCCGCCACGCCCCTCGCCGTGACCGGCGCGCTGGGGCCCGGCGCCGGAACCGCGCAGGCCGCCGGCACGGCGTACGCGATGGCCTACTTCACCGAGTCGCCGAACGGCACCGGCACCGACTACGGCCTCCACCTGGCCGTCAGCACGGACTCGCTCAACTGGATGCCGCTGAACCAGAACGATCCCCTCGTCACCCCGACCGAGGGCGCGCTCGGCCTGCGCGACCCGTTCGTCCTGCGCAAGCAGGACGGCACGTTCGTCGTCCTCGCCACCGACCTGAAGGGCACGGACTGGAGCTACGTCAGCCAGTACGTGCATGTGTGGAACTCCCCCGACCTGCGGACCTTCACCGGCTACCACCGGCTGAAGGTGCACAGCCTGAACACCCACGCCTGGGCGCCGGAGGCGTTCTGGGACCCGGGGCGGGGGCAGTACGCGCTCATCTACTCCGCCGTCGGCGCCGGCGGGCACAACGTGATCATGGTGAACCACACCACCGACTTCGTCACCGCCTCCGCCCCGCAGGTCTTCTTCGACCCCGGCTACGACGTGATCGACGGGGACATGGCGGTGGGTGTGAACGGGGTCAACTACCTCTACTTCAAGAAGAACCAGAAACTGGTGGGCGCCCGCTCCACCAGCCTCGCCCCAGGCAGCTTCACGGAGTTCAGCACAGGCGTCGCGCACGGCGGCACCGAGGCACCCACCCTGGTCAAGTCGCAGAACTCCAGCACCTGGTACCTGTGGGGGGACACCTACACACCCAACGGCGTCTTCTACGCCTGGCAGACCACCGATCTCGCCTCCGGCACCTGGACCGCGCTCGACCAGAAGGCCTACACCCAGCCGGTCAACTCCAAGCACTGCGGGATCACGCCGATCAGCGGCACCGAGTACGACAACCTCGTGGCCCGGTGGGGCGCCCCCGCCTGGAACCGGCTCAAGTCGTACAACTACCCGGCCCGGTACGTCCGCCACGCCAACTACGTCGGCCGCATCGACGAGTACCCCTTCGACCCGTACACCGACTCCCTGTGGCAGCTGGTCCCCGGTCTCGCCGACAGCGCCGGGGTGTCCTTCCGGTCGGTCAGCCACCCGTCCCGCTACCTGCGGCACTACGACTACCAGCTGCAACTGGACGCCGACGACAGCACGTCGACGTTCGCCGCGGACGCGACCTTCTACCGTACGGCGGGCCTCGCGGACGCGAGCTGGACGTCGTTCCGCTCGTACAACAACCCCACCCGCTACCTCCGCCACGCGGACTACGTCCTGCGGATCGACCCGGTCTCCACGGCCACCGACCGGCAGGACGCGACGTTCCGCGTCGGCTACTGAGCCGCACCCGCTGGACGGGGACTCCAGAAGGCCGCCATCCGCTCGGCATACACCTGAGGGTGCAGTGACCTCTCACCCAAGGAGTGGATGACATATGGCCACAGCGTCCGACGGACAGGCACGGCGGGCCGCTCTCGTCACCGGAGGGACCAGCGGGATCGGCCTCGCCGTCGTGGAACTCCTCGCGGAGCAAGGCTACTCGGTCTTCCTGTGCGGTCGCGACGGCGGTGCCGTCACGTCGGTCACCGACAAGCTGCGGGGCCGCGGGCTGGACGTCGACGGCATCGCGGCCGACGTGACCTCCAAGGACGACATCCGCCGTCTCGTGCGCGCCGCGCGGGACCGCTTCGGGCCGCTCTACCTGCTCGTGAACAACGCCGGGCGCGGGGGTGGCGGGAAGACGGCGGAGATCCCCGACGAGCTGTGGGAGGACGTCATCGAGACCAACCTCAACAGCGTCTTCCGTATCACCCGTGAGGCGCTGACCGCCGGCGGGATGCTGGAGCAGGGACTCGGCCGCGTCATCAGCATCGCCTCGACGGGCGGCAAGCAGGGCGTCGTCCTCGCCGCCCCCTACTCCGCCTCCAAACACGGCGTGGTCGGCTTCACCAAGGCGCTCGGTCTGGAGCTGGCCAAGTCCGGGATCACCGTCAACGCCGTCTGCCCCGGGTTCGTGGAGACCCCGATGGCCGTGCACGTCCGCGAGGGGTACGCGGAGCACTGGGGCGTCGGTGCCGACGAGGTGCTGGAGCGCTTCAACACCCGTATCCCGCTCGGCCGGTACACCACCCCGCAGGAGGTCGCCGGGCTGGTCGGCTATCTGGCCGGGGACGTCGCGGCCTCCATCACCGCCCAGGCGCTCAACGTGTGCGGCGGGCTCGGCAACTACTGAGCCGGCCGCCCGCGCGGCACACACGAAGGCGCTGCGGCCGGCCCGGGGGCCGGCCGCAGCGCCGCCTTCGCGTGTCCGCCCGGCTCAGCGGCGGTAGCACTCCACGGAACCCGCCGGGACGACGCCGCCGTTGCTGTCCTTGGCGGAGATCTCGTCACGGAAGTGGTCGTCGCTGATCTTCGTGAACTCGTCGATGAACGTGAACTTGCCCTTCCCGATGGTGTATTGGCCGGTGAACTTCGCATGCCCGTCCGACGCGGCCCCCGGTTCGGTGTGCTCCACGCCGTAAGAGCCCCGGTCGTCGGTGTAGAGGGCGGTGAACGTCTTGTCGGTGGCGTTCCAGCCGCCGATCATCCAGCGGGACAGGGCCTTCCGCGGCATCTGCTCATTGGGCAGCCGCAGCGCGTCCCACTGGTACCAGGCGCCGCCCAGGACCGGCTTGATGGTGCCGACCACCACGCTGGTCTCCGACGGGGAGCCCGGCGCCGTGACCGTGGTCGGGCATCTCCAGGAGCCCAGCAGGAAGTCGAGCTGGTGCATCTCCTCGGGGACGGCGCCCCGCTGGGCGGCCGGGGTCTTCGTCCCGCCCTCCTCGCCGACGGCGCTGACGGACCAGACCGTGCTCAGGCCGAGGCCGGCGGCCACGGCGACGATGCCGGCACGGGTTCTCGCTCTCATGAACAACCTCCATGGTGAGGGAATCGGTGGGGGAATCGGGGGAAAGGCGGTGAGGGGCTGTGCTCAGCCGCCGACCGCGCCGGTCTCCGCCTCCGCCTGCTCTGCCGCTTCCGCGAGTGCGTCCCGGGCGGCCAGCAGCGTGGCCACCTCCTCGCCCGGCAGGACCGGCGCCAGCGGCACCACCCTGCTGCGCCCGGCGCGCACCGCCGGGTGGCGGCGGGCCAGCCGGGAGAGCACCTGGCCGGGTCCGGTCTCCACCAGCACGTGGTCGCCGGAAGCGAGCAGCGTCGACAGCGCCGGCCAGAACAGCACCGGCCGGGCCGGCTGCGGAGCCCAGTAGTCCGGGTCGACGGCCTCGGCGTCGGTCAGGGGAGCCGCGGTGTAGCAGGAGACGACGGGCACCGTCGGCGGGCGGCGCGTGATCCGCGCGAAGGCCTCGCGGGCGGCCGGTATCGAGCCGTCCAGCGCGGGACTGTGGAACGGGGTCTGCGAGGGGACGGCCGCACAGGTGATGCCGTGTGCCCGCAGCGAACCGGTCACCTCCTCCAGCGCGTCCCGCGGGCCGGCCACGATGGTCTGCTTCGGCGCGTTCACGCCGCCCACGACGACCTCGCCGCGCAGATGCGGTCGTACGGCGTCGGGGGCCGCTGCGACGGCCAGCATGCCGCCCGCCGGGGCGTCCACGAGGCGTTCGCAGCGCCACCAGACCAGGCGCGCGGCCTCGGTGAAGTCCAGGACGCCGGCGAGCACGGCCGCCGCGACCTCGCCCATGCTGTGCCCGAGCAGGGCGGCCGGGGCGATCCCCCAGGACTTCAGCAGGCGCCCGTAGGCGTGGTCGATGGCGAACAGGAGGGGCTGGGAGCGCTGGACGTGGTCCATGGGCAGGACCGGGTCGGCGGAGAGCCAGTCCGCGCGCAGCTGCCGGCCGCTGTCGCCGAGGGCGGCGAAGAACTCGTCCATCGCGGCGGCGAACACCTCGTCGTGCGCGTACAGGCGTGTCCCCATCCCGGCGCTCTGCGAACCCTGGCCCGGCAGGAGAAAGGCTGTTGATCGCATGCCCCGAGGCTGGCAGCCGGGGATGGACCCGATCAGGAGCAGTCCTGGAGCGGCGGTGGTCCGCGGTCAGTCGTCACGGGCCAGGGCGTGGAAGGCGCGGCGGTGGTAGAGCAGCGGCCGGTCCCCGGCCGGGCCGGCTTCCCCCGCCGCCGTACGGGCCTCGTGCACCTCGGCGAAGAGCACCATGTGGGTCCCCACCGGAAGCCGCCGTACCGTACGGCACTCCAGCGTGGCCGCCGCTCCGGGCAGCAGGGGCGTGCCCGAACGGCCGGGTTCGGTCGGAAGCCCGGCGAACTTGTCCGGGCTCTTCCGCGCGAACCGCGCCGCGACGTCCCGCTGTCCGGCGCCGAGGATGTGGACGGCCAGCCACTGGGCGCCGGCGAAGGCCGGGGCGCAGTCCGCCGCCCGGTCCAGACACACCAGGACGGTCGGCGGGTCCAGTGACACCACGGTGAAGGAACTGGCCGTGAAACCGTGCGGGCGCCCGGTCGGCCCGGCCGTGGTGACCACGGTCACGCCACTCGCCCAGTGGCTCATCACCTCCTTGAAGTCCTTTATCAGCCGTGTCTGCCTATCGACCGGAGTGGACATGCCCGGCCCTCCTCAAGACCACATTCCGATGATTCTTTCCGACGAAATCCGCAGCTCCGCACCGATCTTTAGGCGCCGGTGCGGACCAGTCCAGCTCCATACGGGCTCCAGAACCGGTTGACAGCGTAGGAGGGACGGATGATACCTACAGGCAACTATCGTTTCGTCAAGTCACGGTTTTACGGGACCGGAGATTCCGTTTCCTCGTTGTCCCAGCTCGGAAGGATCAACAGCACAGCAGTCAACGGGGACTGCCTCGCCCGCAATTCGACCAGAGGATGACTCTTTCGTGGATATCTTCGCGTTAGGCCCATTCACCGTCCTGAACAATGGCGAGAATGTCGTTCCGAAGGCAGCGAAGCCCCGCACCCTCCTGGCTCTTCTCGGCTCATCCAACGGAAATGTCGTATCCAGCTCCGTCATCATCTCGGAACTCTGGGACGACCGACCGCCGCGGACGGCTTCGACCACCGTGCACACCTATGTCATGCAATTGCGCCGGCTCCTCGGTGCCGCGACCTCGCCGGCCGGGAACCGGGTCGACCCGAAGGACATCCTGCGCCGGGACGGCAGCGGCTACCTGCTGGCGGCGGGACCGGGCCGCTTCGACATCGCCGAGTACGACCGGCTCGCCGCCGAGGGGCACATGGCGGCCCAGGCGAACGACTGTCTCGCCGCCCACGCCCGGATCACCGCCGCCCTGAACCTCTGGCGGGGGCCCGCCTTCGCCGACGTACAGACCGGGCCGCGGCTGTCCGCCGAGGTCACGCGCCTGGAGGAGTCCCGCAAGATGCTCCTCGAACGGCGCATAGAGATCGATCTGCGCCTCGGCCGGCACCACCAGGTGCTCGGCGACCTCGCCGGGCTGACCACCGAGCATCCCTCGCACGAGGGGCTGCAGGCGCTGTACATCATCGCGCTCTACCGCTGCGGGCAGCGCACCCGGGCCCTCGCCCAGTGCGACCAGCTGCGGGCCCGGATGGCGGACGAGTTCGGGCTGGACCCGCTGCCCGCCATGGCCGCGCTGCGCCAGGCCATCCTGGTGAACGACCCGGCGCTGGAGGACGACGCGGTGTGGCCGCTGTTCGTCCGCCGCAGCGCGGAGCTTCAGGCGAAACACGTCGGGGTGCTTCCATGAAACTCGATCATCTGCCCGAAGGCCGCCATGACGTCCAGGGGTTCGCCGGGTTCGCCGCCGCGGGCCTCCGCGTAGGCGCGGACCAGGTTGCCCACGACGCGTTCACCGTCGAGCAGTTCGGCGAACTCGCCGAAGCCGGCGGTGCGCGCCACGGCCAGCGGGGTCAGTCCCGCTGTCGTACCGGCGGCGGCCAGGCGCTGGATCCACCGCAGGTAGCGGGCGTTCGCGTCCAGTAGCTCAGGGCCGCCCACCGGGCCGTGACCGGGCACGATCACCTCCGGACCGAGCGCGCGCAGCCGCTCGATCGCGGCGAGGGAGCCCTGCACGGACCCCATGAGGGTGAACGGCGCGGCGCCGTTCATCACCACGTCTCCGGCGAAGAGCACGCGCGGGCCCGGCAGCCACGCCACGATGTCGTTCGTCGTGTGCGCCGGGCCGACGTGGATCAGCTGTATCTCGTGCCCGCCCTGGTGCAGCGTGATCTGGTGCGGGAACGTCAGGTCGGGCAGCCTGAGGCGCACATCGCCCCAGTCGACGTCGGGCCACAGCTTCGTCAGCGCGAGGCCGCCGGCGTCCAGTTCGGTGCGGGCCAGGTCGTGGGCGACGATCGACGTCTCCGGTCCGAAGACGCAGTTGCCGAAGCAGTGGTCCCCGTGGTGGTGCGTGTTCACCACGGTCGTCACCGGCCGCGCGGACAGTTCGGAGATCCTGTCGCGCAGGAGGGTGGCCCGCCGCATGGTGGCGGCGGTGTCGATCACCACGGTGGAGTCGGAGCCCACGATGATGCCGGAGTTGTTCAGGCACCAGCCGCCGTCCAGCTGGACATGGGCGAACACGCCGTTGCCCAGCTCTTCGAGCCGCTCCTCGGTCTTGCCTGTCACGGTCGTCCCTCCCGGTCCGTTCTGGCTATTCGAGGCCACCGTCGACCTCCAGCACGTGCCCGTTGACGTAGGTGCTCTCCGGTCCCGCGAGGTACACGGCCGCGTCGGCGATCTCCTGGGCCCGCCCCATGCGGCCCAGGGAGAGCCGGGACCTGTGGGCGTCCCAGACGGCCGGGTCGGCGGAGAACCGTTTGCCCATGCCCTCGTCCACATAGCCGGGCGAGAGGCAGTTGACGTGGACGCCCTTGGGGCCCAGCTCCGCCGCCGCGGTGCGGGTGAACATCTCCACCGCCGCCTTGCTGGCGCTGTAGGCGGCGGCGCCCACCGCGACCCGGCCGGCCAGGCTGGACGACACGGTGACGATCCGGCCCGCGCCCCGCTCCGTCATGTGCCGTGCGGCCTCCCTGACGCACAGGAACGTGCCGGTGAGGTTGGTGGCCACGGTCTCCTGCCACTCGGGCAGCCCCAGCCGTACGATCTTGCCGTCGCGGCTGGTGCCGGCGTTGCAGACGAGCACGTCGAGCCCGCCGAAGCGATCGGCCGTGGCGGTCATCAGGTCCTGCACGGACTGCTCGTCGGTGACGTCCGCGGGGCGGTAGAGCACACGGTCGGGCGCCTCCGCCTCCAGCTTGCCGATGTCGTGGGGGTTGCGGGCGGCGCAGACCACCCGGGCCCCCTCGGCGAGGAAGGCCGTGGCGATGGCCAGGCCGAGGCCCTTGGTACCGCCGGTGATCACGGCCACACGGCCTGCGAGACGCATGTCGTTCTCCTCGCTCTAGTACCAGCGCAGGACCGTGGCCGCCGCGGTCATACCGCCGCCCACGGCCGCGAACAGCAGGTGCTCGCCGCGCCGCAGGGGCCGTTCGTCCGCCGTCGCCCGCAGCGTGAGCGGGACGGAGCCGGCGGCGGTGTTGCCGAGGCGGGGCGCGGTGAGCGGGACGCGGGCCGGGTCGATGCCCAGGTCGGCCGCGAAGGACTCCAGGAGCCGGGTGTTGGCCTGGTGGAACACGAACCGGTCGATGTCGTCCACGGTCAGTCCGCTGTCGTCGAGGACCTGCTCGACGAGCTTGCGCATGGTGGTCACCGCGTAGTCCTTCACCGCCCGCCCGTCCATGCGCAGCAGGTGGTCGCCGGCCGCGCGGGCGGCCTCGTCCAGCGGTGTCCGGGTGCCACCGGCCTCGACGCCGACGTAGTGGTGCAGCTCTCCGTTGGAGACGAGACGCGAGGCGAGCAGGCCGTAGCCGTCCGGCACCCGGCCGAGCAGCACCGCGCCGGCGCCGTCGCCGAACAGCGAGACCGTGCGCCGGTCGCCGCGGTCCATGATCGTGGAGAACTTGTCCGCGCCGACCAGGAGCAGCTGGTCCTGCTGGGTGGTGCGGCCCAGCAGCCCGTCGGCGAGGGTGAGCCCGTACAGGAAGCCGCTGCAGACGGCGTTGATGTCGAAGGCGAGGACGTCCCGCAGGCCCAGCTTGTGCTGGAGGACCGCCGCGGTGGCGGGCTGCGGCACGTCCGGGGTGCACGTGGCGAGGATGATGCCGCCGATGCGCTCCGGGGCGTCGGGGGCCTCGGTGAAGATCTCGCGTACGGCGTGGGCCGCGAGGTCGGAAGTGGTGGTGCGCGCGTCGGCGTAGCGCCGCTCCTGGATGCCCGTGCGCTCGGCGATCCACTCGGGGGTGGTGCCGCTCCACTCGGCTATCCGCTCGTTGCTGACGACTTCGGCGGGTGTGTGTCCGCCGACCCGGAGGATTCCCACGGGCATGGGCTGTGTCCCTTCTGGGTGGTGTGCCGTGTGCTGGAAAGGTGTCAGGGCCGCCCGACGACGAAGCTGCTGAAGGTGAACCCGCCCCCGCTGTTGAGGATCAGCGCGAACTCGCCCGGCGCCAGCCGCTCTTCGCGGGCCAGCTGGGTGAGGGAGGCGTTCAGGTCGCCGGCGCCCAGGTGACCGGTGGGGGTGCCGAGGTCCAGGAGTTCGGCGGGGGTGACCTGCACCAGGGGCGGGATGTACGCCTCCTCCATCGCCTTCTTGCCGAGCCGGGGCAGGACCGCCCAGCGCAGCCGCGGATCGCCGGGTTCCAGGCCGGCGCCCGCCAGGCTCTCCGTCACCGCCCGGCGTACGCCCTGGTGGGCCGCCTTGTAGAACCGGTCGATGCCGTGCCGCCGGATGAAGGCGCGCTTGGTGCGCCGGACGTCGATCACCCGGCTGTGCTCCAGCGGGGCGGTGTTGAAGGCGTCGTTGCCCCGGTGCATCTCCTCCAGTTCCGGCACCGACACCGTGCCGGTGGCGTGCAGCAGGAGGTCCGCCGGGTACTCGCCCCGGTGCACGACGACCGCGGTGGCCGCGTCGCCCACGGCCATCCCGAAGTCCCCGAGCCAGCGGTCCCACACCGGCGGCTCGAAGCGGTCGGCGGTGGTGACCAGGCCCGGACCGGAGTCCGGGTCCGCCAGCAGCGCCGTCGCGGCGAGTTCGATGCCGGTGGCCCCGCCGTTGCACTGCTGGAGCAGGCCGACGGGCTGGGCCGTGGTGCCGAGTTCGCGGGCTATGTAGTGCGGCGCCGACCAGATGTCGTGGCCCTGGTAGTGGATGCTGGCGTGGAACAGCGTGCCCAGGGCGTCCGGCGGGCAGCCGATCCGTTCGAGCAGCGGCCGGGCGGCGCGGACCGCCATGTCGGGCGGTGCCGTGTCCGGCGACAGCAGCAGCCCCTCGTAGCCGAGTTCCCGCGCGGTCCTGGCGTCGACGCGGCCCTCCCGGACCGCGTCGACGGTGAGATCACGGCCTTGCGGATACCAGGTGTGCCCGGCGAGGCCGAGCGGTGCGGGCAGCTTCACGACACCTCGGCCAGCATGCCGTTCACGAACAGGACGAGGGCCTCCGGCGTCGACAGGTTGGACAGCTCCTCCTCGTCGATCGCGACGCCGAACCGCTGCTCGATGGTGGCCGACAGCTCCATCAGGGCCAGCGAGTCGTAGCCCAGCTCGTCGAAGGTCATGCCGGCGATGTCGGTGTCGGCGTCGAACGACTCGTCCTGTCCGGCGACCTCGACGAGGAGGGCACGCAGGCTGTCGACGGTGAGTTCGGAAGCGGATGCGGACATGGTGTCTCCTGTCTCCTGAGTGCGTACTTCTGGTTTCCGGGGGCCGTTCAGGCCGCCGCCGTGACCACCACGGCGGAGTTGAAGCCGCCCCGGCCGCGGGCCAGTACGAGGGCGCTGCGCACCGGGACGTGGCGCGGTGCGCCGACGACCAGGTCGATGCCGTACTCCGGGTCGGGCTCGACGGTGGCCGGGGCCGGCGGGATCACGTCGTCGCGGATGGCCAGCAGCGCGGTGGCGACGTCCAGCGGGGCGCCGCCCGCGTACAGGCGGCCGACCAGGGCCTTGGGCACGCTGACCGGTACGGCCCGCGGTCCGAAGAGGGCGCTGATCGCCTCCGCCTCGGCCCGGTCGAGGTCGGGGCTGCCGGCGCCGTCCGCGAAGACGACGTCGATGTCGGCGGGGGCCAGCCCGGCGTCGGCGAGGGCGTTCTCGGCGGCCCGGCGCAGTCCGGGCGGCCGGCCGGTGCCGGGCGCGGGGTCGAAGGTGGCCGCGTAGCCGGCGATCTCGCCGTACCGGCGCGGGGCCCGGCGGGCGTCGGCCCCCTCCTTGTCCTCCAGCACCATGACGGCGCCGCCCTCACCGGGGACGTAGCCGCGGGCCTCGGCGCCGAAGGGGAGGTAGGCCCGGTCGGCGGCGGTGGGCCGGGCGACGCGGCCGCTGGAGATGTGCGAGATCCAGCCCCACGGGTCCAGGGCCGACTCGACGCCGCCGGTCAGCACCATCCGGGTGCCGCGGCGCACGCTGCGCCGCGAGTAGCCGATCGCGTCGAGCCCGCCGGCCTGCTCGGCGACCAGGGCGGCGCTCGGGCCGCGCAGCCCGTGCCGGATGGAGATCTGCCCGCTGTTGCAGGCGTAGAACCAGGCGAAGGAGAGATACGCGCTGACCGACTTCGGGCCCTCGCCCCAGAGCTTCTTCAACTCCCGGTGGCTGAGCGCGAATCCGCCCGCCGCGTTGGACAGCGTGACGCCGCTGCCGTAGCCCGCGACGGCCTCCGGGTCCAGCTCGGCGTCGCCGAAGGCCGACTCGGCCGCGTACAGCGCGAGGCGGGTCATCCGGTCGGTCTGCGGCAGCAGCCGGCTGGGGATGTGCCGCTTGTCGTCGAAGTCCGTGATCCGGCCGCCGAACCGCGCGGAGTAGCGGGTGTCGCCGAACTCGACCTCGCGGATGCCGCTGCGGCCCTCGATCGCGGCGGCCCAGTAGTCCTCGGTGGTCAGGCCGTTGGGCGCGACCACCCCGATCCCCGTCACCACGGTGCGCTTCATGCCGCCGCCTTCCGGGGGCCGTGCAGGACGACGGCGCTCTGGAAGCCGCCGAAGCCGCTGCCCACGCTGAGCACGGTGTTCAGTTCCGCCTCACGGGCCGTCAGCGGTACGTAGTCCAGATCGCAGGCGGGATCGGGGTCGTGCAGATTGGCCGTCGGCGGTATGACGTCGTTGACCAGGGCGAGGGCGCACGCGGCGATCTCGATCGCGCCGATGGCGCCGAGGGAGTGCCCGATCATCGACTTGATGCCGCTCACGGGCGTGCGGTACGCGTGCTCGCCCAGGCTGCGCTTGAACGCGGCGGTCTCGTGGCGGTCGTTCTGGGTGGTGCCCGAGCCGTGGGCGTTGATGTAGTCGACGTCGGTGGCGTCGGCCCGTGCCTCGTCCAGGGCGTGCCGGATGGCCTCGGCCATCTCGATGCCGTCCGTCTTGAGGCCGGTCATGTGGTAGGCGTTGCAGCGGGTGGCGTAGCCGGCGACCTCGCCGTAGATCCGGGCGCCGCGGCGGCGGGCGTGCTCGTACTCCTCCAGGACCAGCATGGCGGCGCCCTCGGCGAGGACGAATCCGTTGCGGGTCCGGTCGAACGGCCGGCAGGCCCGCTCGGGTTCGTCGAGGCGCGGTGTCGTGGCCTTGATCGCGTCGAAGCAGGCCACCACCATCGGCGAGATCGAGGCGTCGGTGCCGCCCGCGAGGACGATGTCGGCACTGCCCTCGGTGATCAGGTCGCGGGCGTGCCCGATCGCGTCCATGCCGGAGGTGCAGCCGTCGGAGACCATCATGGCGGGCCCCTCGGCCCCGACCGCCCAGGCGACCTCCTTGACGATGGCGCTCGGCACCATGAAGTCGAACATGTGCGGCGACAGATAGGCCTCGTCCACCTCCCAGTGGCGCCCGCCGTCGGACAGGATGCGGTACTCGTGCTCCAGGCTGGTCGGCGAGCCGATGGCGCTGCCGACGCTGACGGCGACCTTGACCGGGTCCAGGGCCTGGGCGTCGAGCCCGCTGTCCGCCAGTGCCTCGCGGGCGCAGACCACGCCGAGCTGCGCGGCCCGGTCCATGCGCCGGATCTCCCGCGGCGTCAGGTTCTCCAGCCGCGGGTCGAAGTCGCACTCACCGACCACCTGGGACCGGTACGGCGTGGGGTCGAAGCGGGTGATGATCCGGGTGGCGGACCGGCCGTTGCTGATCAGGTCCCAGAACTCCTTGGTGCTGCCACCACCGGGCGTGCGCACCGCCATTCCTGTGATGACCGTACGTCGATTCATCCGTGTTCCTGTTTCCTTTCGGGGCGGCCGTCCGCGCGGGGAGGTCCCTCAGGCGGCGGTGAAGTCGGGCACGTGCAGCCGGGCCCACTGCTCGAAGGTGTGGGCGGGCTTGCGGGTGATGAGCCGCGTCGGCGGAGCGACGGGCATGGGCTCGCGGGTGAATCCCTCGTGCATGGTGAGCAGGCCCTGCGCGACCGGTTCGGGGACGCCGAGGCCGGCCATCTCGGCGACGGCCTGATCCCGGGTCAGCTCCTCGAAGCGCAGCGGCCGGCCGAGGGCGGCGCCGATCAGCTCCACCATCCGGCGCTGGGTGAGGGCCTCGGGGCCGGTGAGCAGATACCGCTGCCCCACATGGCGCCGGGACGGGTCGGTCAGCGCGGTCGCCGCGACCGCCGCCACGTCCCGCTCGTCGATGGGGGCGAGCGCGGCGTCGCCGTAGGCGGCGCGGACCACGCCGTGGTCGCGGATCTGCGCGCCCCAGAACCGGATGGTGTTGACGGCGAACATGTCGGGGCGCAGGAACGTCCAGTCGAGTCCGGACTCCTCCACGGCCTCTTCCAGGGTGCGGTGCAGCTGGGCGATCGGGTTGGCGGGGGCGCCCGGTTCGCGTTCGATCGCCGCGGACGACAGCAGGACCACCCGGCGCACGCCCCGCTTCTTCGCGAGCGCCAGGAGCTGGGGGGTCGCGTCGCGCACCGCCGAGTAGTTGAGGAAGAGGGCGCTCGCTCCGTCCAGCGCCTCTTCCATCGTCTCGGGGTCGGCCGGGTTCGCCTCGACGACCTGCGCGCCCGGCGCGGGCGGGGCGCCGGTGGCGCTCCGGGTCACCGCGCGGACCGGGTGGCCGGCCGCGGTGACCTCCGTGACCACATGCCGACCGACGTTTCCGGTCGCCCCGGTCACCACAATCATGCTGTCTCCTCGATCATTTCTCGTTGCCTGCATTCGACAAGTATTCGGGTGCTTCTGGAGCGGCTGCGGAAGAGTTCTGGAGCGGCCCGGAACCGCGCGGAAAAATACGCTCCGAGCCGAGGTCCAGGCTGTCTCCATCGCGATTACAGGGCGCGCGCGGAGGCTGAGGACGACCGGCACCGATCCCTGCTCGTTCCGAGAGGTATTTCCGCATGCGTATTGCCGCCCATCTCGTTCATGAAAACGCCGGAGAACTGGCGCGGTGCGCGGAGCGCGCCGGATTCGATCTCGTCGTCTGCGGGGAGGGTTATCGCAGTGACGCGGCCAGTGTGCTCGGCATGGTCGCCGGCCAGACCCGGACCATCGGCCTGGCCTCGGGTGTGATGCAGATCCCGGCCCGCTCGCCCGGGCTCGCCGCGCTCACCGCCGTGACGCTCGACGCGCTCAGCGGCGGCCGGTTCCGGCTGGGCCTCGGTGTGTCCAACCCCGATGTGTCCGACGGCTGGTACGGCGTGCCGTTCGACAGGCCGCTGTCCCGGACCCGGGAGTACGTGGACATCGTGCGCGCCGCGCTGAGCGGCCGGCCGGTGCGGTACCACGGCGAGCACTACCGGTTGCCTGCGGGCGGCCGGGACGCGGCGCCGCTGCACCTCCCGGATGCCGGCGGCACGCGCATCCCCCTCTACCTGGCCGCGTTGAGCAGCCGGAACCTGCGGCTGACCGGCGAGGTCGCCGACGGCTGGATCGGGGCGTTCGTCTCCCCGGAGTCGCTGGTCGACGCGGTGCGCGACCTCGGCGACGGGCGTGAGCGGGTGGGCAAGGACATGACGGGGTTCGAGGTGGCGCCGAGCCTGCCGACCCTGTTCGTCGACGACGTGGCCGAGGGCGTGCGGCGGCTGCGCGGGCACTACGCGCACTTCCTCGCCATGGGCGATCCGGAGCGCAATGTGTACACGGCTCTGGCCCGGCGGCTCGGATTCGGCGCCGCCATGACGGAGTTCCACCGGCTGGCCGCCGATGGCGACCTGGCCAAGGCCGCGGAGGCCATTCCGGACGAGCTGATCGACCGGGTCTCGCTGATCGGTCCGGTGGAGCGGATCGCCGGGCGGATGCGGGAGTTCGCCGCGGCCGGGGCGACGACCCTGACGGTCATGCTCTCCCCCGCGCGCACGGACCACGCCGGGCGCCTGGAACTGATCCGCAAGGCGGCCCAGGCCCACGCCCTCTCCGCCACCCGGAACACCCCGGCGACCGCCGGGACCTGACCCACCACGCCACGCCGCGCCGCGCCTTCGCCCGAGCTCGCCGGGCGACGGCCCGGCGCGGCTTGCTGTGCCGGCACCGGAGCGGTCACCGCGGCCGATCAGGCGGCGGCGGCCCGATGAGCCACCCACGCAAGCGACCGACACGACGGCCCGAACCGCCGACAGTCGCCCCGCCGTCCGGCACGACGACGGCCGGAACGGGGACGGCCGGAACGGGGACGGCCGGAACGACGACGCTCGGCACGACGAAGGCGGGCACAACGACGGCCTGCAGAACGGCGGCCAGCACGACGAAGGCCGCCACGATGACGGCCTGCACAACGGTGCTCGGCACAACGGTGCTCGGCACAACCACGGCCGACACAACGACGCTCGGCACGACGACGGCCCGCATTCCGGCAGCCAGCACGACGACCGCCTGCACAACGGCGGCCGACGCGACGACGCTCGGCACAACGACGGGCGCCACGACGACGGCCAGCACGACAACGCTCGGCACAACGCCGGCCGCCACAACGGCAGCCACCCGACGGCCCTTGACCCGGCGACGCCCAGCACTACGACGCTCGGCACCGCGGCGGCCGACACAACGACGGTCGGCCGACCCGCCCCCGGAACTGCGTAGGCCCGGCCGTGCCCCGCGCGGCCGGGTCACCACCGCAGCAGACGCACGGCCGAACCCGGCCACCCTGACCGCCCGACCGGCCTGCGCCATCGTGATCGCCCGAGCCAGCCCGCCGCCACCCGGACGTCCCGACCGGCCCGCGCCCCCTGATCGCCCAAGCCGAACCCGCGCCACCCCGATCGCCCGACCGACCGGCACGACCATGACCGCCCGAACCGAACCCACCCCGTCCTGACCGCCGACCGGCCCCCACGACCGTGACCGCCCAAGCCGAACCCACGCCACCCGGACCACCCGACCCACCCGACCCGCCCGACCCGCCCGCACGACCATGACCGCCCCGGCCCGGCCCCCTCGTCCGTAGTGGCCGGCCCGGGTCGGGCACGGCATCCGGGCTGTCTGTCAGGCGCCGTGGAGCGGGGTCGTCGGGGCCTGGTCGGTGGCGGCTCGGGCCGCTGCCTCCATCGTCGTGCGGCTGCTGCGCTTCAGCGTGGACTCGACCTGGTCGCGGAAGTCCGCGAGGCCGCCGGGGGCCACCTCGCGGGGGTCGAGCATCACCAGGTGCCGGGAGGTGATGGCGGCCCGGCCCTCCGCGGTCCGGGTGAAGTGCCAGCTGCCGCTGTGCCCGAGGAGCACCTTCGGCAGCTTGGTCTGCTTGTAGACGATCCGTTCGTCGAGCGTGCACACCCGCACCGACGTGGTGCGGTGGGTCGTACCGTCGGCGGCCCTTGTCTCCATCTCCATGTGCTGGACGCCCGGCACGTCCTCGGCGACGTCGACGGCCTCGACGTGCGGCAGCCGCCGCGGCCAGGCCGCGCAGTCGTACACGAACCGGTACGCGGGCGCCGGGTCCCCGTCGTACTCCACCGTGTCCTCGAAGGAGAACACCAACGCGTCCGTGGAGACGCCCAGTTCGGCCACGTTCTTCAACGCTTCGAGTTCCGCCGTGCTGTTCTGGTCGAGGATCTCCGTGATCCGCCGCAGGGTTTCCGGGGTGTCCTCGGCGAGGGTGAAGTCGTGCCGGAAGAGCACCCGCGTCCGGCTCCGGCCCCCCGCGTCCGTGCCGAGGTCCCGGAACTCCCAGAGCCCGCCCATCGAGGCGATGGGCGGCACGCTGCGCTCCTGCCGGAATCCGACCGTCAGCCTCTCGGCGTCGAAGTGCCGGCGCGAGGACCAGGATGCCACCGTGCCCTTCGCGAAGGCCCAGATCCGGAAGCGTTCCTCCAAGGCGCCGCGCTCCAGCACGTCGACGTGGACGGTCGGCCCGAAGACCACCGGCCACCGTGAGGCGTCGGCCACCAGGCCGTACACCGCCGTCACCGGTGCCTCGATGTCGATGCTGTGGGTGACGGACCGACTTTCAGCCATCTTTGATCACCTTTCGCTTCCACCGGCGCACGCCGGAGCCCGTGCCCCGGCCGGGCACCGCCTCGTTCAGGCTCGCCGCTCGCCCTGGAAGCGCTATGGAAACCCGCTAAGGGCCGTCCGCTTCACGCGTTGTCCGAACCACTGACACACCAGAGACACAACATCTGGTGTTGACTGCCGCAGTCGGCACAACATGTATGCTCCCACCCGATGTCACACCCGCTGCACCAGCGTGGCCCGGGTGAGGTACGCCTTGTTCCCGGGCCCGGTCTTCTTGCGTATCCGTCTGACGTACGTGTCCACCGTGTGCGGGCTGATCTGCAGCCGGCGCGCGACCTGCCGCTGCGTCAGGCCGGCCGCGAGATGGCGCAGGACCTGGCGCTCACGGGCCGTCAGCGGGATCTGCCGGTCGCCGGCGTCGGCCGCCGGAGTGCCGAGCACGGCCCGGACGGAGGCGATGAGTTCCTGCGGCGAGGGCCGGTCGTCGGGCCCGAGCAGGAGCACTTTGGCGTCGGGCACCCGACGTCCGATGTGCGGGGGAAGCGGGGAGTCGGTGACGACGGCGTCGAGCTTCGGGAGCCCGCGGCCGTCGAGGTCGGGAATGACCGTGATGGCGGGGTCACTGCTCAGAATCCGGTCCATGGCCCAGCGGATCAACGGGTGCGCGTGAATCAGCCCAACTATGTACGAATCCCCCATTATCGAACACTCCCAGAATGCCGTAATACATCGAATCCAGCCGCCTGCCGCAATCACTTCAGCCGACCCCGGAAAACCGATCTTGATCACGCTAACAGCAGGTACGCGGCATCGCAAGGTTCACGCCAATCACCCCGCACAGCCCCGCACTTTTACTCTGCCGTTGCCATATACACAGTATATTCAGGGTAATAACAATTACCCCAGGATTGCGAATTCATTTCCCGGAATTGCCGTCCACATATTCTTCACATTTCCCGAGGAGGTTACCGTGCAGGCCGACAACACGCGGCGCTGGCTCACCCTGCCCGTCATCATGTCCGCCTTCTTCATGTACGGATTCGACGCGCAGGTGGTCAATGTCGCGCTTCCGTCGTTACGCCACGATCTGCACGCCGGCGAGGCCGCGCTCGAACTCATCGTCGGCGGCTATGTGTTCGTGTACGCGACCGGCCTGGTGACGGGCGGCAGGCTCGGCGATCTGATCGGCTACCGCAAGATGTTCCTGGGCGGGATGACCGGGTTCACCCTGGCGTCCGCGCTCTGCGCCGCGTCCCAGACCCCGTCCCAGCTCGTGGTGAGCCGCCTGCTCCAGGGCTTCGCGGCGGCGGCGATGGTGCCGCAGATGCTCGCCCTGGTCACCGTGATCTTCCCGCCGGCGGAGCGCCCGCGGGCCCTGTCCTGGTACGGCGTCACGGCCGGCCTCGCCGGCATCTTCGGCCAGATCGTCGGCGGTCTGCTGCTGGTCGCGGACGTCGCCGGCCTCGGCTGGCGGACCATCTTCCTGGTCAACGTGCCGGTGGGCGCCGTACTGGTGACCCTGGGCCGGCGGCTGCTGCCCCGGACGGCCACGGACAAGCGGCCCCGGCTGGACCTCGTCGGTGTGGCCGGCGTCTCCGGCTCCCTCGGTCTGGCCCTGGTCCCGCTGATCTTCGGGCGCGGACTCGGCTGGCCCGCCTGGATCTGGATCTTCCTCGTGGCCGCCGTGCCCACGCTGGTCCTCACGGTCCGCTGGGAGCACCGGATCAGCCGGACGGGCGGTCAGCCGCTGCTCGACGTGACGCTGTTCCGCAGCCGCGTCTTCAACGTCGGCATGGCGATGAACGCGGCCTTCATGCTCTTCTTCATGAGCATCAGCTTCGTCCTCAGCCTCTTCGTGCAGGACGGGCTCGGTCTCAGCCCGCTGCGGGCCGGCCTGTGCTTCGTGCCGCTCGCGATCGGTGCCATGGTCACCTCGCTGGTCGGCCGGCGCCTCATCGCCGCGTACGGACTCTGGATCATGACGCTGGGCGCGGCGGTCACCACGCTGAGCGTCCTGGTCGTCGCGGTGGGCCTGAACGTCGTCGGCGACGGCAACTCGGTGCCGGTGCTCCTCGTCGCCCTCACCCTGATGGGCCTGGGCAACGGCTTGATCCTGCCGTCCCTGGTGGGTGTGCCGCTGTCCACGATCGAACCGGCCCAGGCCGGTGTGGCGTCCGGCATGCTCTCCACGTTCCAGCAGTTCGCGAGCGTCACCGGTCTGGCCTGCGTCGGCACCCTGTTCTTCGCCACGCTGGGCGGCGGCACGGGCACCGGCGCCTACGCGCACGCGGCGCAGGTCTCGGCCTGGGTGGCGTTCGGCATCACCTTCCTGATGACCCTTCTCATCCACGCCATCACCAGGACGGTGGCCCGCGCCACGGCGCCGAAAGCCGAGCCGGCGAACGACGAGGCGGCCGTGGAGGCCTGACCCGGCCCGGGCCCGCACAGCGCGGCGTCCGCCTCGCGACGGCCCCGGAGGCCGTGCGAGGCGGACGCGACACGCCCCGAGGGATCAGCCGCGCCCGGGCGGCGGCCCCTCGGGATAGCTGATGCGGTGCTTGGCGGCCAGGGCGAGGATGTCCTGCCAGGCGAGCCGGGGCTCACGGCTGCGCAGCTCGATCAGCTCCTCGAACATCAGCTCGGCGCCGCCGGGGGTGGCGAAGCACAGCATCGTGCTGGTCGTACCGGCGATGTTCCGGAAGGCGTGGCTGGTGCCGCGCGGCCCGAAGACGACGGTGCCCGGACCGCCCTCGTACCGCTTGTCGCCCAGCCGGAACTCGTAGGCCCCGCTGGTGACGACGAACGTCTCGTCCTCGTTCTCGTGCAGGTGCAGCGGCGGCCCCCCGTCGGGCGGGGTGAGGAACTCCATGAGCGAGAACAGGCCGCCGGTGTCGGTGCCGCGCAGCAGGAACCGGCCTTCCTCCACCGTCCAGCGCACGGGCTCCACCGAGCCCGGCAGGACGATCTTCCCCGGGGTGATGGTCAACGCCCCGCCTCCCCTTCCCCGGTGCCCGTGTCGCCGAAGGCGTCGCCGGCGACGAGCGCGTCCACGTACTCCTGTCCGGCCGGCTCCAGCCGCAGGACGGCGTGGCTGGCGGCGGTGGTCGCGTCCCGCCAGAAGCGCTGCAGCGGGGCCTGCTGGTCGTGGGCCGAGGTGCCGGACAGCCGCAGGACGTCCTGGGCGGTGTCGGCGAGCAGTTCGACGGCCACGGCGTGGTGCAGCGCGAGCCGGGCCGTGTCGGTGCCCGGCCCGACGCCCTCGTCCGCCGCCGTCGCGGCCCGGTCCAGCAGCAGCCCCGCCGCCTGCGTCCGGGCCAGGCCACGGGCCAGCGCGGTCCCCGCGGCGGCGTCGTTCCCGGCCAGCACCCGATGGCCGGGGCCGCTCGCGCGCCGGCGCGCCAGGTCGGCGCCGAAGGCCCGCAGCGCGCCGCGCGCCGCGCCGAGGACCGGACCGGCGAAGGTCAGCCCGCTCACGGCGCGCAGCGGGACAGCGCAGGCGCGGGGTGCGCCCTCGGGGGGCGTGCCGGCCAGCAGCGCGCCGCGCGGGAAGGAGAACTCCCTGGGCACGAAGGCCTCCTCGATCCGCAGGCTGTCGCTTCCGGTGGCCCGCATGCCGACCGTGAACCAGCTGTCCTCGACGGTGTACGCCGACCGGGGCACCAGCAGGAAGCGCACCTCGTGCCCGTCGTCACCGGCCGGCACGGGGCAGGCGACCAGCGCCCAGTCGGAGAAGTGGACGCCACTGACGTACTGCCAGACGCCGCTCACCCGCCAGCCGTCGCCGACGTCCGTGGCGGTGCCGCTCGCCACCAGGCCGCAGGCGATGAAGGTGTCCGGCGTCGCCTGCCACAGAGCCTGCTGCCCGGCCTCGGGCAGATAGCCGGCCATCCGGCCGAGCGAGGCGACGACCGACGCCACCCAGGCGGCGGACGGATCGCCCTCCGCGGTGTGCGCCGCCGCCCGCACACAGTCGACGAAGGTGCCCTCGGTGCCGCCCCAGCGGGCGGGCACGAAATGGCGGGGGAACCCGGCCTCGACGATGGCGTCCGCCACCTCCGGCGTCAGCCGCCGGGCCGTCTCCGACTTCAGCGCGTGCGGTGCGGCCGTCTCCGCCAGCCGGCGTCCCGCAGCGACCAGACCCTCCTCGTTACCCGGCATCAGCGCATCGGTGTCCTCTCCAGCAGTGCCGCGTCCTTGGAGATCCGATCGTCGGCCCGCGCGATGGAACGCATCTGGAAGAGATCTGAAGACCGCTCCGGCCGGGCCGGCGTTCAGCGCACTTCCATCCCCCCTCCATCAGCCGGACGTAGGTTCCCGTCCGAGGACATTCGCCACGGCCCTTCACGGAGGTGTTCGACGATGCGGCAGGTGACGCCGGAACTGTACGCACGGGTACAGCATTTCTACGCCCGTCAGACGCACGCGTTGGACAGCGGGAACTTCAAGGAATACGTGGACACCTTCACCGAGGACGCGATCTTCCACCACTCCCCCGACGCGCCGCCGGCCCGGACCCGGGCGGGGATCCTCGCCGCCGCCGAGGCCCACCGGGAGGCGACCGAGGACGACCGGGTCACGAGGCGGCACTGGTTCAACCAGATCGTGCTCACGCCGCTGCCCGACGACTCGATCCGGGCCACGCTCTACGCCCTGGTCGTGCGGACCCGGAGCGGGGAGAAGGTCCCGGACATCTGGCCGAGCTGCCTCCTGGAGGACGTCCTCACCGTCGACGGCGATGTCATCCTGCTGCGGTCGCGGCACATCTCGTACGACTGACCCCGCGGCCGGCGTCGCACGGGTGCGCCGGGCAGGCGATGCTGGGGAGCGGACAGGTCCCCGAGGAGGCCAGGAGGCTCGGCCGGTGATCGCCGTCAACCCGATGGACAGCGCCTCGGTGCTGGCCGCCTTCGGCGCGCTGGGCGTCCTGGTGGTGATCTTCGCCGAGTCGGGTCTGCTGGTCGTCGGCTTCTTCCTGCCCGGTGACACATTGCTGTTCCCGGCCGGGGTGCTGTGTGCGGGCAGCGCCGACCAGCCGCCGCGGCTGGAGCTGTGGCAGGTGCTGCTGTGCGCGGCGGTGGGGGCGGTGGCGGGGGGCCAGGTGGGGTATCTGATCGGGCGGCAGGGCGGGAGGGCGCTGCTGCGGCGCACCTCCAGCCGGCAGGTGAAGGACGCGGCGGCGCGGGCGGAGCGGTTGCTGGCCCGCTACGGCTACGGCAAGGCGCTGGTCATCGGACGGTTCGTGCCGCTGCTGCGGACGGTGCTGCACCCGGTGGCGGGGGCCCTGGGCGTGCCCAGGCGGACCTTCACGCTCTGGCAGACCGTGGGCGGTGTGCTGTGGTCGCAGACGCTGGTCCTCGCGGGATACACCCTGGGCGCCTCGGTCCCACACATCGACGACTACCTGCTCCCGCTGGTCGCCGTGGTCATCGTCCTCTCCCTGCTGCCCCTGCTCCCGGAGGCCCGCCGCGCCCGCCGGAACCGACGCGACTCCTCGCACTGACGCAGGCGTGGCGTTGCCGGCGGAGCCCGGTGGTGGCCTCGGCGGCGTACGTGCTGCTGATGCGCGGCACCCCCGCCACCGGCTGAACCTCCCCCACCGGCTGAGCCTTCTCCGGCCACGGCACAGTGGCGGATCAGCGCGGCTCGGAGCCCTTGCCGCCCTTGGGGCGCTTGCGGTTCGGGCGGTGGGGGCGGTGGATCGTGTCCAGTTCGCCCATGGCCGCGCGCAGGTGGGCCGGTTCACCCGCGTGGCCGCCACCGGCACACCACCAGGACGGGCGCTCGGCCTGCTCGGCCGGGTGCATCCCGATCCCATGGAGGGTGCACACCGGCCAGACCTGCCACAGGCACTCCATGACGGTGTCCTGGGCGGCCTCGGCAACGGCGTGGAGGGCTCCGGCCGCGGTCGTCTCCGGTCCCAGCGCGTTGCCGTGCGAGTCACCGTTCGCGAGGGCCACGTGGAGCAGCTCGGCCTCGCCCTCCTCCCAGCCCGGGTAGGCGATGAGACACAGCGGGCGCTGCTCGGGCAGCGTCACGGCCAGGTCCCGGTTGACCGCCGCCAGCGCCTCGTCCCAGAGCGGGTGTTCTCCCACGGCGACGAAGCGCGGCTCGGGCAGGTTCGGGAAGGAAGGGAACATGCCCTGATGGTCCCATCCGGTGCGGGAGCCGGGTCGGGCGGGGCGGCGACGCGTTCTGGACGGGTCCCTGACGATCCGTGAGACTGGAGCGGATCCGAGGCCCGGCTGTCGAGGACGGTGACATGGAAGAGGAGACCCCACGCGTCGAGCTCACCCCGCAGGCCGCGGAGCTGGTCCGCCGCCTGCGTACCGAGCACGGCCCGCTGATGTTCCACCAGTCCGGCGGCTGCTGCGACGGCAGCGCCCCCATGTGCTACCCGGACGGCGAGTTCCGCACCGGCGGCTCGGACGTCCTGCTGGCGGAGCTGGCGGTGGAGGGCGTGCCGGAACCCGTCACGTTCTGGATGTCGCGGAGCCAGTACCAGGCGTGGAGCCACACCCGGCTGATCGTGGACGTCGTACCGGGACGCGGCAGCGGCTTCTCGCTGGAGGCACCCGAGGGGGTGCGTTTTCTCACCCGTTCTCGCGTAGTCGACGCCTAGTCGGCCCGCCGGCCCCCTGAGTCTGGTGCACTGCCCCTGTGTGCAGGGACAGTTGACGGGACATCAGGAGGCACGGTGACGAGACGTCGCGGGCGTTCGGCAGCGGGCAGAGCGGTTCTCACGGTTGTCACGGCGTTCGGCGTGCTGGCCGGTGCGGCCCTGGCGGGGGCGGCACCGGCCGGTGCCGTACCGGCGGGCGGACGCATCGCGCCGGGCGTCACCTACCGGCAGTTCGACATCGACGCGGCGGCGGGGCCGGCCCGCGCCCACCTGCTCACGGTGGACCTGGCCGATCCGCACGTCCGCGTCGACCTGCTCCATCCGGGCTCGGTCGCGGCCCGGGCCACGGTCTCCCGGCTGGCGGACTCGGCCGGGGCGCTCGCCGGGGTGAACGGCGACTTCTTCAACATCTCGGAGGCGCAGCACCCGGGCGTGGAGGCCACCGGCGCGGCCGTCGGACCGGCGGTGGCGGCCGGGCAGGCGCTCAAGGCTGCGGTGCCGACGGGCCAGCGGTTCGGGCCCTCGCTGCCCCCGGGCACGAACACCCTGGACGTGTTCGGCGTGGGCACCGACCGGCGGGCCCGGCTGGACCGCCTCTCCCTCGCCGGCTCGGTCGGCACGCCCGAGGGGCGGCTGCCGCTCAAGGGCCTCAACCAGTACGCGCTCGCGGAGGACTCCGTCGGCGCCTTCACCGCGCGCTGGGGCAGCGCCTCCCGGATGCGTGCCGTCTGCGGCACCGACACCCGGCGGTCGGCGCCGTGCAGCGACGACACCTACGAGGTGACGGTGCGGGGCGGCCGGGTGGTCTCCGCCGCCGACTCCCCGGGCAGCGGCGCGATCCCCGCGGACACCACGGTCCTGGTCGGCCGTGAGGAGGGCGCGCAGCAGCTGCGCAAGCTGACGGTCGGGGATCCGGTGGAGGTCACGCACACCCTGGTGGCGGCCTCGTCCGGGGTGCCGTACCTGTTCGCGATCGGCGGCTTCCCGGTCGTGCGCGACGGCGCCCCGCTGGCCGGTCTGGACGACGAGACCTCGGCGGTGCGTACGGTCGTGGGCGTGAGCGGCGGCGGCCGGCAGCTGCTGCTCCTGGCGCTGGACGGCGGCGCGGACTACCGCTCCGGTATGACCGTCGCGGAGGAGGCGGACACCATGCGGGCGCTGGGGGCCTCCGACGCCTTCAATCTCGACGGCGGCGGCTCGACGGAGATGGTCACCCGCGACACGGACGCCACCGCCGTCACGGTGCGCAACCACCCGAGCGGCGGCGCCGAACGCCCGGTGCCCAACGGCATCGGCGTCTTCTCGGCCGGCTGAGTCAGGGCCGCAGGCCGCTGACCAGGTCGGCGGTCGCGGTGAGCCCGCTGTGGATGGTGGGCGCCATGCTCGTGCAGGCCAGATAGAAGCCGAGCAGCGTACAGACCAGGGCATGGGAGATCTTCAGCGAGCAGTTGCGAATGAAGATCACGGCCAGGACCAGAAGCAGCAGCACCACAGAGACGGACACGACCATCGGGAACCTCCTCCGCCACGCCCCATGTGCGGCGTTCGGCCGCAAGTGTGGCGTAGCGGAGGGTTCGTCCGGGCGGCTGACGTGTCCTCCGATCGTGTGGTCTTACGCGGAGGGGTGGGCGTCGAGGAATGCCTCCAGGCCGGCGAGGTCGTCGGTGTTGAGGTAGTCGACCCCGGCGGCGAGCAGCTCCGTCCACAGCGCGTCCCGGGCCGGGCCCGCGGTGTCGGGGGTGGCCCAGAACCGGACCTGCTGCCCGCGCGCGTGGGCGGCGCCGGTGATGCTCCGCAGCTTCTGCCGCTCGGCGTCCGGGAAGGTGCCCTCGCCCGCCCAGGTGAAGTTCTGCGTCCAGTTGTCGCTGATCAGCGAGATGAAGGAGGCCGGGGCGGAGCCGCCCAGGTCGCTCAGCCGGCCGTCGTAGAAGGCGCGGCGCTCTTCTTGCGCCTCCATCGGGGTACGGGCCGCCCGGTCGCCGGAGATGACCGCGGTGACCGGACCGGGGTGGACGCGGCCGTGCGCGTACCGGGTGAACAGGTGCGGGTAGCGGCGCAGATGGCGGTCGAGTTCGCGGTACGTCGAGGAGCCCTCGGTCTTGATGTCGACGAGGAGCTGCAGCGGCCCGCGCCGGCCCCGGTAGACGGAGCCGTGGTTGGCCTCGACGCGGGCCGCGAGGGGTTCCAGGTAGAGGGATTCGAGGGTGCGGGACGGGTCCAGGTCGGAGCTCTCGTGCCCGATGAGGAGCTGGTCGCCGACGAGGAAGATGTCGGCCTCGACGCTGCCGAAGCGGTGGTCGAGGGCGTCGGACAGGGGCCGCGGGTGCGCGTAGTCGTTGTGCGCGTGCGCGTGCCACAGCGGGCGCGGCGGGCGCCCCCGCTCACCGGCCAGCGCGCGGCTCGCGGGCAGGGCGACCGTGCCCGCGAGGGCGGCGCCGAGGGTGGTGAGGGCTCTGCGACGGGTGGTGAGGGCCATGCGCTGCCTCCCTGGGGGTGCCGGATGGGACCGAAGGGAGTATGCGTGCACTCGCCGCTCAAAGAGCCTGCTCTCGCGGGGAGTTGGCGCTCTGTTCACCTGTTCGGCGTGCGGGCGCGACAAAGCCCGCCCCGGGTGGGGCGGGCTTCACCGTGGCACGTCAGGGCGCCTGGAGGTCGACCAGTCCGGCCAGCGCCGAGCGGTGCGCGCCGGCCGTGCCGTAGGCGATCGAGTCCGCCTTGGCCCGCTTGAGGTACAGGTGGGCCGGATGCTCCCAGGTCATGCCGATGCCGCCGTGCAACTGCACCGCCTCCTCCGCGGCGTGTACGGCGACGGGCGCGGCGTAGGCCTGGGCGACGGCCACCGTGACGTCGCTGTCCTCGCCGGAGGCGAGCGCGTCGGCGGCGGCGCGGGCCGCGGCCCGGAGGTTGACCACCTCCAGCCACAGCTGGGCGAGCCGGTGCTTGAGCGCCTGGAAGCCGCCGACCGGCCGGTTGAACTGCTTGCGCTCCTTCAGGTACCGGACCGTCTCCGTCAACGCCCAGTCGGCGACGCCGAGTTGCTCGGCAGCGAGCAGTCCGGCGGCGGCGCGCAGGGCCCGGCGTACGGCGGGCTCGGCGTCGCCGACGCGGCGCCCGGCCGCGCCCGCGAGGGTGACGGTGGCGAGCGGGCGGGTGAGGTCCAGGGAGACCTGCGGGGTGATCGTCACGGCGTCGGCGGCGACGGCGTACAGACCGCCGTCGGCGGCCGGGACGAGCAGCACGTCGGCCACGGCCGCGTCCGCGATGCCGGTCAACTCGCCGTGCAGGGTGCCGTTCTCCACCCGTACGGTCCTGAGGTCGGCGCCCGGCGCCGTGTGCAGGCCGACGGCGAGGGCGCCGATGGTGCGCCCGGAGGCCAGCTGCCCCAGCAGCTCCTGGTCACCGCAGGCGAGCAGGGCCTCGGTGGCCACGACCGCGCTGGTGAGGTACGGCACCGGCGCGACGGCCCGCCCCAGCTCCTCCAGCACGACGGCGGCTTCGCGGTGGGACGCGCCCTGGCCGCCCAGCTCCTCGGGCACCAGCAGGCCGGCCAGGCCCATGCCCTCGGCGAGGGACTTCCACAGGGAGCGGTCGTGCGGGGCGTCCGACTCGGTGCGGGCGATGACGTCCGCGGCGGCGCAGTGGTCCGTGAGCAGGTCGCGGACGGCGGCGCGCAGCGCCTCTTCCTCCTCGGAGTAGAGCAGACCGGTCATCGGGCGAGGTCCTTCCAGGCGACGTCCTTGTCGGTGCGCGGCTCGGCGGGCAGGCCCAGGACGCGCTCGGCGACGATGTTCAGCAGCACCTCGCTGGTACCGCCCTCGATGCTGTTGCCCTTGGCGCGCAGGTAGCGGTAGCCGGCGTCGCGGCCGGTGAAGTCCACCAGCTCGGGGCGGCGCATCGTCCAGTCGTCGTAGAGCAGCCCCTCCTCGCCGCGGAGTTCCACCTCCAGGCCGCTGATCTCCTGGTTGAGGCGGGCGAAGGCGAGCTTCATGCCGGCGCCCTCGGGGCCGGGCTGGCCGGCGACGAGCTGCTGGCGCAGCCGCTCGCCGGTGAACCGGGCCACCTCGGCCTCGACCCACAGCTTGAGCAGCCGCTGGTGCAGCTCGTGGGTGCGCAGTTCCGGGCGTTCGCGCCAGGTCTTCGCGACCGGGCCGATCATGCCGCCCTCGCGGGGCAGGGCCATGCCGCCGATGGCGACGCGTTCGTTGTTCAGCGTGGTCTGGGCGACCCGCCAGCCGTCGCCGACCTCGCCGAGGCGGCGGGAGTCGGGGATGCGGACGCCGGTCAGGAAGACCTCGTTGAACTCGGCCTCGCCGGTGATCTGGCGCAGCGGCCGGACCTCGACGCCCGGGTCGGTCATGTCGCAGAGGAAGTAGGTGATGCCCGCGTGCTTGGGCACGCCCGGGTCGGTGCGGGCGATGAGGATGGCCCAGCGGGCGACGTGGGCACTGGAGGTCCACACCTTCTGCCCGTCGACGACCCAGTCGTCGCCCTCCCGTACCGCCCGGGTGCCGAGCGCGGCCAGGTCGGAGCCGGCGCCGGGCTCGCTGAACAGCTGGCACCAGACCTCCTCCCCGGTCCACAGGGGCCGCAGGAAGCGCTGCTTCTGCTCCTCCGTGCCGTACTTGAGGATCGTCGGGGCGGCCATGCCGAGGCCGATGCCGATGCGCCGGGGGTCGTTGTCGGGAGCGCCCGCGGCCGCCAGCTCGGCGTCCACGACTGCCTGGAGGGAGCGCGGGGCGCCCAGTCCGCCGAGGCCCTGCGGATAGTGCACCCAGGCGAGGCCGGCGTCGAAGCGGGCCCGGAGGAAGTCCAGGCGGTCGGTGCTCGCCGGCGGATGCGCGGCCAGCAACTCGGCCGTGCGGCGCCGGAGTTCGTTCGCGTCGGTCATGCGGCGGATCCCTTCTCCAGGACCACGGCCACCCGGCCGGTGGTCACCCCGTCGGCGACCCGCTGTACGGCACCGGCCGCCTCCGCGAGCGGCACCCGCTCGCTGACCAGCGGCTTGATCGCGCCACGGGCGGCCAGCTCGGTCAGCTCCTCGTGGCAGCGCAGGACGAGCCCCGGGTTCTTGGTGTTGTACAGGCCCCAGTGCAGGCCGAGGATCGAGTAGTTCTTGACCAGGGCGTGGTTGAGGGCCGGGCTCGGGATGCTGCCGCTGGCGAAGCCGACGACGACGATCCGGCCCTCGAAGGCGACCAGCTTCGCGGACTGGGCGTAGGCCTCGCCGCCGACGGGGTCGTAGATCACGTCGGCGCCCCGGCCGCCGGTGGCCTCCTTCACGGCGGCGACGACGTCCTCGGCACGGCGGTCGACGACCACGTCACAGCCCAGCTCCCGGGCGACGGCGGCCTTGTCGGCGCCGCCCACGACACCGATGACGGTCGCGCCGGCCGCCTTGCCGAGCTGCACGGCGGCGCTGCCCACGCCACCGGCGGCGGCGTGCACGAGCAGGGTCTCCCCCGCCTCCAGGCGGGCGCGGCGGTGCAGGCCGAACCAGCCGGTCTGGTAGCCGATGTGCAGGGCGGCGGCCTCGGCGTCGTCCAGCGACTCGGGCGCGGGGAGCAGGGCGCGGGCGTCGGCGAGGGCGTACTCGGCGAAACCGCCGTGCGGCAGCGCGGGGTTGGCGATCACCCGGCGGCCGTCCTCGGTCTCGCCGCAGATCTCCACACCGGGCGTGAAGGGCAGCGGCGGGCGCACCTGGTAGTGGCCCCGGCACAGCAGGGCGTCCGGGAAGTTGACGTTGGCGGCGCGGACCCGCAGCAGCACCTGGCCGTCACCGGGAGTGGGGGGCGCCACCTCCGCCAGGCGCATCACCTGGCTCGGCTCGCCGTTCTCGTGCACTTGCCATGCCTGCATGCGGGGCCTCCACGGGACTGCTTCGTCTGACCGGGTTCCGACCACATACTAAGCGGTCGCTTGCCGATCAGGGAACAGTCACTTCTCGGACGCCGGCCGCGCCCGTACGTGCATCCGCTCCCCCTGCGGCCCGAACAGGCTCAGGAACTCCACCGGCCCCTCCCCGGTCGACCCGAACCAGTGCGGCACGCGCGTGTCGAACTCGGCCGCCTCTCCCGCCGACAGCACGACATCGTGCTGGCCGAGCACCAGCCGCAGCCGCCCGGACAGCACGTACAGCCACTCGTACCCCTCGTGGGTGCGGGGGTCGGGCTCGACCGTCCGTTGCGGCTCGACCATCTTGTAGGCCTGGAGCCCGCCGGGCTGCCGGGTCAGCGGATACAGCGTCCGCCCGTGCCGCACGATCGGCTTCGCCCGCACCCGGGGGTCGCCGACCGGCGGGGCACCGACCAGTTCGTCCAGCGGGACCTGGTGGGCCTGGGCGATGGGCAGCAGCAGCTCCAGGCTGGGCTTGCGCAGGCCGGACTCCAGCCGGGAGAGGGTGCTCACGGAGATGCCGGTGGCCTCGGACAGCGCGGACAGGGTCACCTGCCGCTCCTTGCGCATCCGCCGCAGCCGCGGGCCCACCTCGGCGAGAACGTCGTCGGTACTCATGCCCGTATTGCATTTTCGGCAAAGACGTTTGTCAATCCCGCCAGGCCCGGACGACGGTCGGGGGCGGAGGTGGTCGCATGACCGAGAAGTACGAAGTGGTCGTCGTCGGCGGCGGGGCGGCCGGGCTGTCCGCCGCGCTGGTACTGGGCCGGGCCCGGCGCCGCACCCTGGTCGTCGACGCGGGCGAGCCGCGCAACGCGCCGTCCGCGCACCTGCAGGGCTATCTGTCGCGCGACGGCATGTCCCCGGCCGAGTTCCTCGCCGTGGGGCGCGAGGAGATCGCCCGGTACGGCGTGGAGCTGGTCCGGGACCGGGTGGTGGACGCGGCCCGGGACGAGGACTTCACCGTCGTCCTGGCCGGCGGCCGGACCGTGCGGGCCCGGCAGCTGGTGATCGCCACCGGCCTGAAGGACGAACTGCCGCCGGTCCCCGGGCTCGCCGAGCGGTTCGGCCGGGACGTGGTGCACTGCCCGTACTGCCACGGCTGGGAGGTCCGTGACCTGCCGACCGGCGTCCTCGCGACCTCCGCGCTCGGCGTGCACCAGGCGCTCATGGTCACCCAGTGGTCGAAGGACGTGCGGTTCTTCCTGCACGAGGTCGGCGAGTCCGAGCTGACCGACGAGGACCTGCGCCGGCTGGCCGCCGCCGGGGTCACGGTCGTCCCCGGCGCGGTGGCGGAACTCGTCGTCGCCGACGACCGGCTCACCGGGATCCGGCTCGCGGACGGAACGGTCCACGACCGGGAGGTGCTGTACACCGCCCCGCGCGCCGTCCCGGACAACGACCTCCTGCTCCGCCTGGGCGCGGAGCTGCGCGAGACCCCGTTCGGCAGCTACCCGGTGATCGACGAGCGGGGCCTGACGACCGTGCCCGGCCTGTGGGCGGCGGGCAACGCGAGCGGCTTCGCCGAGCAGGTGATCAACGCGGCGAGCCGGGGCTACCGGGCGGGGGCGGCGATCAACGGAGACCTGCTGATGGCCGACCTGGACGCAGGCGCGCCCCAGGAGGGGCGCGGGGAACTGCGCGGCTAGCCGAGGCGCATCCGCACGGTACGGGACCGTGCACCCGGCGGAGCGCTGAGGCACCCTGGGGGCATGCTGCTGACCCGGCTCGCCCAGGTGTCCCGGGAGGTCGCCGCGACAGCTGCGCGGTCCCGGAAGATCGCGCTGCTCGCGGAGCTGTTCCGGGACGCGGAGGCGGACGACGTGCCGATCGTCATCCCCTACCTGGCCGGACGGCTCCCGCAGGGCCGGCTCGGGGTCGGCTGGAAGGTGCTGAGCCGCCGGGTGCCGCCGGCCGCCGGGCCCACGCTCACGGTCCACGAGGTCGACGCCCGGCTCACCGAGCTGGGCAAGGTCTCCGGGCCCGGCTCCCAGGCGGAGCGGGCCCGGCTCGTCGGCGAGCTGATGGGCGCGGCCACCGAGGAGGAGCAGCGCTTCCTGCTCGGGCTGCTCACCGGTGAGGTCCGGCAGGGTGCCCTGGACGCCGTCGCGGTGGAGGGGCTCGCCCGGGCGACCGGTGCGGACCCGGCGGTCGTACGGCGGGCCGTGATGCTCGCCGGGTCGCTGCAGACGGTGGCCCAGGCCCTGCTCGGCGAGGGGCCGGGGGCGCTGGAGCGGTTCCGGCTCACCGTGGGCCGCCCGGTGCTGCCGATGCTGGCGCACAGCGCGTCCTCGGTCGCCGAGGCGGTGGAGAAGCTGGGCGCCTGCGCGGTGGAGGAGAAGTTGGACGGCATCCGGGTCCAGGTGCACCGGGACGGCGACTCGGTGCGGGTCCACACCCGCACCCTGGACGACATCACCGACCGGCTGCCCGAAGTGACCTCGGCCGCCCTGGAGTTGCGGGGCGAGCGGTTCATCCTGGACGGCGAGGTGATCTCCTTCGACGCCGCGGGACGGCCCCGGTCCTTCCAGGAGACGGCGGGCCGGGTCGGCTCCCGGACGGACGTGGCGAAGGCCGCCGAGGGGACCCCGGTCTCCCCGGTCTTCTTCGACGCCCTCTCGGTCGACGGCCGGGACCTGCTCGACCTGCCGTTCGCCGAGCGGCACACGGAACTGGCCCGCCTGGTGCCCGAACCGATGCGGGTCCGGCGCACGGTGGCCGCGGGCCCTGGGGACATCCCGGAGGCGGAACGGTTCCTCGCGGACACCCTGGCCCGCGGCCACGAGGGCGTGGTGGTGAAGGCGCTGGACGCGCCCTACAGCGCGGGCAGGCGAGGTGCCTCCTGGCTGAAGGTCAAGCCGGTGCACACCCTCGACCTCGTCGTCCTGGCCGCCGAGTGGGGCCACGGCCGCCGCACCGGCAGGCTGTCCAACCTCCACCTCGGCGCCCGCGACCCGGACGGCGGCTTCGCGATGCTCGGCAAGACGTTCAAGGGCATGACGGACGCGATGCTCGCCTGGCAGACCGAGAAGCTCCAGGAGCTGGCCGTCGAGGACGACGGCTGGGTGGTCCGGGTGCGCCCCGAACTCGTCGTGGAGATCGCCTACGACGGCCTCCAGCGCTCCACCCGCTACCCGGCCGGCGTCACCCTCCGCTTCGCCCGCGTGGTCCGCTACCGCGAGGACAAGCGGCCCGAGGAGGCCGATACCGTGGAGGCTCTGCTGGCAGCCCACCCGGAGGTCACACCGTGACGGTGCGGACGACGAAGCGCAGCGCGGGACTGCTGTTGTTCCGGCACGGCGAACGAGGGCTGGAGGTGTTGCTCGGCCATATGGGCGGCCCGTTCTTCGCGAAGAAGGACGCGGGTGCCTGGACCGTGCCGAAGGGCGAGTACGACCCGGAGGAGCCGGCCTGGGAGGCGGCCCGGCGGGAGTTCCAGGAGGAGCTGGGGCTGGCGCCGCCCGACGGGGAGGCCGTACCGCTGGGCGAGGTCGTGCAGTCCAACGGCAAGATCGTCACGGCGTGGGCGGTGCGGGCGGATCTCGACCCGGAGACGATCAACCCGGGGACCTTCACCATGGAGTGGCCCCCGCGCTCCGGCCGGACGCAGGAGTTCCCGGAACTGGACCGGGTGGCGTGGTTCGGTCTGGACGGCGCCCGCGCGGTGATCGTCACGGCGCAGGCGGCGTTTCTCGACCGGCTGGCGGAGCACTCGGGCTGAGGTACCTGTCGCGTTGCGACTTGCCGGGCCGCGCGCGAAGGTCGAGACAAGCCCGCTCCCAGGGAGGTCAGCCATGGCCATCGCGACGGTGAACCCGGCGAACGGCGAGACGCTCAAGACGTACGAGCCCATGGGCGAGGAGGAGCTGGAACGCCGGCTCCAGCTCGCCGAGGCCACGTTCCGCACGTACCGGACGACCTCGTTCGCCGACCGCGCCCAGCTGCTGAACAAGGCCGCCGACCTGCTGGACGAGGACCGGCAGGAGATCGGCCGGGTCATGACCACCGAGATGGGCAAGCCGGTCAAGCAGGCCCGCGCGGAGGCCGCGAAGTGCGCCAAGGCGATGCGCTGGTACGCCGCGAACGCGGAGCGGCTGCTGGCCGACGAGGAGCCCGACGAGTCGGACGTACGGGACTCCGGCGCCTCCCGGGTCCGGGTCAGCTACCGGCCCCTCGGCCCGGTCCTCGCCGTGATGCCCTGGAACTTCCCCCTGTGGCAGGTGGTCCGGTTCGCCGCGCCCGCCCTGATGGCCGGCAACGTGGGCCTGCTCAAGCACGCCTCCAACGTCCCCCAGACGGCCCTGTACCTGGAGGACCTGTTCCACCGGGCGGGCTTCCGGGAGGGCTGCTTCCAGACGCTGCTGATCGGCTCGGGCGCGGTCGACGACATCCTGCGCGACGAGCGGGTGAAGGCGGCCACCCTGACCGGAAGCGAACCCGCGGGCCGCGCGGTCGCCGGCACCGCCGGGCAGATGGTCAAGAAGACCGTGCTGGAGCTGGGCGGCAGCGACCCCTACGTCGTCATGCCCTCCGCCGACCTGGACGGCGCGGCGCGGATCGCGGTGACCGCGCGGGTGCAGAACAACGGACAGTCCTGCATCGCCGCCAAGCGGTTCATCGTGCACACCGACGTCTACGACGCCTTCGCCGAGAAGTTCGTCGCGGGCATGAAGGCCCTCAGGATCGGCGACCCGCTGGCGGAGGACACCGAGATCGGGCCGCTCGCCAGCGAGCAGGGCCGCAAGGACCTGGAGGAGCTGGTCGACGACGCCCGGCGGAGCGGGGCCGAGGTGCTGTGCGGCGGGAAGCGGCCCGGCGGCCCCGGCTGGTACTACCCGCCGACCGTTCTCGCCGGCATCACCCGGGAGATGCGCATCCACCGCGAGGAGGCGTTCGGGCCGGTCGCCACGCTGTACCGGGCGGACGACCTGGACGAGGCCGTGCTGATCGCCAACGACTCGCCGTTCGGGCTGAGTTCGAACGTGTGGACGCGCGAGGACAGCGAGGTCGAGCGGTTCGCGCGGGACCTGGAGGCCGGCGCGGTGTACGTCAACGGGATGACCGCCTCCCATCCGGCGTTCCCGTTCGGCGGGGTGAAGCGGTCGGGGTACGGGCGTGAGCTGTCCGGGCACGGAATCCGGGAGTTCTGCAACATCACCACGGTTTGGCAGGGTGCGTGAGCGCTGCGCGGCTACCATCCCGTTTTGTGAACCGCGAAGTGACCCTGCCTCTGATCGTCGACGACCGCGGTACCTTGCAGGTGGCCGCGGCCGACGTGAGTAAGTTGTTGCGGACCGTGGGTGCGCGATGGCTGCATCTTGTCGAGGCCGGGGAACAGAGGCTGGACGAGGACACGGTCGCCGCGCTGACCATCGAACTGGCGAAGCTGGCGGACCGTATCGACGTGGCCTGCATCGCACACAGCAGCGGGGCGCCGTAGGGGGCGCTCCTGCGGGATGTGCGTCGCCGCGCTCGGCCGGCGGTGCCAGGGTGGCGTGTGTCGGTCGCCGGCCGGTGTTCGGCCGTAACACCGGCCATCCCGTTTTCCCTCGTCCGGCGGCGGAAATCGTCCTTCACGCCTGTCACGGGGTCCCCGATTCGGAGTAATCCAACGGGAGATCATCGCCCTCCCGGGTGACGGTGGGTGCAGCACCCACGGAGGTGAACCACCTTCTGACCGGTGGGGGGAACCCCTCTGGAAAACGGAAAGCAGGGACGGTTCATGGCGACTTTGTGCAGGCCCTCGGTGTCGGTCCCGGAGCACGTGATCACGATGGAGGAGACGCTGGAGCTGGCGCGCTCCCGCCACGCGGACCACCCCCAACTTCCACTGGCCCTGAGGCTGATCGAGAACACAGGTGTCAAGACGCGGCACATCGTCCAGCCCATCGAGGAGACCCTCAAGCACCCGGGCTTCGAGGAGCGCAACAAGCTCTACGAGGCCGAGGCCAAGGCCCGCGTCCCCGCCGTGATCCAGCAGGCGCTGGACGACGCGGAGCTGCTCACCAGCGACATCGACGTGATCATCTACGTGTCGTGCACGGGCTTCATGATGCCCTCGCTCACCGCGTGGCTGATCAACGAGATGGACTTCGACAGCACCACCCGCCAGATCCCGATCGCCCAGCTCGGCTGCGCGGCCGGCGGTGCGGCGATCAACCGGGCGCACGACTTCTGCTCGGCCTACCCGCACGCCAACGCCCTGATCGTCGCCTGCGAGTTCTGCTCGCTGTGCTACCAGCCCACCGACCTCGGCGTCGGCTCGCTGCTCTCCAACGGCCTGTTCGGTGACGGCATCGCCGCCGCCGTGGTGCGCGGACGCGGCGGCACGGGCGTCAGGCTGGAGCGCAACGGTTCCTACCTCATCCCGAAGACCGAGGACTGGATCGCCTACGACGTCCGGGCGACCGGCTTCCACTTCCTGCTGGACAAACGGGTCCCGGCGACCATGGAGCCGCTCGCCCCGGCGCTCAAGGACCTGGCCGGCACCCACGGCTGGGACGCTTCCGACCTGGATTTCTACATCATCCACGCGGGCGGTCCCCGAATACTCGACGACCTCAGCAAGTTCCTGCAGGTCGACCCGCACGCCTTCCGGTTCAGCCGGGCCACGCTCACCGAGTACGGCAACATCGCCAGCGCCGTCGTCCTGGACGCGCTGCGCCGGCTGTTCGACGAGGGCGGCGCCGCGCACCGGGCCCGCGGACTGCTCGCCGGGTTCGGCCCCGGCATCACCGCCGAGATGACGGTGGGCCGCTGGGTCGCCTCGGACGAGGACACCCGATGACCGAGGAGGCGACGGTCGCCGAGGCCCTGCCCCCGGTCCGGCACTGGCCGGCGCTGGACCTCGCCGGGACGGACTTCGACCCGGTGCTGTCCGACCTGATGGCCGAGGGCCCGGTCACCCGCGTCCGGCTGCCCAACGGCGAGGGCTGGGCCTGGCTGGTCACCCGGTACGACGACGTGCGCAGGGTGACCAACGACCCCCGCTTCAGCCGTGAGGCCGTCCTGGGGAAACGGCAGGTCACCCGGCTCGCCCCGCATTTCATACCGGACCGGGGCGCGGTCGGCTTCCTCGACCCGCCCGACCACACCCGGCTGCGCCGCTCGGTGGCCGCCGCGTTCACCGCGAAGGGCGTGGAGCGGCTGCGGAAGCAGGCCCGCGTCATGCTGGACGAGCTGATCGACGCCCTCCTGCGGGACGGCCCGCCCGCCGACCTCACGGCGGCGGTCCTCGGCCCGTTCCCCATCGCGGTGATCTGCGAGCTGATGGGAGTGCCGGCCGGTGACCGGCACAGCATGCACGCCTGGACCCAGCTCATCCTGTCCGCCGCGCACGGCAAGGAGGCCAGCGAGCGGGCCAAGCGGGAGATGGCCGCGTACTTCTCCGACCTGATCGGGCTGCGCGAGAACAGCACCGGCGAGGACGTCGCCTCGCTGCTGGGGACCGCGATGGGCCGGGGCGAGATCACCCTGGACCAGGCCGTCGGCCTCGCCGTCCTGCTCCAGATCGGCGGCGAGGCGGTCACCAGCAACAGCGGGCAGATGTTCCATCTGCTGCTGACCCGCCCCGAGCTGGTGGAGCGGCTGCGCGCGGAGCCGGGGATCCGCCCCCGGGCGATCGACGAACTCCTGCGCTACATCCCGCACCGCAACGCGGTCGGCCTGTCCCGGATCGCCCTGGCGGACGTACGGATCGGCGGCGTCCGCATCCGCGCGGGCGACCCGGTCTACGTCTCCTACCTGGCCGCCAACCGCGACCCGGACGTCTTCCCGGACCCGGACACCATCGACTTCGCCCGCAGCCCGAACCCGCATGTGGCGTTCGGCTTCGGCCCGCACTACTGCCCCGGCGGCATGCTGGCCCGACTGGAGGAGGAACTCCTGATGGACGCCCTGCTGGACCGGGTGCCCGGCCTGAGACTGGCCGTGGCGCCGGATCGGGTCCCCTTCCGGAAGGGCGCGTTGATCCGGGGGCCCGAGGCCCTTCCGGTGACCTGGTGAGCCGCCCATGACGACCGAGGGACTGCTCGTGCCGCCGGGCCACGGACGCGTGGTCGCGACGCCCGCCCAGCGTGTGACGTTCAAGGTCACCGGCACCCACTCGCGGACCTCCTCCACCTTCGAGGTGGAGGTCCCGCCGGGCTTCGACGTCGGGGCCCATGTGCACACGCGCAGTGAGGAGTTGTTCTACGTGCTGGAGGGCGAACTGGACGTGCTCGCCTTCGAGCCCCGCGTCCGCACCCCGGACAACTGGAAGAAGTGGGAGTCGAGTTCGGGCAGCCGGGTGGTCCGGGCGACCCCGGGCACGGTGATCGTGGTGCCACCCGGGTGCCCCCACGCGTTCGCGAACCCGACGGACTCCCCCGCGAAGATGTTCTTCCAGGCGAGCCCGCCACCGGATCACGAGCGCTACTTCGAGGAGCTGCTGGAGATCCTGGGCAACGGCGGCCCACCGGACCAGGACGCGATCCAGGCGCTACGGGCGAAGTACGACATCGAGCAGCTCACGCCGCTGAGGCACCGGTGAGTGTGCTCACCGGATCGGCATCCCGGCCAGGGTCCGCGCGATCACGAGCCGCTGGATCTCGCTCGTCCCCTCGAAGATCGTGTAGATCGCGGAGTCCCGGTGCATCCGCTCCACCGGGTACTCCCGCGTGTACCCGTTGCCGCCCAGGATCTGAATGGCCTGCGCGGTCACCTTCTTCGCGGTCTCGCTCGCGAACAGCTTCGACATCGACCCCTCGGCCGCGGTGAACGGCTTCCCGTTGACCGCCATCCACGAGGCCCGCCACACCAGCAGCCGGGCCGCGTCGATCTGCGTCCGCATGTCGGCGAGCTGGAAGGCCACGCCCTGGTTGTCGATGATCGGCCGGCCGAACTGCTCGCGGGTCCTGGCGTAGTCGAGGGCCACCTCGTACGCCGCCCGTGCCGTGCCGACGGCCATCGCGCCCACGGCCGGCCGCGACGCCTCGAAGGTGGCCATCGCCGCGTTCTTCACGCGCTCGCCCCCGGACGCCTTCGCCCGCTCCCGCGCCCGGGCGAGCCGCTCGTCCAGCTTCTCCTTGCCGCCGAGCAGGCAGGAGCCGGGGACCCGCACGTCTTCCAGGACGACCTCGGCCGTGTGCGAGGCGCGGATGCCGTGCTTCTTGAACTTCTGGCCCTGGGAGAGGCCGGCCGTACCCGGCGGGACGATGAAGGAGGCGTGGCCCTTGGAGCCCAGCTCGGGGTCGACGACGGCGACGACGACGTGGACGTTCGCGATGCCGCCGTTGGTCGCCCAGGTCTTCGTGCCGTTGATCACCCACTCGTCGCTGGCCTCGTCGTACACGGCACGCGTGCGCATGGAGGCGACGTCGGAGCCGGCGTCGGGCTCGGAGGAGCAGAACGCGGCGACCTTGACATCGTTCTGGTCGCCGTACATCTGCGGGATCCAGGTGCCGATCTGCTCCTCGGTCCCGTTGGCGAGGACGCCCACGGCGGCGAGGCCGGTGCCCACAATGGAGAGGGCGATGCCCGCGTCGCCCCAGAACAGCTCCTCCATGGCCATCGGGATGCCGAGGCCGGTGGGGTCGAAGTACTGCTGCGCGTAGAAGTCGAGGGAGTAGATGCCGACCTTCGCGGCCTCCTGGATGACCGGCCAGGGAGTCTCCTCGCGTTCGTCCCACTCGGCCGCCGCGGGGCGGATCACGTCCGCCGCGAAGCCATGGAGCCAGTCCCGGACTTCCTTCTGTTCGTCGTTCAGCTCCATGGTGAACTCGGCCATGTCCCCTCCAGCGGCGGCGAGCGATGTTACTAGCGGTAACCCGAGTCTGTTACTGATGGGTAGGAAAAGTCAACCGCTGATGACGCCTCGGCATCCCGTTCGATGTCAGGGGCCCGGTCAGTGTTAGTTTGCGCAGGCGTCACCGAATCAGCACGGGTGGGGAGAGCACATGGACACCACGCAGCGGACCGATCAGCAGCGGTCCGCCGACCGCCGACGGCGCGAGCTGCTGGAGGCCGCCGACCGGGTGGTGCTGCGCGACGGCCCACAGGCGTCGATGAACGCGATCGCGGCGGAGGCCGGGATCACGAAGCCGATCCTGTACCGGCACTTCGGCGACAAGGGCGGTCTTTACGCGGCCTTGGCCAAGCGGCACACCGACGCCCTGCTCGCCTCACTGCGGGCCGCGCTGGACGCCCCCGTCGACCGGCGGGAGCGGGTCGAGTCCACCCTGGACACGTACCTCGCCGCCATCGAGGCCCGGCCGCAGGTGTACCGGTTCCTGATGCACCCGGCGGAGGGGAGCGCCGGCGGCGACCAGGGGTTCGACGTGGGCAAGCACTCCGTTCCGCTGCTCCGGCGGATGGGCGAGGAGCTGGCCCAGGTCATCGAGGAGCGGGTGGACCTCGGGCCGGAGAGCCAGCAGCTCGCGCGGGTCTGGGGGCACGGCATCGTCGGGATGATGCACGCGGCCGGGGACTGGTGGCTGGGCGAACGGCCCTGCTCCCGGGCCGAACTGGTGCGGTCCCTGGCGGATCTGCTGTGGGGACGGCTCGCGGCGGCGGGAGACAGGGTGGGCGGACCCGGGTTCTGAGCCCTCACCGGCTCCAGGAGGCCCGGGAGACCTGTCTCATCAGTCTCCGCTTCCGCCACCCCGTGAGGTGGTCCGCGTACACGCGGCCCGCCAGGTGGTCGCACTCGTGTTGCAAGCATCTGGCAAAGAAGCCGGTGCCGTGGACGGTGACCGGCTCCCCGGTCACCGTGAAGCCCTCGACCACCGCGTGGTCGTAGCGCTCGGTTCCCGCCTCCAGCCCCGGCAGGGACAGACAGCCCTCGGGACCCCGGATCACCACACCGTCCGCCTCCACCAGCCGCGGGTTCACCACGTGGCCCAGGTGACGCACGTCCTCGTCGTCGGGACAGTCGTACACGAACACCCGCAAACCGACGCCGATTTGGTTCGCGGCCAGGCCCACGCCCTGGGCCGCGTACATCGTGGCGAACAGGTCCTCCACGAGGGCCGCCAGGTCGGGGCCGAAGTCGGTGACGTCCTGGCAGGGCTCGCGCAGCGGGGCGTCGCCGAGCAGGGTGAGAGGCCGGACGCGCCCGCGGGCGCCCGGAATGGAACCGTGTCGCATGGCGGCAAGGGTACGGTTCGTTCAGCTCATGCCCGCCGCGGAAGACGTGGGCCGGGATTCGGGTGTGCGAATGGATCTCGATAGGCTGAGGCCCACACCACGTAGCCGGATGGCCCCAGGCGCGGCGCGTACGCAAGGAGGATCGAGAACTGATGGCAGGCAACTCGGACCCGCTCACGCCGCGGGCCAAGCTGGCCGTGACCGCCGGCAAGGCGGTCGCTGCGGCATCTCGTGCCGCTGGGCGCGGCAGCGGGTCGGTGATCGGTGGCCGGGTCGCGCTGAAACTCGACCCCGACCTGCTCGCCCGGCTCGCGCAGAACCTGGACGTCGTCCTGGTGTCGGCGACCAACGGCAAGACGACGACCACCCGGCTGATCGCGGAGGCACTGCGCGCCGCGGGCCCGGTGGTGTCGAACGCGCTCGGCGCCAACATGCCGGCGGGCATCACGTCCGCGCTGGCGGGCGGCTCGGAAGCGAAGTTCGGCGTCATCGAGGTCGACGAGAAGTACCTGGCGGGAGTGGCCCGGGACACCAGCCCGAAGTGCATCGCGCTGCTCAACCTCTCCCGTGACCAGCTGGACCGTGCGGCCGAGACCCGCATGCTCGCCGAGAACTGGCGCGAGGGCCTGGCCGGCTCCAAGGCCGTCGTCGTCGCCAACTGCGACGACCCGCTGGTGGTCTGGGCCGCCTCCTCCTCCCCGAATGTGATCTGGGTCGCGGCCGGGCAGATGTGGCAGGAGGACGCCTGGTCCTGCCCGTCGTGCGGTGGCGTCATGCAGCGCCCCGGCGACGACTGGTTCTGCGGCGAGTGCGGATTCCGCCGCCCCACCCCGACGTGGGCGCTCTCCGGCGACCACGTCCTCGACCCGCACGGGTCGGCCTGGCCGATCCACCTGCAGCTGCCGGGCCGCGCCAACAAGGCGAACGCGGCCAGCTCCGCCGCCGTCGCCGCCGTCTTCGGGGTGCCGCCGCAGGTCGCGCTGGAGCGGATGTACCAGGTGCAGGCGGTGGCCGGCCGGTACGACGTCGTCCAGTTCCAGAACCGTGACCTCAGGCTGCTGCTGGCCAAGAACCCGGCCGGCTGGCTGGAGACGTTCTCCCTGATCGACCCGCCGCCCGCGCCGGTGATCCTGTCCGTGAACGCCCGCTCCGCCGACGGCACCGACACCTCCTGGCTGTGGGACGTCGACTACACGCGGCTGACCGGCCACCCGATCTTCGTCGTCGGCGACCGGAAGCTGGACCTCGCCGTGCGCCTGGAAGTCGCGAACCAGCACTTCCAGGTCTGCGACAACCTCGACCAGGCCGTGCAGATGTGCCCGCCCGGCCGGATCGAGGTCATCGCCAACTACACCGCGTTCCAGGACCTGCGCCGCCGCGTCGGCAACTGATCAGGAAGGGCGATCACCTCATGAGCGACAACCAACTCCGGCTGGTGTGGATCTACCCGGACCTGCTGAGCACCTACGGCGACCAGGGCAACGCCCTCGTCGTGGAGCGCCGGGCCCGGCAGCGCGGCCTGGACGTGGCCCGGCTCGACGTGCGCAGCGACCAGCCGATCCCGACCTCCGGTGACATCTACCTGATCGGCGGCGGCGAGGACCGTCCGCAGCGGCTCGCGGCCGAGCGGCTGCGGCGCGACGGCCATCTGCACCGGGCGGTGGAGAACGGCGCGATCGTCTTCTCGGTCTGCGCCGGCTACCAGATCCTCGGCCACGAGTTCATCAACGACCTCGGTCAGCGCGAGCCGGGCCTCGGCCTGCTCGACGTGGTGTCGGTGCGGGGCGAGAAGGAGCGGTGCGTCGGCGACGTGCTGGCCGACATCGACCCGCAGCTGGGCCTGCCCCAGCTGACCGGCTTCGAGAACCACCAGGGCGTCACCCACCTCGGCCCCACCGCCCGGCCGTTCGCCCGGGTGCTGGTCGGCAACGGCAACGGCACCGGGGACGGCACGGAGGGCGCGTACAACGGGACCGTCTTCGGCACCTACATGCACGGGCCGGTGCTCGCCCGCAACCCGCTGATCGCCGACCTGCTGCTGAAGCTGGCGCTGGACGTCAACGCGCTGCCGCCGATCGACGACCGCTGGTACGAGGCGCTCCGCAACGAGCGCATCGCGTCCGCGCAGCAGCCCGCGTAACCCGCCCTTCAGCGGGAATTCAGCGTGGTCCGGCAGGATTCCGGCGGGCCCGCCTGACGGCCCGTCCGCTCACATGTGCGGGCGCGTCCAGCAGGCGGACGCCCGCTACGGAGCCACCCCCTGACGCCGGTAGGGTGGCCGGGAATCCGCCGGACAACGTGGTCCGGTCTACCCGGCCCACGTTGAGAAGGTATTTCGGGCTATGCGCATTGGTGTCCTCACGTCCGGCGGCGACTGCCCAGGTCTGAACGCCGTCATCCGGTCCGTCGTGCACCGTGCCGTCGCCGACCACGGCGACGAGGTCATCGGCTTCCGGGACGGCTGGAAGGGCCTCCTGGAGGGCGACTGTCTGAAGCTCGACCTCGACGCCGTGGGCGGCATCCTGGCCCGCGGCGGCACCATCCTCGGCTCCTCCCGGGTCCGCCCGGAGCATCTGCGGGACGGTGTCGAGCGGGCCAAGGGGCATGTCGCGGAACTCGGCCTGGACGCGATCATCCCGATCGGCGGTGAGGGCACGCTGAAGGCGGCCCGGCTGCTGTCCGACAACGGGCTGCCCATCGTGGGCGTGCCCAAGACCATCGACAACGACATCGCTGTCACCGATGTCACCTTCGGCTTCGACACCGCCGTGACCGTGGCGACCGAGGCCCTGGACCGGCTGAAGACCACCGCCGAGTCGCACCAGCGCGTGCTGATCGTGGAGGTCATGGGCCGGCACACCGGCTGGATCGCGCTGCACTCCGGCATGGCGGCCGGCGCCCACGCCGTCGTCGTACCCGAGCGGCCCTTCGACATCGACGAGTTGACGAGGAAGGTCGGCGAGCGGTTCGAGGCGGGCAAGCGGTTCGCGATCGTGGTCGCCGCGGAGGGCGCCAAGCCGCGCCCCGGCTCCATGGAGTTCGACGAGGGCGGCAAGGACATCTACGGCCACGAGCGCTTCGCGGGCATCGCCCGGCAGCTGTCGGTCGAGCTGGAGCAGCGGCTCGGCAAGGAGGCCCGGCCGGTGATCCTCGGCCATGTGCAGCGCGGTGGCACGCCGACGGCGTACGACAGGGTGCTGGCCACCCGCTTCGGCTGGCACGCGGTGGAGGCCGTGCACCGGGGCGAGTTCGGCATGATGACGGCGCTGCGCGGGACCGACATCGTGATGGTGTCGCTGGCGGAGGCCGTGGAGACGCTGAAGACGGTGCCCACGGAGCGGTACGACGAGGCGGAGTGCGTCCTGTAGTTCGTATGCGAACAAACCGCCCCCGGTCACAGCCGTGACCGGGGGCGGTTCTACTCTTGGGGCGGACAGAATCGCACAACCCCCACGAATCAGGAGCCGCCGGATGGATCACAGCGGGCACGGCATGATGATGGATCTGCCGCCGTTCACGCTGGGGCGGGGGCTCCAGTGGTCCGCGGACCCGTTCTTCCTCGTGGCCTGCCTGGCCGGCCTGGCCCTGTACGGGTGGGGGGTCGTGCGGCTGCGCCGGCGCGGGGACGCGTGGCCGGTGAGCCGTACCGTCTCGTACGTCGTCGGTGTGCTCACCATCGCTCTGGTGATGTGCACCAAGCTGAACGACTACGGCATGGTCATGTTCAGCGTGCACATGGTCCAGCACATGGTGATCAGCATGCTGTCGCCGATCCTGATCCTGCTCGGTGCCCCGGTCACGCTGGCGCTGCGCGCACTGCCGACCGCCGGCAAGGGCCGCAAGGGGCCGCGCGAGCTGCTGCTGATGCTGCTGCACAGCCGGTACATGCGGATCATCACCCATCCGGTGTTCACGATCCCGCTGTTCATCGCGAGCCTGTACGCCCTGTACTTCACCCCGCTGTTCGACTTCCTGATGGGCTCGAAGGCCGGGCACGTCGCGATGATGGTGCACTTCCTCGCGGTCGGTGTCGTGTTCTTCTGGCCGATCATCGGTGTCGACCCGGGTCCGCACCGACCGGGTCATCTGATGCGGATGCTGGAGCTGTTCGCCGGCATGCCGTTCCACGCGTTCTTCGGCATCGCGCTGATGATGGCGTCGACGCCGATGGTGGAGACCTTCGAGAACCCGCCCGCCTCCCTCGGCATCGAGGCGCTCTCCGACCAGAACGCGGCCGGCGGCATCGCCTGGGCGTTCAGCGAGGTCCCGTCGGTGCTGGTGCTGATCGCGCTGCTGTTCCAGTGGTACCGCTCCGAGCAGCGGCAGGCCAAGCGCGCCGACCGGGCCGCGGACCGCGACGGCGACAAGGAGCTGGAGGCGTACAACGCCTATCTGGCCTCTCTGAACGCGCGCGAGGGCTGAGTCCGGGGTATGCCGTCCGGGCGGGAATCGGGGCACCATGGTCGGGACGGACCATGAGGAGGGTGTCGCGATGCCCGGTTCCACGAACGGTTCCACCAAGGCGATGGGGGCGATGACCGTCGGCGGGCTGGTCCTCGTGACCGCCTACACGGTCGCGCTCGGCAGCAACGGCTGGCTGTGGTTCGGCTGGGTGGTGCTGGGACTGCTGACGCTCGCCACGGTCGTCACCCAGTCGTAGGGCCGATTCCGCGGGTGGCTGATTACAGTGCCCGCATGAACAGCAGGCCCACGTCCTTCGACGACCTCGACGGAAAGATCATCACCGCGCTGATGGCGAACGCCAGGACCAGCTTCGCCGAGATCGGCGCGGCGATCGGGCTGTCCGCGACGGCGGTCAAACGGCGCGTGGACCGGCTCCGCGAGACCGGGGTGATCACCGGGTTCACCGCGACGGTCAAACCGTCGGCGCTGGGCTGGCGCACGGAGGCGTACGTCGAGGTGTACTGCGAGGGCGCGGCCCCGCCCCGGCGGCTGGCGGAGGTGGTCCGCAACCATCCGGAGATCGCGGCGGCCATGACGGTGACCGGCGGCGCCGACGCGCTGCTGCATGTGCGGGCCCGGGACGTGGAGCACTTCGAGGAGGTGCTGGAGCGGATCCGCGCCGAGCCGTTCATCCGGAAGACGATCAGCGTGATGGTGCTGTCCCATCTGCTCCCGGAAAGCCCGGAGGCGGGCGCCACCCACGCCGTCCCCGAGTGACCCGGCAGGCACGCACGAGTCGTGCGTGAACGCCGGCAACAACGCAGCGATGCTGCGCATCTGCGCAGCTCTTCTCGCTTGTCGCCCGTCTTCCTCGGTTTCTACCGTGGTGTCACCCCTCAGTGACACACAGGAAACCGGAGGAAACCCTCTGTGTCCGAACGTCGTGTGCCGCGTTCCCGGCGGTTTCTCGTCTGCGAACCCAGACACTTCGCCGTCCAGTACGCGATCAATCCCTGGATGCATCCCGACCGGCCCGTCGATGTGGATCTGGCCAAGGAGCAGTGGCAGACGCTGATCCGCGCCTACCGGGCCCACGGCCACACCGTCGACACCGTCGATCCGGTCCCCGGCCTGCCGGACATGGTGTTCGCCGCCAACGCGGCGTTCGTGGTCGGCGGCCGGGTCTTCGGCTCCCTGTTCCACGCCCCGGAGCGCCGCCCCGAGTCGGTGCACTACGACACCTGGTTCAAGGCGGCGGGCTACGACGTGTACCGCCCCGAGTCGGTGACCGAGGGCGAGGGCGACCTGGTGTGGACGGGCCGCTACGTGCTCGCCGGCACCGGGTTCCGCACCACCCGCGAGGCGCACCGGGAGGCGCAGGAGTTCCTCGGCCACCCGGTGATCGGCCTGACCCTGGTGGACCCGTACTTCTACCACCTGGACACGGCGCTGTTCGTCCTCGACGACGACAACGTCTGCTACTTCCCGGAGGCGTTCTCGCCGGGCAGCCGGGAGGTCCTGAAGCGCCTGTATCCGGACGCGGTGCTCGCCACCCGCGACGACGCTCTGGCGTTCGGCCTGAACTCCGTGTCCGACGGCCGGCACGTGTTCATCGCACCCCAGGCCGAGGCGCTGGCCGAGCGCCTGGCCGACCACGGTTACGCCCCCGTCCCCGTCGACCTGTCCGAGTTCCACAAGGCCGGCGGTGGCATCAAGTGCTGCACCCAGGAGATCCGCTGATGACCGCACCCGCGCGCCCGCGTACGTCCGACGACCTGATCCGCGCGGAGGAGCCGGTTCTCGCGCACAACTACCACCCGCTGCCCGTGGTCGTGGCCCGCGCGGAGGGCACCTGGGTGGAGGACGTCGAGGGCAACCGCTACCTCGACATGCTGGCCGGCTACTCGGCCCTCAACTTCGGCCACCGGCACCCGGCGCTGATCGAGGCCGCCCACCGCCAGCTGGACCGGCTCACCCTCACCTCCCGCGCCTTCCACAACGACCGGCTGGCCGGGTTCGCCGAGCGGCTCGCCGAGCTGACCGGCCTGGACATGGTGCTGCCGATGAACACCGGCGCGGAGGCGGTGGAGAGCGGCATCAAGGTCGCCCGCAAATGGGCGTACGACGTGAAGGGCGTGCCCGCCGACCGGGCGACGATCGTGGTCGCCGCGGAGAACTTCCACGGCCGTACGACGACCATCGTCAGCTTCTCCACGGACGAGACGGCCCGCGCCGGCTTCGGCCCGTTCACCCCCGGCTTCAAGGTCGTGCCGTACAACGACCTGGCCGCGCTGGAGGAGGCGGTCGACGAGACGACGGCCGCGGTGCTGATCGAGCCCATCCAGGGCGAGGCGGGCGTGATCATCCCGGCCGAGGGCTATCTCGCCGGGGTGCGGGAGCTGACCCGTCGCAAGGGCTGCCTGTTCATCGCGGACGAGATCCAGTCGGGCCTCGGCCGCACGGGCCGTACCCTCGCCGTCGAGCACGAGGACGTCGTCCCGGACGTACTGCTGCTCGGCAAGGCGCTGGGCGGCGGCATCGTGCCGGTGTCGGCGGTGGTGGCCCGGCGCGAGGTGCTGGGTGTGCTGCACCCGGGCGAGCACGGTTCGACGTTCGGCGGGAATCCGCTCGCGGCGGCGGTCGGCACGGCCGTGGTCGAGCTGCTGGAGACCGGTGAGTTCCAGCGCCGGGCGGCCGAACTGGGAGTGATCCTGCGGGACGGGCTGACCGAGCTGGTCGGCAAGGGCGTGACCGGCTTCCGCTCGCGCGGGCTGTGGGCCGGTGTGGACGTCGACCCGGCCCTCGGCACCGGCCGCGAGATCAGTGAGCGGCTGATGCGCGAGGGGATCCTGGTCAAGGACACCCACGGGTCCACCATCCGCCTCGCTCCCCCGCTGACCATCACCGCGGAGGAGCTGCGGTCGGCGCTGGCGGCCCTGGGGAAGGTGCTGGCCTGAGGGACGGGCGGGCGGGCGCGGCAGAGCTCTTTGAACCACACCCGGTGCCCCTGGGTGGGTGAACCATACGAAG
>NZ_JBEYYR010000017.1:0-174920 GCF_040645635.1 Streptomyces sp. NPDC046727
TGCGTTTCCGACTCTATCAGATCTTTTCTCGATCCGATTTCCTCGGTGCTTTCCAGGTTCCCGCTCTCGCGTTTCCCTTTCCGGCGGTTCCGACTCTATCAGATCCTTTCGGCGTCTGACTCCCAGTCAGGGGGGTTTGTCTTCCGGGCCGCTGGGCCGTTCCGACGAGTGAGACTTTAGCGGATTCCTGACTCCCGAGCTAATCGGGGGCCGCGTCCTTTCGAACGTGGATTCCTCATTCCGTAAATACACACGCCAAAGCAGTCGACAGCAGAGTGCCGATTGAGTGGCGGGGACTTGCGGAATGGCTGTCCGGGGACCGACCGGAGTCGGCGCTCACGTCGGACAACTCGGAGAACACTACGGATCGGCACGGGGTGTGTCAACTTGCGCCCCGGCGCCACTCGGGAGGCGTACGGTGGAGGGCATGACGACGCGTACGTGTACCCAGTTCTGGTGGGCCGCCTGACGGCGGCCGTACTCACGTATGCACTCAACGGCCGCCGCTTCGGCGGCCGTTCTCGTATCTCCCTCCGGGACTGAGGGGGCCGGCCGCAGGGGCGGCGGTCCCGACCAGAAGGTGGAGTGGAGATGACTCGGGTCTTCAGCGGGATTCAGCCGACCGGGCACCTGACCCTGGGCAACTACCTGGGGGCCATGCGGCGCTGGGCCGAGGCGGACCAGTACCGGGCGGACTCGCTGTTCTGTGTGGTGGATCTGCACGCGCTGACCGTGGAGCACGATCCGGCGCGGGTGCTCAGGCTCAGCCGGCAGACGGCGACGCTGTTGCTGGCGGCGGGGCTCGACCCCGAGGTGTGCACCGTGTTCCTGCAGAGCCATGTGGACGAGCACACCCGGCTGTCGTACCTGCTGGAGTGCGTGGCGACCGACGGGGAGATGCGGCGGATGATCCAGTACAAGGAGAAGGCCGCGAAGGAGCGGGAGCGCGGTGGGAGCGTGCGTCTGTCGCTGCTGACGTATCCGGTGCTGATGGCGGCGGACATCCTGGCGTACGGCACGGACGAGGTTCCGGTCGGGGAGGACCAGGCGCAGCACGTGGAGCTGACCCGGGATCTGGCGGTGCGGTTCAACCAGCGGTACGGGCACACGTTCGTGGTGCCGAGGGCGACGCTGCCGCCGGTGGGGGCGCGGGTGATGAACCTGCAGGAGCCGACGCGGAAGATGGGGAAGTCGGACGGCTCGGGGGCGGGGGTCGTCTATCTGCTGGACGAGCCGGACGTGGTGCGGAAGAAGGTGCTGCGGGCCGTGACCGACAGCGGGCGGGAGGTCGTCTACGACCGGGCGGAGCGGCCGGGCATCGCGAATCTGCTGGACATTCTCGCAGCGTGCACAGACGGGAACCCTGAGTCACTGGCGGACGTTTACGACTCGTACGGCTCTTTGAAGAAGGACACCGCGGAGGCGGTGGTGGAGGTGCTGCGGCCCCTGCAGGCCAGGCACCGGGAGCTGTGTGCTGATCCGGCCTATGTGGAGGGGGTGCTGCGGGATGGAGCGGAGAAGGCGCGGGCGTTGGCTCGGCCGACGGTCGATACGGCCTATAGCGCGATCGGGCTGCTGCCGCCCGTGGCGGAGCCTTCGCTGAGCGCCGCGAAGTAGTCGGCGGCGCTCAGCGGGAGCGGTCGGGTCAGTCCTTCTTGCCGGAGGCGAGTTCGCGGCTGCGGTCGCGGGCGGCTTCGAGGGCGGCGATGAGGGCGGCTCGTACGCCGTGGTTCTCCAGTTCGCGGATGGCGTTGATCGTGGTGCCGGCCGGGGAGGTGACGTTCTCCCGGAGTTTGACCGGGTGTTCGCCGCTGTCGCGGAGCATCACGGCCGCGCCGATCGCGGACTGGACGATGAGGTCGTGGGCCTTGTCGCGGGGCAGACCGAGCAGGATGCCGGCGTCGGTCATGGCTTCGACCAGGTAGAAGAAGTACGCCGGGCCGGAGCCGGAGAGCGCGGTGCAGGCGTCCTGCTGGCTCTCGGGGACGCGGAGGGTCTTGCCGACGCCGCCGAAGATCTCCTCGGCGTGCGCGAGGTGCTCCTCGGTGGCGTGGCTGCCGGCGGAGATGACCGACATGGCCTCGTCGACCAGGGCGGGGGTGTTGGTCATGACACGGACGACGGGGGTGCCCGCGGTGAGGCGCTCCTCGAAGAAGGAGGTGGGGATACCGGCGGCTCCGCTGATGACCAGGCGGTCGGCGGGGACGTGCGGGGCGAGTTCGTCCAGGAGGGTGCCCATGTCCTGCGGCTTGACCGTGAGGATCAGGGTGTCGGCGGTCTTGGCGGCCTCGGTGTTGCTGACCGGGGTGACTCCGTAGCGGGCGCGGAGTTCTTCGGCGCGTTCGGGGCGGCGGGCGGTGACCAGGAGGTCGGCGGGGGCCCAGCCGGCCCGGATCATTCCGCTGAGCAGGGCTTCGCCGATCTTGCCGGTGCCGAGGACTGCGACTTTCTGGCTCATGCGGCTCAGTTTCGCACCGGGGTGTGGTGTGCGGGTGGGTTGTCCGTCAGGCGGGATGTCGGCCTGTGCGGGGGCGGGGTGCGGGGTGCGGGCGGTTCATGCGGTGCGGCGTCGTAGCGTCGCTGCGCCCAGTGCCAGCACCAGTACCGCGCAGCCGGCCACGATCAGGATGTCGCGGACGAAGGTCGCGGTCATGTCGGTGTGATGGAGGACCTCGTTCATGCCGTCGACGGCGTACGACATCGGCAGGACGTCGGAGATGGCCTCCAGGACGGGGTGCATGTCGGAGCGGGGTGTGAACAGACCGCAGAGGAGGAGCTGGGGAAAGATCACCGCGGGCATGAACTGGACCGCCTGGAATTCCGAGGCCGCGAAGGCCGAGACGAAGAGGCCGAGGGCCGTGCCGAGGAGGGCGTCGAGGAGGGCGACGAGGAGGAGCAGCCAGGGGGAGCCGGTGACGTCCAGGCCGAGGAGCCAGACCGCGAGTCCGGTGGCGAGGGCGGACTGGACGACGGCGAGGGCGCCGAAGGCGAGGGCGTAGCCGGCGATGACGTCGGCCTTGCCGAGGGGCATCGCGAGGAGGCGTTCGAGGGTGCCGGAGGTGCGTTCGCGCAGGGTGGCGATGGAGGTGACCAGGAACATCGTGATCAGCGGGAAGATGCCGAGCAGCGAGGCGCCGATGTTGTCGAAGGTGCGCGGGCTGGCGTCGAAGACGTAGCGCAGCAGGATCAGCATCAGGCACGGGATGAGGATCATCAGCGCGATGGTGCGCGGGTCGTGGCGGAGCTGGCGCAGGACCCGGGCGGCGGTGGCGGCGGTGCGGGCGGCGTTGAGCGCGCCGGCGGGTGCGGCCGGGGCGGTGGGCGCGGTGTGGGTGGTCGTGCTCATCGGGTCGTCTCCTTGGTGCGGTCCGCGGCGGCGGCTTCGTCGACGAGGCGGAGGAAGGCGGCCTCGACGGTGTCGGCGCCGGTGCGGGTGCGCAGGGCGTCCGGGGTGCCGTCGGCGAGGATCTCGCCTTCGCGCATGAGGAGGAGGCGGTGGCAGCGCTCGGCCTCGTCCATGACGTGGGAGGAGACGAGGAGGGTGGTGCCGCGGGTGGCGGCGAGGTCGTGGAAGAGGTTCCACAGGTCGCGGCGGAGGACGGGGTCGAGGCCGACGGTCGGTTCGTCCAGGACGAGGAGTTCGGGAGCGCCGAGGAGGGCGACGGCCAGGGAGACGCGGCCCCGCTGTCCGCCGGAGAGGTTGCCGGCGAGGGCGTCGGCGTGGCTGGTGAGGTCGACGTCGGCGATGGCCTGGGTGACGTGCTGGTGGCGGCGCTCGGCGGCGGCTCTGCCGGGGTCGAGGATCGCGGCGAAGTAGGCGAGGTTCTGGCGGACCGTGAGGTCGTCGTAGACGGAGGGGGCTTGGGTGACGTAGCCGATGCGGCTGCGCAGGGTGGGGTGGCCGGCGTGGTGGCCGAGGACGTTCAGGGTGCCGGTGACCTTGGCCTGGGTGCCGACGATCGAGCGCATGAGGGTGGATTTGCCGCAGCCGGAGGGGCCGAGGAGGCCGGTGATCCGGCCGCGGGGAACGGTGAAGCGGAGGTGGTGCAGGACCGTGCGGGGGCCGCGGACGACGGTGAGGTCGTCCGCGTGGACCGCGGGGGCGATGTGGGGGTCGGGGGTGAGGGGCTGGGGTGGCGGGTCCGGCGAGTAATTCATCATGTGATGAATAATCGGGCTGGAGGGGGCGGGCGTCAAGGGGACGAAAGGGGTGATGCGCTGGGTCAGGGCTTGCGGGCGACGAGCAGGAGGACGTCGTAGGTCTCCTCGACCATGCCGCCCGGGAAGACCTTCAGCACATGGCCGCGCTCTTCTTCCAGGAACGCGTTCCTGCGCTCGGCGGGAGTGACCAGGAAGCCCGAGTGGCTGCCGATGTTGGCGAGATGGACGTCGATCGGGATGCGGCGGCTCCAGCGGATCTCGCGGCGGGTGAAGCGGAGACGGCCGCTGGGGTCGGCGAGGTCGGTGCGGTCCGCGGCCCTGCGCTTCTCGGCGGCGGTGCCGAGGCCGAGGAAGCGGTGGATGCGGTCGGCGGCTTCGGCGATCCACTCGACGTCGAGCGCGTCGGTGTTCCACCACAGGGCCAGTGCGCCGCCCGGACGCAGCACGCGCAGCGCCTCCGGCACCGAGCGGGCCGGGTCGGTCCAGTGCCAGGCCTGCGCGTAGGTGAGGAGGTCGGCGTGGGCGTCGGCGACGGGGAGGGCGTTGCCGTTGCCCCGGACGAGCGGGATGTGCGGCAGGGCTCGGCGGAACTCGGCGGCCATGCCGGCACCGGGTTCGACGGCGAGGACGTCGGCGCCGCGGGCGTGCAGGAGGGCGGTGGCGAGGCCGGTGCCGGCGCCGACGTCCACGGTCCTGGCGCCGGGCAGGGAGCGGCCGGCCAGTTCCTCGACGGCGTCGAAGAGGGCGGGCGGGCAGGAGGGGCGGTTCGCGGCGTACTGGGCGGCGGCGGAGTTGAAGGACGCGGCCCGGGCGGCGTGCACGGCGGGCGGGTCGGCGGGCGAGGGCTCGGTGGCTGCCATGGGGCCATGTCTACGGCACCGCGACGGCGGCCCGTGCGGTTCCGGTTGTCCGGCGGGCTTCGGTTCGGGGCCCTGGCCGGGGGTCGTGGCCGGGTGTCGTGGCCGGCCGGGTTCGCGCCCGGCCTCGTACCCGCTGTCGGCGTTCTACCGGCGGCGCTTCTTCTTCGACGGGTTGCCGGTGCGGCGGTTGGTGCGGCGTTCATGGGCTTCGCGGGCCTGCTCGTACTCCTCGCGGTGGAGCTTCTCGCCCGGGGCCTCGGTGAGGGAGCGGAAGAAGTAGGCGAGGAGGGAGCCGACGAAGCCGATGGCGAGCAGGCCGCGCAGGGAGGCCTGGCGCTGTGGATCGTGGCGCTTGCCGAAGCCGTCCCAGGTGTTGCGGAAGGCGAGCGCGCTGCAGATCGCGAACATGGCGACGACCAGTACGGTCACGAAGGAGCCGGTGTCGGCGATCTGGATGCCCTCGTAGGCGAAGCGCAGGACCAGACAGGAGGCGGCGGCAGCGGCGAGGGAGCCGATGGCGACGCCGGCGCGGCGGGCCGCGTAGCCGTTGTCGTGGTCCACCCAGGACGTGCCGAAGAAGCGCAGGGGCTCGGGGCGGGGGCCGCCGCCCTGGGCCGCGCCGCTGGTGGAGGCCGCCGAGGTGTCCGGGGTGCCGGTTTCGTCGCTCACGGGACGATTATGGCCCCGACCTCGGACGGACCTCCGGGCGGGGGCGGGGCCCGGGTCGGTGGTTCGGGTCAGCCGCAGCGGGCTGCTACGTAGCCGTCGGCGCCCGTGTGGACGTAGGCGTCCGAGACGTATTCGCCGTTGTCGATGAGGTCCCAGATGTTCGTCGTGCCGTAGGTGCCGGAGACCGTGGTGCCGGGGGTCTGGCAGTAGATCGGTACCCGGACGCCCTCGGGCAGGACGCGGACCAGGTTGTACCCGGTGCCCGGGCCGCTGCGGACGTTCAGCCGGACGCCGGGGGCGACGGCGTAGGTGCGGACCGCTGCCGCCGCCTGCGTCGCCACGCCGTCCTGGCCGTCGTCGATGCCCTCGGTCTCCTGTACACGCTCAACAGACATGAAGGTGGTCCTCCCCCGTCGATTCCCTGGAACTGGCACGCAGACGCTAGCAAGCCGCCTCTGTCCCGTACGAGTCATCGACTAGGCTCCGTGCGTCGCGCGCGCGGACGAACAGCACGGGGGTGGTCCATGGCGCCACAGCGCAATACCGGAGCGGGCGCGGAAGCGGAACTTCCTGAGTACGCCGGGCACTATCGGCTGGAGTCCTGTCTGGGGTCCGGTGGCATGGGGGTCGTACACCTCGCCCGGAGCACCTCGGGGATGAAGCTCGCGGTGAAGGTCGTACACGCCGAATTCGCCCGGGATCCCGAGTTCAGGGGCCGTTTCCGGCAGGAGGTGGCCGCCGCGCGCAGGGTCAGCGGGGCCTTCACGGCGCCCGTCGTCGATGCCGATCCGGAGGCCGAACGGCCCTGGATGGCCACCCTGTTCATCCCCGGTCCGACCTTGTCCGAGCAGGTGAAGCGGAAGGGGCCTATGGCGACCGAGCAGCTGCGTCGGCTGATGGCGGGGCTCGCCGAGGCGCTGCGGGACATCCATCGGGTCGGCGTCGTGCACCGGGACCTGAAGCCCAGCAACGTGCTGCTCGCCGAGGACGGCCCGAAGGTCATCGACTTCGGCATCTCCCGGCCCAAGGACAGCGAACTGCGCACCGAGACGGGCAAGTTGATCGGCACGCCGCCGTTCATGGCGCCGGAGCAGTTCCGGCGGCCCCGGGAGGTCGGTCCGGCCGCCGACATCTTCGCGCTCGGCTCGGTGATGGTGCACGCGGCCACCGGGCGCGGACCGTTCGACTCCGACAGCCCGTACGTCGTCGCCTACCAGGTGGTCCATGACGAGCCGGACCTGACCGGCGTACCGGAGAGTCTCGCTCCGCTGGTGCGGCGGTGCCTCGCGAAGGAGCCCGAGGACCGGCCCACCCCGGACGAGCTGATGCGGGAGCTGCGCTCGGTGGCGGCCTCGTACGACACCCAGGCGTTCATACCGGCGCAGCGGAGGAGTGAGGACGGGCCCGCATCGTCGGGCGCCCCCGGCCGTCCCGAGCAGTCGGTCGGGCGGCGGCTCGTGGCGAAGCGTCCGGGGCGCAGGCGTGCGGTGGCGCTGGGGGCGGGCGCGCTCGGGCTGGCGCTGGCGGTCGGTCTCGTCTCGGCCGGGCTGTCCGGGCGGTCCGGGCCGTCCGGGCTGTTCGGCGGAAACGATCATGCGCCCGGGAAGGACGGTGCGCCGACTCTGACGGCGGCTGCCGGCACCTGGACCGCGCGGCCGGCGGTCGGCGGCGAGGGCATGGCGCACTGCGCGTACGGCGACGGGAAGTTGTTCTGCGCGCGGCCCGGCGTCGTCTTCGCGCTGTCCGCGTCCGACGGGGGGCTGCTGTGGCGGCGCTCGGTCGGTACCCGGTCCACGAGCGGGCCGCCGGTCGTGTCCGGCGGCCTGGTGCAGCCGTACACGGACGGCGGTTCACGGCTCACCGGGCTCGACCCGGACTCGGGCAAGGAGGTCTGGCAGCGCCGGCTGCCCGCGGGGACGACGGTCCGGTACGCCGGCGACACGGCCCTGCTCGCGGGTGCCGACGGCACGGTCACCGGCGTGGACGGCGCGACCGGCGCCACGCGGTGGCGGCGGGCGGTCCCCGGGCAGGGGGTGCTGTCGTTCGTGGTGTTCCCGGGGGCGGGGAGCGGGACCGCGTATGCGACGCGTACGTCGGCCGACGGGTCGAGCACCCAGGTGAGCGCCGTGGATCCGGGCACCGGGCGGGTGCGGTGGGACGTACGGCTGCGGGGGTGGCTCAAGCCGTTCGGCGCCCGGGACGACGGGTCGGTGTTCTTCCTGGCCGTCGACAGCGGCTACGGCGCCAGGGAGATCGTCCGCTACACGCCGGGGACGGGCGCGACCCGGCGCGTCGCGCTGCCCGCCGTACTGGACGGCGCGCACGCCACCGTGCGGGGGAACGTCGTCTATGTGCTGGCCACCGGGGGCTCGCTGGACGCCGTGGACGTGGCGTCGGGCAGGCGCCTGTGGCACCTGGAGACGTCGGTGAGCCGCGGCTCGCTGCCCGTCGCGCAGGGTGAGCGGGTGTACTTCACGGCGAGCGACGGCCGGCTGCTCGCCGTCGACGCCCGGAAGGGCCGGCTCATCGGGCAGACGCCGGCACGGCTGGGCGCGAACTCGGCGCAGGTCATGAGCACGCCGCCGGCCCCGGTGCCGGTCGGCGACCGCGTCTACGCCGGCGCGCCCGACGGCACGGTCTTCACCGTGGACGGCCGGAATCCGGCGGCCTGGTGACACGGCGCAGGGGCCGCCTCCGTCACAAGGCGGCCCCTGCCACGACTGCTACGGCCGGTCAGCCCAGGCGGGACACGTCGCGCACCGCGCCCTTGTCGGCGCTCGTCGCCATCGCCGCGTAGGCGCGGAGGGCGGCGGTGACCTTGCGGTCGCGGTTCTTCGGGGCGTACACGCCGTTCAGGGCCTGCTCGCGGCGGGCCAGCTCGGCCTCGTCGACCAGCAGCTCGATGGAGCGGCCCGGGATGTCGATGCGGATGCGGTCGCCGTCCTGGACCAGGGCGATCGTGCCGCCGGAGGCCGCCTCGGGGGAGGCGTGGCCGATGGAGAGGCCCGAGGTGCCGCCGGAGAAACGGCCGTCGGTGATCAGGGCGCAGGTCTTGCCCAGGCCGCGGCCCTTCAGGTACGAGGTCGGGTAGAGCATCTCCTGCATGCCGGGGCCGCCCTTGGGGCCCTCGTAGCGGATGACGACGACGTCGCCGTCCTTGACCTCCTGGGTGAGGATCCGCTGGACGGCCTCCTCCTGGGACTCGCAGACGACCGCCGGGCCCTCGAAGGTCCAGATCGACTCGTCGACGCCGGCCGTCTTGACCACGCAGCCGTCGACGGCGAGGTTGCCGCGGAGGACCGCCAGGCCGCCGTCCTTGGAGTACGCGTGCTCGGCGGAGCGGATGCAGCCGCCCTCGGCGTCCTCGTCCAGGGCCGCCCAGCGCTCGGACTGGGAGAAGGCCTCGGCGGAGCGGACGCAGCCGGGCGCCGCGTGCCACAGCTCCACCGCTTCGGGGGAGGGGGAGCCGCCGCGGACGTCCCAGGTCTTCAGCCAGTCGGCGAGGGACGGGCTGTGGACGGCGTGCACGTCCTCGTTGAGCAGGCCGGCGCGGTGCAGTTCGCCGAGGAGGGCGGGGATGCCGCCGGCGCGGTGCACGTCCTCCATGTAGTACGTGCGGTTCTTGGCGACGTTGGGGGCCACCTTCGCCAGGCAGGGCACGCGGCGCGAGACGGCGTCGATCTGGTCGAGGCCGAACGGGACGCCCGCCTCCTGGGCGGCGGCCAGCAGGTGCAGGATCGTGTTGGTGGAGCCGCCCATCGCGATGTCCAGGGCCATGGCGTTCTCGAAGGCCTGGAAGGTGGCGATGTTGCGGGGCAGGACGGTCTCGTCGTCCTGCTCGTAGTAGCGGCGGGTGAGGTCCATGACCGTGCGGGCCGCGTCGACGTAGAGCTGCTTGCGCGCGGTGTGGGTGGCGAGGACCGAGCCGTTGCCGGGCAGGGACAGGCCGATCGCCTCGGTCAGGCAGTTCATCGAGTTGGCGGTGAACATGCCGGAACAGCTGCCGCAGGTCGGGCAGGCGTTCTCCTCGATCCGGAGGATGTCCTCGTCGGAGATCTTGTCGTTGACGGCGTCGGAGATCGCGTCGACCAGGTCGAGCGTGCGGACCGTGCCGTCGACGAGCGTGGCGCGGCCGGACTCCATGGGGCCGCCGGAGACGAAGACCGTCGGGATGTTCAGGCGCAGGGCCGCCATCAGCATGCCCGGCGTGATCTTGTCGCAGTTGGAGATGCAGACCAGGGCGTCGGCGCAGTGGGCCTCGACCATGTACTCCACCGAGTCCGCGATCAGGTCGCGGGAGGGCAGGGAGTACAGCATGCCGCCGTGGCCCATCGCGATGCCGTCGTCCACGGCGATCGTGTTGAACTCGCGCGGGATGCCGCCCGCCTCCTTGATCGCCTCGCTGACGATCCGGCCGACCGGCTGGAGGTGGGTGTGGCCCGGCACGAACTCCGTGAAAGAGTTCGCCACGGCGATGATCGGCTTCCGGCCGATGTCCGCACCGGGTACACCGGAGGCGCGCATAAGGGCGCGGGCGCCCGCCATGTTGCGGCCGTGGGTGACTGTGCGGGACCTCAGCTCGGGCATCGTCGCTCGCTCCTTCAGATGGATGTGGCTGCTATCGAGCGTACGCCGGTCATCCAGGTGGCGGGACGGAGTGTCCGGATTGCGGGACACTTATTTCACGGAGCCGTCAGGTGGCCCTGTACGACGGGAGCGACGCGGACGATGATCTGCTCCAGGTCCGCCGACGCCAGCGGCTCCACCTTGATCACGTACCGCAGCATGGCGCAGCCCACCAGCTGGGCCGCCGCCAGCTCGGCGCGCAGCTCGGCGTCCGGCAGGTCGAGCTGGGCGGCGATACGGCGCAGCAGCTGGGCGGCGATCAGGCGGCGGAAGACGGCGGCGGCGGTGTCGTTGTTGACCGCCGAGCGCACGATCGCCAGCAGCGGGACACGGGTCGTGGGGTTCTCCCAGACGCCGAAGATGAAGCGGGTCAGCCGCTCCCCCACGGCGTCCGGCGGGCCCTCGGCCACCGCGTCCGGCGCGTGCAGGGCGGGGGCGAAGGCGACCTCGATGGCCGCCTCGAAGACCTGCTCCTTGGTGCCGAAGTAGTGGTGGACCAGCGCGGAATCCACGCCGGCGGCCTTGGCGATGCCGCGGACGGACGTCTTCTCGTACCCGCGCGCGGAGAACTCCTCGCGAGCGGCGGCCAGGATCCGGTCGCGGGTGCCGGCGGACTCGGTGCGCGGGGGGCGGCCACGGCGGCGGGCCGGGGGCTCGGACGCGGTGCCGTTCTTCACCGGGGGCGGGGTTTCGTTCATCACCGGGCCGGGGTCTCGTTCATCGCCGGGGGCGGGGTCCCGGTCATCGGCGGGGCACCCGTACGGCCGCCGCGGCCAGGTGCTTGCGCGTGAACTCCAGGGCTTCGGCGAGGTCGGCCTCGCGCTCGGCGCCGGACATGGCCCGCCGCGTGTTGACCTCGATCACGACATGGCCGTCGAAGCCGGTGCGCACCAGGCGCTCCAGCAGCTGGGCGCAGGGCTGGGTGCCGCGGCCGGGCACCAGGTGCTCGTCCTTGGCCGAGCCCCGGCCGTCGGCGAGGTGGACGTGCCCGAGCCGGTCCCCCATGCGGTCGGCCATGTCCAGGGCGTCGGTACGGGCCGTCGCCGCGTGGCTGAGATCGATCGTGAAGTGCCGGTAGTCGTGGTTGGTGACGTCCCAGTCGGGGGCGTAGGCGAGCATCTCGCGGTCGCGGTAGCGCCACGGGTACATGTTCTCGACGGCGAACCGTACGTCCGTCTCGTTCGCCATCCGCCAGATCCCGTCGACGAAGTCCCGGGCGTACTGCCGCTGCCAGCGGAACGGCGGGTGTACGACGACGGTGGAGGCCCCCAGTTTCTCCGCCGCCGCGCGGGCCCGCTGGAGCTTGACCCACGGGTCGGTGGACCAGACCCGCTGGGTGATCAGCAGGCAGGGGGCGTGGACGGCCAGGACCGGAACGCCGTGGTAGTCCGACAGCCGGCGCAGGGCCTCGATGTCCTGGCTGACCGGGTCGGTCCACACCATGACCTCGACGCCGTCGTAACCGAGGCGGGCGGCGATCTCGAAGGCCGTCGCCGTCGACTCGGGGTAGACGGAGGCGGTCGACAGCGCGATGCGCACGTCTGTTGGTTCAGCCACGTCCTGCACCTTACGGGGTTGGGCAGTGGGGGTGCTGGGTGCCTGTTCGCCGTTGTGAGGTTTGCCATTTGCGCGGCTGCGGGTGCGTCGTGGTTGCTCGCGCCCACGCGGCGGAGTCGCACATCGATACCGCCCCGCGCCCCTTCGGGGAGCTAATCCGAGCCCATGTGGTCGAGGCGCCGCAGGATCACGCCTTCCCTCAGGGCCCAGGGGCAGATCTCCAGGTTCTCCACGCCGAACAGGTCCATCGCGCCCTCGGCCACCAGGGCGCCCGCCAGGAGCTGGCCCGCCCTGCCGTCGGAGACTCCGGGAAGCTCGGACCGCTGCTCGACCGTCATGCCGGCCAGCCGCGGCACCCAGGCCTCCAGGGACTCGCGCTTGAGTTCGCGCTGGACGTAGAGGCCGTCGGCGCTGCGGGCGGCGCCGGCGATGCGGGCGAGCTGTTTGAAGGTCTTGGAGGTGGCGACCACGTGGTCGGGGGCGCCGAAGCGGGTGAATTCGCCGACCGTGCGGGCGATCTCCGCGCGGACATGCCGGCGCAGGGCGCGGACGGCGTCCGGGTCGGGCGGGTCGCCGGGCAGCCAGCCGGCGGTGAGGCGGCCGGCCCCGAGCGGGAGGGAGACGGCCGCGTCCGGCTCCTCGTCTATGCCGTAGGCGATCTCCAGGGAGCCGCCGCCGATGTCCAGGACCAGCAGTTTTCCGGCGGACCAGCCGAACCAGCGGCGCACCGCGAGGAAGGTGAGCCGGGCCTCCTCCGCGCCGGTGAGGACTTGGAGCCGTACGCCGGTCTCGTCGGCCACGCGCTTGAGGACGTCGTCGGCGTTGGTGGCCTCACGGACGGCGGAGGTCGCGAACGGCAGCAGGTCCTCGACGCCCTTGTCCTCGGCGGCCTGGAGCGCGTCCCGTACGACGTCGATCAGCTTCTCGATGCCGTCGTCGCCGATGGCACCGCTGTCGTCGAGGAGTTGGGCGAGCCGAAGTTCGGCCTTGTGCGAATGCGCGGGCAGCGGGCGCGCGCCGGGGTGAGCGTCCACCACCAGCAGATGCACCGTGTTCGAACCCACGTCCAGGACACCGAGTCTCATATACGGAACGCTACTGCCAGATCGTCCGTCCTCAGTCCCCGGTGCGGCCGTCGGCCACTTACCCTGGACGCGTGCCAAAGACGAAAAAGGCGAAGGTCGACAAGGCGGACAAAGGTCGTAAGGCCGCCAAAACCTCCAAGGAGGCGAGGATGAGCGACGAGAAGGGGCTCGACTTCGCCCGCGCCTGGGTGGAGTTTCCCGATCCGGCGGACGACGAGCAGGTCTTCCGCTGCGATCTGACATGGCTGACCTCTCGCTGGAACTGCATCTTCGGCAGTGGCTGCCAGGGCATTCAGGCGGGCCGGGCGGCCGACGGGTGCTGCTCGCTGGGGGCGCACTTCTCGGACGAGGACGACGAGAAGCGGGTCGCCACGCACGTGGCCCGGCTCACGCCGGAGATCTGGCAGCACCACGAGGAGGGCACGCGGAACGGCTGGGTCTCCGAGGACGAGGAGGGTTCCCGGCAGACGCGGCCCTTCCAGGGGTCCTGCATCTTCCAGAACCGGCCCGGGTTCGCGGGCGGCGCCGGCTGCTCGCTGCACATCCTCGCCCTGCGGGAGGGCCGGGAGCCGCTGGAGACCAAGCCGGACGTGTGCTGGCAGCTGCCGGTCCGGCGGACCTACGACTGGATCGACCGGCCGGACGACACGCGCGTGCTCCAGGTGTCCATCGGGGAGTACGACCGCCGGGGCTGGGGTCCGGGCGGGCATGACCTGCACTGGTGGTGCACCTCGGCGACCTCGGCGCACGGGGCCGGTGAGCCGGTGTACGTCTCCTACCGTGCCGAGCTGACGGAGCTGATGGGCAAGGCGGGCTACGACCGTCTGGTCGAGCTGTGCGAACAGCGACTGGCGTCACAACTGCCCCTCCTGGCCCCCCACCCGGCCGACCCGGCCCCGTAACCGACTCCCCTCCCCTAGCTGTCCGACGGGCTCGGAGTGTCGCCGGCCGGCGTGGAAGGCGAGGGTGAGGTGGGTGTCGGGGTCGGGGGTTCTGAGGGGGGTGGGGTTGTGGGGGTGGTCGGTGGGTCTGTGGGGGTTTGTGGTGGGGGAGAGGGTTCGGTGGGGGGTGTGCTCGGTGGGGTCGGAGTAGTGGGCGTGGGCGACGGGTGCTGTGTCGGGCGGGTGGGGGCCGTGCCGTAGCCGTCGATGGAGATCACCGCGCCCGCCGGGGCCACCGCCACCCGTGCACGCCAGTGGCCGGACGGCTCGCGCAGATGGTCGACGTACACCTTGATCGTCAACGTCTGGCCGGGGTGGAGGGTTCCCGAGGACTGGCTGAAGTAGAGCCAGGCGGCGGACGTGGAGACCGACCAGCGGACCTCGGACGCGCCGGAGGCCGTGAGGGTGATCAGGGTCGTGTCGCCGTCGTTGGCGGCGTTGACGTCCAGCTGTCCCGCACTCGTCGCGCCCACTCCGTCGACGCTGACGACCTCCACGGAGACGTCCGCCGTGCCGTTCTCGCCGATGCGGACGCCGGGCTTCACGCTCGCGTTCCCCGCGTTCTCGTAGACGCCGGCCGTGTCGCCGCCGAGCGCCTCGGGGCCCTGCGCCTCGGGCGCGGTCGCGGAGGGGCCGTCGTCCTCCCCCACCGGCCCGCCTCGGTAGGCGGCCCAGAGGGCGAGGACGGGCGCGGCGACGACCGTGGCGACGACCGTCGTCGTGACGGCACGCGCGCGGAGGCGGTCACGGCGGGCCGCGCGGTCCTTGGGGTCCATCGGGAAGCCGCGCCGGTCGAAGCGGGGTACGGCCGTGCCCCGCGCGCGCGGGTGGTGCGCCAGCGCCATGTGGAGGGCCGCGCGCGGGGCCGCCAGGACAGGCAGCTCGGCGGGGGTGACCGAGGCGCCGGGCCAGCGGCCGGGGACGGCGCGCCCGGCGGTGCGACGGCAGCGGGGACAGTCGTCGACGTGCCGGACCAGCTCGCGGCGCAGGGCCGTGCTGAGGACCATCAGGCTGTCGCCGGTGAGGTGGGCCACGCTCGGGCAGGCGCCCGTCTCGACCACGGCGAGGGCCGCGCGGGTGCGCTCGACCTCGCAGGCGGCGGAGGCGAGCAGCTCGCGGGCGGCGGCGGGCTCCATGCCGAGGACGGCGGCGATCTCGTGGGTGGCGAGGTGGTGGCGGACGGCGAGTTCCAGGGCCTCGCGCTGCTCGGGGGTGGTGCCGGCCGCCTCCGGCCAGGCCAGCAGGGCGAGTTCGCGGCGCCGCCGCTCCTGGATCTCGGGAGCGAGGGTCGGGTCCGGTGCCACTCTCCCGGCAGCGCTCCCGGTGACGCTTCCGGTGACGTTCGCGGCGGCTTTGCCGGGCCCCGCCGCAGGCCCTGCCGCGGTCCCTGCCCTGGGCCCTCTCCCGCTCCCCGTCCCGGGGCCCGGTCCCTTCGCGGTCCCCGTCCGGGGTCCTTTCGCGGTCCCGGTGCCGGGTCTCGCGGCGCCTCTCCCGGCTCCGGCGCGGCCCGCCGCATGGGTGGCCTGACGTTTCTGCTTGGCCTCGGCCAGCTTGCGCAGGCATGCCCAGCGGGCCAGCGCGTACAGCCAGGCCCTGCGGTCGGCGGCGGCCTCCGGGACGCGGACCCCCCGCCGCTCGGCCAGGGCGAGGACGTCACCGAGGGCGGCGGTGGCCGCGTCGTGGTCGCACAGCACGGACAGGCAGTAGGTGAACAGGCCGTCCAGGTAGGGCTCGTAGCGCGCCGGCGTGCGCTGGGCGAGGGTGCGCGCGGCGGCGCGGTCGCGTGCCTCACGCGCCTCATGCCGTACTTCACGCCCCTCACGTGGTTCGCGCACCTCGCGATGTGCTCGGTGCGCGCCGGTCGTGCGGGTGGTGGTCTCCGGGCTGCTGCTCATCACCTGTGCGACCGTAGGCGGCGGCGGAGTGCCCGTTCTGACACCTTGAGCACTTTTAATCCGTACGGGTGAAACGATCCCTCATAAGGGGACAGGAACCTTTCATTCCGCGGCTGGATGCCGGTGGGTGGTGGCCGGGACCGGATCACCCGCACGCGTCCCCGGACTCTTCGTCCCCGACCGCCGGTCCCGTTGTCAGTGCCGCGGGCTACGGTTTCCGCATGGCTGCCCGTACCAAGACCACCAAGGACCGCCCGTCCTACCGCTGCACCGAGTGCGGCTGGCAGACGGCCAAGTGGCTCGGCCGCTGCCCCGAATGCCAGGCCTGGGGCACGGTCGAGGAGTACGGCGCGCCCGCGGTCCGGACCACGGCCCCGGGCCGCGTGAGCACCTCCGCGCTGCCCATCGGCCAGGTCGACGGCCGGCAGGCCACCGCCCGCTCGACCGGCGTGCCCGAGCTGGACCGGGTGCTCGGCGGCGGCCTCGTGCCGGGTGCGGTCGTCCTGCTCGCGGGCGAGCCGGGCGTCGGCAAGTCCACCCTCCTGCTGGACGTGGCCGCCAAGTCGGCGAGCGCCGAGCACCGCACCCTCTATGTGACCGGCGAGGAGTCGGCGAGCCAGGTGCGGCTGCGCGCCGACCGCATCGGCGCCCTCGACGACCACCTGTATCTGGCCGCCGAGACCGACCTGTCCGCCGTCCTCGGGCATCTGGACGAGGTCAAGCCGTCCCTGCTGATCCTCGACTCGGTGCAGACGGTGGCCTCCCCCGAGATCGAGGGCGCGCCCGGCGGCATGGCCCAGGTCCGGGAGGTGGCCGGCGCCCTGATCCGCGCCTCCAAGGAGCGCGGGATGTCCACGCTGCTGGTGGGCCATGTCACGAAGGACGGCGCGATCGCGGGCCCCCGCCTGCTGGAGCACCTGGTGGACGTCGTCCTGCACTTCGAGGGCGACCGGCACGCGCGCCTGCGCCTGGTGCGGGGCGTGAAGAACCGCTACGGGGCGACGGACGAGGTCGGCTGCTTCGAGCTGCACGACGAGGGCATCACGGGCCTCGCCGACCCCAGCGGCCTGTTCCTGACCCGCCGCGCGGAGCCGGTCCCGGGCACCTGCCTGACCGTCACCCTGGAGGGCCGCCGTCCGCTGGTGGCCGAGGTGCAGGCGCTGACCGTCGACTCCCAGATCCCCTCCCCGCGCCGGACCACCTCGGGCCTGGAGACCTCCCGGGTGTCGATGATGCTCGCGGTGCTGGAGCAGCGCGGCCGGATCAGCGCGCTCGGCAAGCGGGACATCTACTCGGCGACGGTCGGCGGCGTGAAGCTGTCGGAGCCGGCCGCCGACCTCGCCATCGCGCTCGCCCTCGCCTCGGCAGCCAGCGACACCCCGCTGCCGAAGAACCTGGTGGCGATCGGCGAGGTGGGGCTGGCGGGCGAGGTCAGACGGGTCACGGGTGTGCAGCGCAGGCTCGCCGAGGCGCACCGGCTGGGCTTCACGCACGCGCTCGTGCCGACGGATCCGGGCAAGGTGCCGGCCGGCATGAAGGTCCTGGAAGTCGCCGACATGGGGGACGCGCTCCGGGTTCTGCCCCGCTCCCGTCGCCGAGAGGCCCCACGGGAGGCGGAGGAGCGCCGGTAGACTTTGCCCAGGTCTCGCCCGTCCGTACGAACCGAGTGCGGGAACGGGAGCGCGTCAGAACCTGCGACCGGAGGAGTGCAGTGGCAGCCAACGACCGGGCAGCAGCTCCCGGAAAGTCCGGTGGGAGTGCCGGTTCCGATCGCCTGATGCGCGCCTCGCTGAGTGCCGTGGCGCCCGGTACGGCCCTGCGTGACGGCCTGGAGCGGGTCCTGCGCGGCAACACCGGCGGCCTCATCGTCCTCGGCTCCGACAAGACGGTCGAGGCGATGTGCACGGGCGGTTTCGTGCTGGATGTCGAGTTCACCGCCACCCGGCTGCGGGAGCTGTGCAAGCTGGACGGCGGCATCGTGCTGTCGTCGGACCTGTCGAAGATCCTGCGGGCCGGCGTGCAGCTGGTGCCGGACCCGACCATCCCGACGGAGGAGACGGGCACGCGGCACCGCACGGCGGACCGGGTGTCGAAGCAGGTCGGCTTCCCTGTGGTCTCCGTCTCCCAGTCGATGCGTCTGATCGCCCTGTACGTCGACGGTCAGCGGCGCGTCCTGGAGGACTCGGCGGCGATCCTCTCCCGCGCGAACCAGGCGCTGGCGACCCTGGAGCGGTACAAGCTCCGGCTGGACGAGGTCGCGGGCACGCTGTCGGCGCTGGAGATCGAGGACCTGGTGACGGTCCGGGACGTCTCCGCGGTCGCGCAGCGTCTGGAGATGGTCCGGCGCATTGCCACCGAAATCGCCGAGTATGTGGTCGAACTGGGCACGGACGGCCGTCTTCTCGCCCTCCAGCTGGAGGAGTTGATCGCCGGGGTCGAGCCCGACCGCGAGCTGGTCGTCCGGGACTACGTGCCCGAGCCGACGGCCAAGCGCTCCCGCACGGTCGAGGAGGCCCTGGCCGAGCTGGACGCCCTGACCCACGCGGAGCTGCTCGAACTCGGCACGGTGGCGCGGGCGCTGGGCTACACGGGCTCCCCCGAGACGCTCGACTCGGCGGTGTCCCCGCGGGGCTTCCGCCTTCTGGCCAAGGTCCCGCGGCTGCCGGGCGCCATCATCGACCGCCTGGTGGAGCACTTCGGCGGCCTGCAGAAGCTGCTCGCCGCGAGCGTCGACGACCTGCAGACCGTGGACGGCGTCGGCGAGGCCCGGGCGAGGAGCGTGCGGGAGGGGCTGTCGCGCCTGGCGGAGTCGTCCATCCTGGAGCGCTACGTCTGATGTCGGGCCGGGCGCCTCATGACTCGGGGGGCGTTGTGGTCCGGCGGCTGCGGGTCCGTTGTGGTTCCTCGCGCAGTTCCCCGCGCCCCTCAGGTAGGCGAGCCGCGGCTTGCCCAAGGGGCGCGGGGAACTGCGCGACCAGCCACGGACGTCCCGCAGTCGACGACGAACCGTGCCGCCGCCCCGATCCTCAGTCGGCCGCCAGTACGAACGACGCCCGGAGCTTCCCGTACCCAGGGGCCTTGGCCTCCAGCAGATACGTCCCTGCCTTCGCCGAACCGCCGGACGGCGTCCCGCAGTGCGGAGCGCTCGGCTTGCGGTCCCACTTCACCGGGTAGGTGATGCTCTTGCCCGCCGACACCCGGAACACCAGGCTCGCCGGGCCCTTGGGGCAGTCGGCCGACGACCAGAACGCGTCGTCCCCGTCCGCCGGCGTGATGGTCAACACCGCGTTCTTCGGCCCGAGATCGACCTTGCAGTCGGCCGACGAGCTGTTCTTCGCGGTGAGTTCGAAGGTCGGCGTCTGGTCCGGCGAGTAGGAGTTGCGCACGCTGCGCAGGCTCAACGCCACCGCGCCGGACGTGCAGTTGGGCAGCGAGGAGGAGGCCGGGAGCGCGTCGCCCGCACCGACGCCGCCACCACCGGAGGCCCCGCCCGAGCCGTCACCGGAGCCGGAGGAGCCCGTGGCACCGTCGGTCGACCCGTCGCCCGAGCCGCTGCTCCCGCCCGAACCGCTCCCGTCGGAGTCCCCGCCTCCCGACTCGTCGCGCCCGCCGGGGTGTTGGCTGACCGCCGAGCCGGACGGGGTCGGTCCGGGTGTGATGGTGTGCGTGGGATTCTTGCCGTTCGACGCGTCGGTGTTCTTCTTGCCGCCCCCGCCGCCGGCGGTGACGATCCACGTGATCACCAGCGCCAACAGGGCGACCACGGACAGCAGTACGACCCTCCGACGCCAGTAGATGGTGGAGGGAAGCGGCCCGACCGGATTGCGCAGAGATCCCACGGCGCAAACTGTACGAGAGATCGGCGGGCTTGCTCGCGCCACCCGCCGCGCCGGCGTCAACTTTTCCGGATCATCATCCCGGCAACTGCCGCAGGCGGCACGGTTCTTCACTCTCCGCCACGCTCAGTGACCGCCGGGTCACACATCCCGCCTGCCAACCCATGGCAGGATCGGAATGCCATGACTGAGAAGCTGCACGCCCCCGTGATCGCCTGGTTCGACGCCCACGCCCGTGACCTCCCCTGGCGCCGCCCGGAGGCGGGCCCGTGGGGCGTGATGGTCAGCGAGTTCATGCTCCAGCAGACCCCGGTGAGCCGGGTGCTGCCCGTCTACGAGGAGTGGCTGGCCCGCTGGCCGCGCCCCGCCGACCTGGCGAAGGAGGCTCCGGGCGAGGCGGTGCGCGCCTGGGGCCGGCTCGGCTACCCGCGCCGGGCCCTGCGTCTGCACGGCGCCGCGGTCGCCATAACGGAGCGGCACGGCGGGGACGTGCCGACGGATCACGCGCAGCTGCTGGCACTGCCCGGCATCGGTGAGTACACGGCCGCCGCGGTGGCCTCCTTCGCGTACGGGCAGCGGCACGCGGTGCTGGACACCAATGTCCGCCGGGTCCTGGCGCGGGCGGTGACGGGCGTGCAGTACCCGCCGAACGCGACCACGGCCGCCGAGCGGCGGCTGGCGCGGGAGCTGCTGCCCAAGGACGAGAGGACGGCCGCGCGGTGGGCCGCCGCCTCCATGGAGCTGGGCGCGCTGGTGTGCACGGCGAAGAACGAGGAGTGCCCGCGGTGCCCGATCGCCGCGCAGTGCGCCTGGCGGATCGCGGGCAAGCCGGAGCACGCGGGGCCGCCGCGGCGGGGGCAGACGTACGCCGGTACGGACCGGCAGGTGCGCGGCAAGCTGCTGGCCGTGCTGCGGGAGGCGCACGCGCCGGTGCCGCAGGCGGCGCTGGACCGGGTGTGGCACGAGCCGGTGCAGCGGGCCCGCGCGCTCGACGGGCTGGTCTCGGACGGTCTGGTGGAGCCGCTGCCGGGCGGTCTGTATCGGCTGCCGCTCAGCTGACGGACGGCCAGATCACAGTCTTCGGCCCTCCGTTACGGAACGCCCAACCGGACAAATCACCCCATGCAGGACCAAAACCCCTGCGTTCTTTACCCCGTTCCTGCTTCCGTTACACAACCGACGGATAGCCGATTGCCAGCCGCAGGCTGGTCCGCACAGCCCCGTGACAACCGCTCCGTAGCTTCTTCTCCGTGCCCGGCGGACCACCGGGCGCGGGGACAGCGGGACTTCCGGCACGAGCCGGAAGCACAACGGGGAACGGAAGGCGGTTGATCATGGCGCAGGGCGAGGTGCTCGAATTCGAGGAGTACGTCCGCACCCGGCAGGACGCGCTGCTGCGCAGCGCCCGCCGGCTGGTCCCGGACCCGGTCGACGCCCAGGACCTGCTGCAGACCGCGCTGGTCCGGACGTACGGCCGCTGGGAGGGCATCGCCGACAAGCGGCTCGCCGACGCCTATCTGCGCCGGGTCATGATCAACACGCGGACCGAGTGGTGGCGGGCGCGCAAGCTGGAGGAGGTGCCGACCGAGCAGCTGCCGGACGCCTCCGTGGAGGACTCCACCGAGCAGCACGCCGACCGGGCCCTGCTGATGGACGTCATGAAGGTGCTCGCACCCAAGCAGCGCAGTGTCGTGGTGCTGCGACACTGGGAGCAGATGTCCACAGAGGAGACGGCCGCGGCCCTCGGCATGTCGGCCGGTACGGTCAAGAGCACGCTGCACCGGGCGCTCGCCCGGCTCCGTGAGGAGCTGGAGGCCCGCGATCTGGACGCACGCGCGCTGGAGCGTGAGGAGCGGGAGCGTTGCGCGGCCTGACCGGGGCCGGGCCCGACCGGGTCCGAGGCAGTACACAGGCGGTGATCGCGGTGGGGGCCGCGCTCGCCGCCGTCGCCCTTTTCGTCGCCGCGGGCGGCAGCGGGGGCACGGGGGCGCGGGACGAGGGCCCGGCGCAGAGCTCGGCGATGGCCGGCCCCCGCTCCGACTCCTCCGACTCCTCCGACTACTCCGACTCCTTCGCCTCCCCGTCCAGCGGCGCCTCCGAGAGGTCCAGGCGGGTGGATGCCGTGGAGCTGCTCAGGAACGACCCCACGGTGTCGGAGGCGGTCAAGCGGGAGCTGAAGCCGTGCGACGGCGACAAGTACCAGATCGACGTCTCGTACGGCGACCTGACCGGCGCCCCGGTGGACGACGTCGTCATCAACGTGATGACCTGCGCGGACTGGCTCGGTATCGCCTCGTACGTGTACCGGGACGAGGGCGGCAGGTTCAAGAGCGTCTTCAGGAGCGAGGAGTCCCCGGTCTACGCGGAGATCGACAAGGGCACCCTGTCGGTGTTCCGGCAGTACTACGAGAAGGGCGACCCGATCTCCAGCCCGTCCGGTGACGTCGTGACCTCCTACGCCTGGAAGGCGGGACGGTTCGTCCCGGGGAAGCCCACCCGCGACGAGTACAGCAAGTCCGCCGGCAAGGGCACACAGCCCGCGCCGGACAATTGATCGCCCACACGTACCCCCATGAGGACTGAGAGCATCCGGATGGCAGACCAGACCCACGTCCTGTTCGTCGAGGACGACGACGTCATCCGCGAGGCCACCCAGCTCGCCCTGGAGCGGGACGGCTTCGCGGTCACCGCCATGCCCGACGGCCTGTCGGGCCTGGAGGCGTTCCGGGCGGACCGCCCGGACATCGCGTTGCTGGACGTGATGGTGCCGGGCCTGGACGGGGTCAGCCTGTGCCGCCGGATCCGGGACGAGTCGACCGTGCCGGTGATCATGCTGTCGGCGCGTGCCGACTCCATCGACGTCGTCCTCGGTCTGGAGGCGGGCGCCGACGACTACGTGACCAAGCCGTTCGACGGCGCCGTGCTGGTCGCCCGGATCCGTGCGGTGCTGCGCCGGTTCGGGCACGCGGGCGGCGCAGACCGGGCCGAGGGCAGTGCCCCCGCGGGCGGTCTGCTGACCTTCGGTGACCTGGAGGTCGACACCGAGGGCATGGAGGTCCGCAAGGCCGGCCAGCCGGTGGCGCTCACCCCGACCGAGATGCGGCTGCTCCTTGAGTTCTCCTCCGCGCCGGGCACCGTGCTCTCCCGCGACAAGCTGCTGGAGCGCGTGTGGGACTACGGCTGGGGCGGCGACACCCGGGTCGTGGACGTGCATGTGCAGCGGCTGCGACAGAAGATCGGCCAGGACCGGATCGAGACGGTCCGTGGCTTCGGCTACAAGCTCAAGGCCTGAGCGGAGCGGCGGCATGCGGGGGATTCTTCGGCACCCGGTCCGGCGCGCGGAGCGCGCGGGCCTGCGGACCGGGCTCAGATGGAAGCTCAGCGCGGCGATCGCGCTGGTGGCCGGACTGGTGGCGGTCGTGCTGAGCCTGGTCGTGCACAACGCGGCCCGGGTCTCGATGCTGGACAACGCGCGCGAGCTGGCCAACGACCGCCTCCAGCTCGCCCACCGCAACTACGAGCTGAACCGGGGGCCGGTCTTCCCGTCCGTCAAGATCGACGACCCGGACCTGCCGGACGCACTCCGCGAGAGTGTCGATCGGGGCCGGCGGGCCAGTGACGTCTCCCAGAACGGCAGCGTGCCGGACATCTGGGCGGCCGTACCGGCGAACGACGGGCATGTGCTGTCCGTGCACATGCATCTGCCGAACCGCAGCACCGACATGCTGAACGACCTGGACCAGGCCCTCGTCATCGGCTCCGTCGCGGTCGTGCTCGGCGGCAGCGCGCTGGGCGTGCTGATCGGCGGCCAGCTGTCCCGCCGACTGCGCAAGGCGGCAGCCGCCGCGAACCAGGTCGCCAAGGGCGAGACCGACGTCCGGGTGCGCGCGGCCATCGGCGGGGTCGTACGGGACGAGACCGACGACCTCGCGCGGGCGGTGGACGCCATGGCGGACGCGCTGCGGCAGCGCCTGGAGGCCGAGCGGCGGGTCACCGCCGACATCGCGCACGAGCTGCGCACCCCCGTGACGGGCCTGCTGACGGCCGCCGAGCTGCTGCCGCCGGGCCGGCCCACGGAACTGGTCCTGGACCGGGCGAAGGCGATGCGCACGCTGGTCGAGGACGTCCTGGAGGTGGCCCGGCTCGACGGCGCCTCGGAGCGGGCGGAGCTGCAGGACATCATGCTCGGCGAGTTCGTGGCGCGCCGGGTGGCGGCCAAGGATCCGGACATCGCCGTCCAGGTGGTGCACGAGTCGGAGGTCACCACCGACCCTCGGCGGCTGGAGCGGGTGCTGTTCAACCTGCTCGCCAACGCCGCCCGGCACGGCCGGCCGCCGATCGAGGTCACCGTGGAGGGCCGGGTCATCCGGGTCCGCGACCACGGCCCCGGCTTCCCCGAGGAGCTGCTCGCCGAGGGGCCGAGCCGGTTCCGCACCGGCAGCAAGGACCGCGCCGGGAAGGGCCACGGGCTGGGGCTGACCATCGCGGCCGGCCAGGCGCGCGTGCTGGGCGCCCGGCTGACGTTCCGCAACGTACGGCCCCCGGGCGCGCCCGCCCACATCCCCGCGGAGGGCGCGGTGGCCGTCCTGTGGCTCCCGGAACACGCCCCGACGAGCACCGGCAGCTACCCGATGCTGCCCCTGTCCGGCGGCAACTAGGCCCTCTCGTTTGGATCATCCCGGCGTCACGGGGCCCCGGCGGCGAGGCGACAAGACGCCGACGCCCGGCAGCGCGCCACGACCCACACGGCGGGGCGGCGAGGGGCGATGAGCGGCTGGCGACGGGGTGGTGCGGCCGGGGGCAACGGGCGATGGCCGCCTGCGACGGAGCAGTGAACCCTGGGCGACGGGCGGGCGCGTCCCTCGCGGTGGCCCGGGAGGCCGGACTCACCAGTCGGCATCCGCTCTCCGGCCCCTCCGGTCGGCGCTCCCGCGCGGCCACCCCGTCAAGCCCCTCAGGTCGTCGCCAGTACCAGTTCCTCCGCTCTCGATGGGCGCAGGCCGTCCGTTCGGGTGGTGAAGTAGCGCTGGGTGAGGTCTTCCGCCGATATGTGACGGGCCTCGCGGAAGCCGGTCTCGCGGGTCAGGGTCAGCATCTGCGGGGGCGTGAAGTAGCTGAGGAACGGCGTGCCGGAGGCGCGGGCGCCGCGTTCCGCCGCCTGCTGGAAGGGCCGTAGCTCGGGCTCGACGTCCTCGGCCGGCCGCAGGAACGTGGTGGCGAGCACGGAGCCCGGGGCGAGCGTCGCGATGCGCCGGAGGCTCGCCGCGATGGCGTCCCGGGTGAGGTACATGGTGACGCCGGTGCAGGCCACGACCGCCGGGCGGTCGGGGTCGAAGCCGGCCGCGAGCAGTTGCCCCCACCAGTCCCCCTCGAAGTCGACCGGCACCAGCCGCAGCCGGTCCGGGATGTCGTACCCGAGTTCGGTCAGCCGCCGCCGCTTCCACTCCTGCGGTCCTGGCCGGTCCGCCTCGAACACCCGCAGTCCCGCGGCGATCTCCGGCCGGCGCTGGGCGAAGGTGTCCAGTCCGGCGCCGAGGATCACGTACTGGTCGACGCCCCGCGCGGCCCGCTCCACGACGAGGTCCTCGACGAACCGGGCGCGGGCCGCGATGGACGCCCGCACGGGCCGGGTGTCCCGCTCGTCCATGTCCGGGCGGGCGCGCCAGCCGTCGCCGGGATCCGCCAGCCGCAGCCCGACCTCGTCCTCGACGACGTGCGGCGGCGGGTCGGCCTGGACGTGCAGCGCCCGCCACAGGGCGACCCGTACGGCCGTGTGGTCCGGCAGGACCCCCGCTTCGGCGGTCACCCGAAGTCCTTCGAGAAGTCCAGCTCCTCGCTGCGCTCGGTCAGCGAGTACCAGTTGCCGTTGTCGTCCCGGAAGATCGCCTCGATGCCGTACGGCCGCTCCTGCGGCTCCTGGAGGAACTCCACGCCCCGCGCCTTGAAGGTCTCGAAGTCACCCCGGCAGTCGTCCGTGCGGAACGCCCCGGCCCCCAGCACCCCCTTGGCGACCAGCTTCTTCAGCGCCTCGGCGGACTCGGGGTCCAGGCCCGGGCCGTCCAGGCTCATCAGCGCCAGCTCCACGCCGGGCTGGTCCTTGGCGCCGACGGTGACCCAGCGCATGTCGCCCATGGCGAGGTCGCTGCGCACCTCGAAGTCCAGCTTCTCGGTGAAGAAGGCCTTCGTCCGCTGCTGGTCGGTGGTCCATACGGTGGTGATGCCCAAGCCCTTGATCATGGCTCCGCTCTCCTGTCACGCGGCTGTTGTTCCTGCTCGTCACCGTAGGCAGGGCCGGGTGCGGCGCGCTTCTTCGATGTTGCGGTGTTGAAGCCGCCGGCCCAGAGCATCGCGTAGCAGCCGGGTATGAGGGCGGCGCCGCGGCCCACGTGCTCGGTGCGGTACTCGCTCGGGGTGAGGCCGGTCCGCGCCTTGAAGCGGGCGGAGAACGTACCGAGGCTGCTGAAGCCGACCAGCGTGCAGATCTCGGTCACCGTCAGGTTGGCGGTGCGCAGCATCTCCTCGGCGCGCTCGATGCGCCGGTGGGTCAGGTACTGGCCGGGGGTCTCGCCGTACGCCTCCTTGAAGGCGCGCAGGAAGTGATACCGCGAGTACCCGGCATGGGCCGCCACCACGTCCAGGTCGAGACCGGGGTCGGCCCAGTCCCGGTCCATGGCGTCCTTGGCCAGACGCAGGCGGCGGATCTTGTCCATGAGCCGATGGTGACACGGGGGTCTGACATCGGGCCGGGGGCGGAAACGGCCGAAGGCCCCGGGTGGCGGACACCACCGGGGCCTTCGGACTCGGGCAACCTCAGACGACCTCGACCACAGCCGCCGGCGCAGCGTCGTCCGCGCCGTCCGCCGAAGACTTCTGCGGCCCGCCCTTCAGCGGCACCTCCTTGACGAACAGCGCCGCGATCAGCACCAGCACCGAGATCCCGGCGCCCAGCAGGAACGCGGAGTGCGTACCGGAGGACACCGCATGCTGGTACGCGTCGCGGGCCAGCGCCGGCAGCTTCTCCAGGCTCTTCGCGTCCAGCTGCGCCGACTTCTCGGTGATGTTCTTGCCCAGCGCGCCGGCCCGCTCGGCCATGACGTCCTGGACCCGGTGGTTGAACAGCGCACCCATGATGGCCACGCCGAAGGAGGAGCCGAGGGTGCGGAACAGGGTGGCCGAGGAGGACGCCACACCCATGTCCTTCATCTGCACGCTGTTCTGCGCGACCAGCATGGTGATCTGCATCAGGCAGCCCATGCCCGCGCCGACCACGGCCATGTAGATCCCGGACGTCAGCCGGGTCGTGTCGGTGTCCATCAGAGACAGCAGGTACAGACCGACGATCATCAGGACACCGCCGACGATCGGGAAGATCTTGTACTTGCCGCTGTTGGTGGTGACCCGTCCGGCGACCATCGAGGTCACGAGCATCGCGCCGAGCATCGGCAGGAGCAGCAGACCGGAGTTGGTCGCGGAGGCGCCCTGCACGGCCTGCTGGTACAGCGGCAGGAACAGGGTGGCGCCGAACATCACGAAGCCGGTGATGAAGCCGATGATCGCCATCAGGGTGAAGTTGCGGCTCTTGAAGATGTGCAGCGGCAGGACCGGCTCGGCGGCCTTGGTCTGCCAGAACACGAACCCGATCAGCGCGGCCACGCCGATGCCGATCAGCTCCATGATCCGCGCGGAGGTCCAGGCGTACTCGGTGCCGCCCCAGGTGGTGACCAGCACGATGGAGGTGATGCCGACGGTCAGCAGGACGACGCCCAGGTAGTCGATGCCCGCCTTGGCCCGCTTCTTCGGCAGGTGCAGTACGGCGGTGACCAGCGCGAGCGCGACCGCGCCCAGCGGCAGGTTGATGTAGAAGGCCCAGCGCCAGCCCCAGTTGTCGGTGATGGTGCCGCCGACCAGCGGACCGCCGATCATGGCCAGCGCCATGACGCCGGCCATCATGCCCTGGTACTTGCCCCGCTCCCGTGGCGGGATCAGGTCGCCGATGATCGCCATGACACCGACCATCAGACCGCCCGCACCGAGCCCCTGAACGGCCCGGAACCCGATCAGCTGCCCCATGTCCTGGGCCATGCCGCTCAGCGCCGAACCGATGAGGAAGATCACGATCGAGCTGAGGAAGGCGCCCTTGCGCCCGAACATGTCCCCGATCTTGCCCCAGACCGGGGTGGAGGCCGCGGTGGCCAGGGTGTAGCCGGTGACGACCCAGGAGAGGTGTTCCAGGCCGCCCAGTTCACCCACGATCGTCGGCATCGCCGTGCCCACGATCATGTTGTCGAGCATCGCGAGCATCATCGCGATCATCAGCGCGAGCAGTACCACCCGCACACTTCTGGGCTGTTTGCCCTCTGCGACGTTTTCGACCGTGTCCGCCATCGTCTTCCCGTTTCCCCCTGGGCGCTTACTTACTTGCCGCCCGGCTAGTACTGACTACACTGGGAAGGTAGACCCGCTACTAGCCGGGCGTCAAGTAAGTTTCCGCGGAAGCGCGAGGAGTACGAGGATGGGCGTCACCATGGACGGCACCAAGCAGCAGCGCCGCGGCAACACCCGCCAGCGCATCCAGGACGTGGCGCTCGAACTCTTCGCGGAGCAGGGCTACGAGAAGACCTCCCTGCGGGAGATCGCCGAGCGTCTCGACGTCACCAAGGCGGCCCTGTACTACCACTTCAAGACGAAGGAAGAGATCATCGTCAGCCTCTTCGAGGACCTGACGAAGCCGATCGAGGACCTGATCGAGTGGGGCAGGCAGCAGCCGCACACGCTGGAGACCAAAGAGGAGATCGTCCGCCGCTACAGCGAGGCGCTCGCGGGCGCGGAACCGCTCTTCCGTTTCATGCAGGAGAACCAGGCGACGGTCCGGGAACTGCGCATCGGCGACACCTTCAAGGACCGGATGCGCGGCCTGCGGAGCATCCTCATCGACCCCGAGGCGCAGCTCGTGGACCAGGTGCGCTCGGTCAGCGCGATGTTCACGCTGCATGCCGGGATGTTCGTGATGCAGGACCTCGAAGGCGACCCCGAGAAGAAGCGTGAAGCCGTTCTCGAGGTCGCCCTGGACCTGATCAGGCAGGCGCACGAGCACGCCCGCGAGATGGGTTAGGTCAGACCTTCACGCCCTTGGCACGCAGGAACGTGACCGGGTCGATGGCGGAGCCGTAGTTCGGGGTCGTACGGATCTCGAAGTGCAGGTGCGGACCGGTGGAGTTGCCGGTGGAGCCGGACAGGGCGATGTGCTGGCCGGTCCCGACGATCTGGCCGATCCTGACGTCGATCCGGGACAGGTGCGCGTACTGCGAGTAGGTGCCGTTGCCGTGCTTGATGACGACGGCGTTGCCGTACGCGGGACCGTCACCGGCACCGTTCGGGCCGGCCTTGACGACGGTGCCGCCGTGCGCGGCGACGACCTCGGTGCCGGTCGGCACGGCGAAGTCCTGGCCGCTGTGCTTGGCGACCCAGTGGCTGCCGGACTGCATGAAGCTGGCGGAGAGCGTGTACTTCTTGACCGGGTCGACCCAGGAGGCGGCGGACGCGGTGGCGGCGCTCGCGACCCCGGTCCCCAGCACGGCCGTGGCGCCGATTCCGGCAGCCAGGACGGCCACGCGGTTGCGCTGCGAGGACGTACGGGAGGAGCGGGACGTGAAGCGTCGGAACATCGGGACCTCGTGAACTTCGGGGACAAGTGGGCCACCCGGCGTGCGGACGTCCGACGGACATCCACCGAAGCGGCTATCCCTTGGTAACCGAACACCCGAAAAGCAGCCAAACACCCCTGTCTACGGTCGCAGATAGTAGAAAACCGCAAAATCGGGCACTTCTTGACAGACCCCATATAGCCCGGCGACCGCCTCTGACGAGGCGGTTTTTCATGGCAGGGTTAGGCGAAGTTGGGCATAAAAAGTCCATTTTGTCCGCATAGCGAATCCCACTATGCGTGCTAGTACCGGACATTTCGTCTGTGCGCCATATCACCGGCCCGCTAAACCGGCGCATCCATAAATGTGACGCAGACCTCTATGCGCCTACCGTCCAGTAACCCTACGGTTCCCCTCGCGCCACTCTCGCCACAGATCATGCCCCTGACATTCAGGCCACGTGAGAGGACCCCGCCGATGACCACACGCCCCTGGGCGCGCCGCGTCTTTGTGACCGCCGTCTCCGCGGCCGCCCTGGCCGCGCTCGCCGCCCCGGCCCAGGCGGCCCCGCCGGCCAAGGGCACGGCGGCCACGAGCACGTCCGCCAAGGTCGACTACGCGACCTGGCAGAAGGACTGCCAGGCCGTCATGGACCAGGCCCTGCCGTACCTGAAGCAGCGCATCGCCGCCGCCGGGCCCGGCGAGAAGCAGGCCATCGTCTTCGACATCGACAACACCACGCTGGAGACCGACTTCGGCTTCAGCTACCCCCAGCCGGCCAACAGGCCCGTCCTGGAGGCGGCCAGGTACGCCCAGGAGCACGGCGTCTCCCTGTTCCTCGTCACGGCCCGCCCGGGCATCATCTACCTGCCGACCGAGTACAACCTCGAACACGACGGCTACGAGGTCTCCGGCCTCCGCGTCCGCGGCCTGTTCGACCTCTTCAAGGACGTCGCCGCCTACAAGACCGCCCAGCGCGCCGACATCGAGAACGACGGCTACACGATCATCGCGAACATCGGCAACAGCGCCACGGACCTCTCCGGCGGGCACGCCGAGAAGACCTTCAAACTGCCGGACTACAACGGCCAGTTGTCCTAACGCGCACCGATCGCGCTGGCTAGGCTCCCTCCGTACGTCGTACGCACACGGGGGTGGCGGATGGAGCCGGCCGTACTGGGCAGCAAGCTGGCCTCCAGCTTGATCGGCCCGCTGGTGAAGAAGCTGTTCGTCCAGGACGGTCCGGGCGCGGGACTCGTCGACCGGCCGGTACGGCTGTCCGCTCTCGTGTCCTTCCGGGGCGAGCGGCGCACCCTCGGCGAGAAGGAGGTGCGCCGGCTCGCCGGCCGGCTGGTGGCCGAGGCCCTCGCCTCCCCGGGCGAGCGGCCGTTCCCGCCCGACGAGGAGACGGCCGTCACCGACGCCCTGGCCCGCCGGCTGCTCGCCCTGGGCGACCTGGACATGGACGACGTCCAGGCCGTACGGCTCGGCAGCCAGGAACTCGCCCGGCTGCTGCACCGCCACGCCCCGCCCCCGGACGGCCTGTCCGCCGACGCCGGCGCCTTCCTCGACTCGGCGACCCAGTGGGCCTGCCTGCACATCCTGGAGTTCTTCACCCGACGCTCCACCTTTGTGGCCCGCACCCTGGTCGAGCAGACCCGGACCCAGCGGGAACTGATCGCCAAGATCGACGAGCTGATCGCCCGCACCCCCCGCCCCGACGCCCTGGACCTCGCCTTCGAACGCCGCTACCTGCCCTACGTCGCCGACCGGCACAACCACATCACCATCTACGGCATCGACCTGCGCGACTCCCCCGACCGCTGGCCCCTCGAAGTCGCCTACCTGAGCCTGGAGGCGACCGCCGAGGACGAGCGGACGCCCGACCTGGAGCCCCACGAGCGCCCGCCCGCCACCGCCGGCCGGCTGCCCGCCGAGGAGGCGCTGGTCAGCGGCTCCCGCGTGCTGCTGCGCGGCGACGCCGGCTCCGGCAAGACCACGCTGGTGCAGTGGCTCGCGGTCACCTCGGCCCGCAACGCCGACCGCGTCCCGTACGTCCTCCCGCTGCGCACCCTGATCCGCACCGGCCCGCTGCCCGCGCCCGCCGACTTCCTCACCGCGGTCGGCTGCCCGCTGACCCCGCCGGAGGGCTGGGCCGAACGCGTCCTGACGGCGGGCCGCGGCCTGGTCCTGGTGGACGGCCTGGACGAGATACCGGCCGCCGACCGCCACCGCACCCGCGACTGGCTGCGCTCCCTGCTCGCCGCCCACCCCGGCAACGACGTCCTCCTCACCTCCCGCCCGACCGCCGTACGCCCCGACTGGCTGGCCCAGGAGGGCTTCCGGGAGCTGACCCTGGCCCCGATGCGCCGCTCCGAGGTCGCGACGTTCGTCCACCGCTGGCACGAGGCGGCGCGGGCGCCCGAGTACGAGGGCCCGCTCCTGGACTCCCTCCGCACGAAGCGCGACCTGGCCCGCCTGGCCACCAACCCCCTGATGTGCGGCCTGATCTGCGCCCTGCACCGCGAACGCCGCGGCTACCTCCCCACCGGCCGCAAGGAGTTGTACGACGCTGCCCTCGCAATGCTCCTCGCCCGCCGCGACCGGGAGCGCGGGATGAGCACCGAACTGGGCGAGGAAGCGCAGGTGGAGCTGCTGCAGCGGCTGGCGTACGCGCTGGTCCTGAGCGGCCGCACGGAGATGGACGCCGACACCGCCGAGGGGATCGTGGAACGGTCCCTGCCGACCGTCGCCTCGGCGCGGGGGGACGCGGCGACGGTACTGCGGGCGCTGCTGCTGCGGAGCGGCCTGCTCCGCCAACCGGCCGAAGGAGTCGTCGACTTCGTCCACCGCACCTTCCAGGACTACCTCGGCGCGCGCTACGCCGTGGAGGAGGGCCACCTGGACGTCCTCGTCGGCCACGCCGACGACACCCAGTGGGAGGACGTCATCCGCATGGCGGTGGCCCACGCCCGGCCACGCGAGCGGGCCACGGTGCTACGGCAGTTGCTGGCCCGCGACACCACCCGGCTCACCCTGCTGGCGCTGGCCTGCCTGGAGCACGCGGCGGCCCTGGAGCCGGGGGTGCGGTCCCAGGTGGAGGCGCGCGCGGCGGCGCTGATCCCACCGCACACACCGGAGGACGCGCGGGCACTGGCGGAGGCCGGGCCCCTCGTGCTGGAACTGCTGCCCGGCCCGGAGGGGCTGACGGACGCTCAGGCGCAGGGAGTCACCGTCACCGCCTCCCTGCTCGGCACGGAGGAACCGGACGGCGCGATGGCCGTGCTGCGGCGGTTCCGCGACCACCCGGACATCGACGTACGACGCCAGCTCGTGGGCACCTGGTCCCGGTTCGACCCCGATGCCTACGCGGCGGAGGTCCTGGACCACCTGGACCGTGCGCACCTCGTCCTGACCTGCGATTCCGCCGAGCAGCGCGCGGCCCTGCCCCGGATGCGCCCCTGGCACAGCCTCTCCTTCCACGGCCCGCACCGGATCGAGGACGTCATCACCGCCGTCCGGACGCCCGAGGCGGTCACACTGCTCCGGCTGCGGGACAACCCCGATCTCGCAGAGCTGAGCGCCCTGACGGCGTTCCGTACGCTCGACTGGCTCGTGATGGACTTCTGTCCGCGGGCGACGGGCCTGCACCACCTGTCCGACCTGCCGATCACCAATCTCGCCATCGGCTCGATCGCCGACGTGCGGGGCCTGCGCTCCCTGCGGTCCCCCATCGAACTCTCGGTGGCCCAGGAACTGCCCGGCACCGACCTCACCGAGAGCCTGCCCGTCGACGCGCCGCTCGCCTTCCTCTTCCTGGGCCGCGGGAGCACCGACACGACGGGGCTGCGCGGACTGCAGCACTGGACGCGGCTGCGGACGCTCAGCCTGGGCCCGCTCACCGCGGAACTGACCGGCGCCGACTGGGAGGCGGTCACCGAACTGCCCGAGCTGACCAACCTGGATCTGCACGGGCGCCTCTTCGAGGACTTCCCAGGGTCCATCGACGCCATGGCCGCACTGCCGCGGGTCGAGGCGATGCGGATCACCTCGCTGCTCGGCCACGAGGACCTGTCCCTCCTGGCGCCCCGGCTTCCGGAACTGCGCTCGGTGATCCTGCAGAACCGGCCCGGATACTCCTTCCCGCTCTCCCGCTACGCCGGCCTCTTCCCCGAGGCGAACGTCGTCCTGGAGGAGCGCTGAACACGCGAAAGGGGCCGGTGCCCGAAGGCACCGACCCCTTTCACTCGATCGTGACGCTTACGCGTCCTTGCTCAGGTTAGGACCAGCCCCACCCGCGGCCTGCTCGATCGGCGGGACGTCCGGCAGAGCCGACTTCTCCTCACCCCGGAAGGTGAAGGTGGCGGCGTCGCCCTCGCCCTCGGTGTCCACGACCACGATGTGACCGGGACGCAGCTCGCCGAAGAGGATCTTCTCCGACAGCGTGTCCTCGACCTCGCGCTGGATCGTGCGGCGCAGCGGCCGGGCGCCCAGCACCGGGTCGTAGCCCTTCTTGGCCAGCAGCTCCTTGGCGGACTGGGACAGCTCGATGCCCATGTCCCGGTCCTTCAGGCGCTCGTCCACCTTGCTGATCATCAGGTCGACGATCCGCAGGATGTCCGCCTGCGTCAGCTGCGGGAAGACGACCACGTCGTCGACGCGGTTGAGGAACTCGGGGCGGAAGTGCTGCTTCAGCTCGTCCGACACCTTGTTCTTCATGCGCTCGTAGTTGGTCTTCGTGTCACCCGCGGCGGCGAAGCCGAGGTTGAAGCCCTTGGAGATGTCCCGGGTGCCGAGGTTGGTCGTCATGATGATGACCGTGTTCTTGAAGTCCACGACCCGGCCCTGGGAGTCGGTCAGGCGACCGTCCTCCAGGATCTGCAGCAGCGAGTTGAAGATGTCCGGGTGGGCCTTCTCGACCTCGTCGAAGAGGACGACGGAGAACGGCTTGCGGCGGACCTTCTCGGTCAGCTGGCCGCCCTCTTCGTAGCCCACGTAGCCGGGGGGCGAACCGAAGAGACGCGACACCGTGTGCTTCTCGCTGAACTCCGACATGTCGAGGGAGATCAGCGCGTCCTCGTCACCGAAGAGGAACTCGGCGAGCGCCTTGGACAGCTCGGTCTTACCGACACCGGACGGGCCGGCGAAGATGAACGAACCACCCGGACGCTTCGGGTCCTTCAGACCGGCACGCGTACGACGGATCGCCTTCGACAGCGCCTTGACGGCGTCGTTCTGGCCGATGACCCGCTTGTGCAGCTCCTCCTCCATGCGGAGCAGGCGGCTGGACTCCTCCTCGGTCAGCTTGAAGACCGGGATGCCGGTGGCCGTGGCGAGGACCTCGGCGATCAGCTCGCCGTCGACCTCGGCGACGACGTCCATGTCGCCGGCCTTCCACTCCTTCTCCCGCTTGGCCTTGGCGGCCAGGAGCTGCTTCTCCTTGTCGCGCAGGGAGGCGGCCTTCTCGAAGTCCTGCGAGTCGATCGCGGACTCCTTGTCCCGGCGGACGGCGGCGATCTTCTCGTCGAACTCGCGCAGGTCCGGCGGAGCGGTCATCCGGCGGATGCGCATCCGGGAACCGGCCTCGTCGATCAGGTCGATCGCCTTGTCCGGCAGGAAGCGGTCCGAGATGTACCGGTCGGCCAGGGTGGCGGCCTGGACCAGTGCCTCGTCCGTGATGGAGACGCGGTGGTGCGCCTCGTACCGGTCGCGCAGACCCTTGAGGATCTCGATCGTGTGCGGCAGGGACGGCTCGGCGACCTGGATGGGCTGGAAGCGGCGCTCCAGGGCCGCGTCCTTCTCCAGGTGCTTGCGGTACTCGTCCAGGGTGGTCGCACCGATGGTCTGCAGCTCACCGCGGGCCAGCATCGGCTTCAGGATCGAAGCGGCGTCGATGGCGCCCTCGGCGGCACCCGCACCGACCAGCGTGTGCAGCTCGTCGATGAACAGGATGATGTCGCCGCGGGTGCGGATCTCCTTGAGCACCTTCTTCAGGCGCTCCTCGAAGTCACCGCGGTAGCGGGAGCCGGCGACCAGGGCGCCGAGGTCCAGCGTGTAGAGGTGCTTGTCCTTGAGGGTCTCGGGCACCTCGCCCTTGACGATGGCCTGGGCGAGGCCCTCCACGACGGCGGTCTTGCCGACGCCGGGCTCACCGATCAGGACCGGGTTGTTCTTCGTACGGCGGGACAGCACCTGCATGACCCGCTCGATCTCCTTCTCGCGCCCGATGACCGGGTCGAGCTTGGACTCACGAGCGGCCTGGGTGAGGTTCCGGCCGAACTGGTCCAGGACGAGGGAGGTCGAGGGGGTGCCCTCGGCCGGGCCGCCGGCGGTGGCGGTCTCCTTGCCCTGGTAACCGGAGAGCAGCTGGATGACCTGCTGCCGCACCCGGTTGAGGTCTGCGCCCAGCTTGACCAGGACCTGGGCGGCGACGCCCTCGCCCTCACGGATCAGGCCGAGCAGGATGTGCTCCGTGCCGATGTAGTTGTGGCCCAGCTGAAGGGCCTCGCGGAGCGACAGCTCCAGGACCTTCTTGGCACGGGGGGTGAAGGGGATGTGCCCGGACGGGGCCTGCTGGCCCTGGCCGATGATTTCCTCCACCTGCTGGCGGACCGCCTCAAGCGAAATGCCGAGGCTCTCCAGGGCCTTAGCGGCGACACCTTCGCCCTCGTGGATGAGACCCAGGAGGATGTGCTCGGTGCCGATGTAGTTGTGGTTGAGCATCCGGGCTTCTTCCTGAGCCAGGACGACAACCCGCCGCGCGCGGTCGGTGAACCTCTCGAACATCGTTAATCGCTCCTCAGAGCGGTCAGGCAGTGGGGGGAACTTCCCCTCCCTGTCCTTCCGCAGCTTAGTCCCGCAAGCGGGGACCGCTCATTCCAACTGCCGACACCGTCGATGGCCTCCTGACCCCGAACGCCGACATCTGCTCCAACCCGATGGTGCGAGACGATGTTCCCGCAGGCCAGGCAGTTACCCCAGTCGCCAGTACGCCGATGGCGAACGTGAGACGGCCCGTCCTGCGTGTCGCCCCCTCCCACTAGGCATGTCTTACCCGCAGGGACTGACACTCCATGCCGCGCGCACCGGTTCGCTCCGCTATGGGCGAACAACCTTGCGCCTCTCCCGGCCCCCACGCGCCCCCTCTTTCGGCACTCTTCGCAGCCGACAGGGCACCCAGCGTAACCTGAAGGGGGGTCCGGCGGTTGCACTTGGCATGGTTGGCTCGGTCTCCATGACCTCCACGGTCCCCCTTCCTCGCCGGCCCCACGACCCGGGGGCGGCGGCCGCCGCGGATCCGGACGTCCGGACCCGGCACTGGTACGAGAACGATCTGGGGTGGCCGACAGTGCCCGGCCGGCCGCTGCGGCTGCTCACGGGGGTGCGGTTCGACGTGCTGGACGTGCCGGCCGAGGCGGGCGCGGCAGCGCTCCGGCATCTCGCACCGGGCTCTCCGGTGGCCCTTCGGGGCGACCGGATGGAGCTGCTGGTGGCCGCGGGCGGCGCGGAGGAGCTGCCCGGGCTGCTGGACTGGCTGGAGTGGGGCGGCGTGGCCCTGGACCTGCGGGCCCTCGGGGCGGGAGGCGCGCTGGAGGCACCGGCGCGGCCCGCAGGAGCCGCCGCCGTACGGCCTGAATCCGTACGGGCCGCATCCCCGCGGGCCGCATTCCCACGGACCGGCTCTCCACGAGCCGAGTCCGTACGAACCGAACGCGCACGGGCCGAATCCGGGTGGGGGGAATCCATGCAGGGGGCCGCTGTGTGGCTGCGGCCCCCCGGACCGGGGCGCGAGGTCGAGGCCTCACTGCCCGCCATGCCGGCCATGCCCGTCGTTCCCTCTGCGCCGGCCGCGTCGGCCGTGGGGCGCGAGGGGAGCGCCCCCGATCTCGTACGACTGGTGGACACGGTGGCAGCGCAGTGTCACCGGGTCCGGCTGCGGCGCGCGTGCGCCGGGAATCCCGCCGTGCGGCGGAATCAGCCGTTGGCCTTCTCGTAGGCCTCGCGGATGGACGCGGGAACACGGCCGCGGTCGTTGACCTCGTAACCGTTCTCCTTCGCCCACGCGCGGATCGCCGCAGTGTCCTGGCTGCCGTTGGAGGCGACACGCGCCTTTCCACGCCCACCGGAAGCACGGCCGCCGGTACGACGTCCGCCCTTCACATAGGGGTCGAGAAGGCCGCGCAGCTTGTCCGCATTGGCAGTCGTGAGATCGATCTCGTACGTCTTGCCGTCCAGCGCGAACGTCACGGTCTCGTCCGCCTCGCCGCCGTCGAGGTCGTCGACAAGAAGGACCTGAACCTTCTGTGCCACCGCATTTCCTTTCATCGATAACGTTGAGGACCAGGGGTGTGCGGCGTCCGCCGTTTCGCCGCCCCTGTTATATGCAGTACTGCAGTACGTCGGAAAGCAAACCGCTTTTGCCGGAAAAACACAAACCCCCGGGAGTGACTCAGCGGACCGCCCGCGCCCGGAAACATACGCGTTTCGGACATAGGGCACCGGGGCAATGACGATCACAGATGCAGAAGCATCCGGCTGTTGCCCAAGGTGTTCGGCTTCACTCGTTCGAGACCGAGGAACTCCGCGACGCCCTCGTCATAGGAACGCAAGAGCTCCGCGTACACATCGGTGTCGACCGGCGTCTCCCCGATCTCCACGAAGCCGTGCTTCCCGAAGAAGTCCACTTCGAAGGTCAGACAGAAAACGCGCCGAACGCCGAGCCAGCGGGCGGTCTGGAGCAACTTCTCCAGCAACTGATGGCCGACGCCGGCGCCCTTGAGCCCGGGCTTCACCGCCAGAGTGCGGACTTCCGCGAGGTCCTCCCACATGACGTGCAGCGCGCCGCAGCCGACCACCTCGGCGTTGTCGTCGCGTTCCGCGACCCAGAACTCCTGGATGTCCTCGTAAAGCGTGACGGTGGCTTTGTCGAGCAGGATGCGGTCACGGACGTAGGCATCGAGGAGGTGGCGCACGGCGGGGACATCGCTGGTCCGGGCCCGCCGGACGGTGATGGCTTTTGCGGAGACTTCGGGACGCTCTGCTGACATGAGCGGACGCTATCGCCCGTCCGCGTCCTCCGCCGCGCCGGGGTTCTCCTCTTGGCGGGCTTCCGGAGGTTCCTGTTGCCGGGGTTCGGCGGCTTCCTGGGTTTGTTCCGGCCCCTGGACGATGCGTACGGCGTCCCTCAGGGCCTGACGCTGTTCCTCGCTCATCATCCCGAAGAAGGCGACGAGAGCGGCGGCCGGGTTGTCGCTCTGCGACCAGGCGTCGTTCATCAGGGCTGCGGCGTACGCGGCTCGTGTCGACACGGCCTCATATCGATAGGCCCGCCCTTCGGCCTCGCGGCGCACCCAGCCCTTCTGATGGAGATTGTCCAAAACGGTCATCACGGTGGTGTACGCGATGGAGCGTTCCTGCTGCAGGTCTTCCAGGACTTCTCGAACGGTCACCGGGCGGTTCCACTTCCACACCCGCGTCATGACCGCGTCTTCGAGTTCTCCCAATGGGCGAGGCACAGCTCAGACAATAGTGGGGGATCCCGGCAATGGCGTGCCGGACGTGCGCTAGGACTACAAAAGCGAACAAAAAGGACGTACGGCCCGGAAAGCGCCGGGGCGAGGGGTCGTATCAGGCGTCGCCGGTGGTGGGGGCGTTGCGGGCACCCTCCACGCGCGCGAGGGCGGCGTCGACGGCCGCGTCCTCCTTGGCCTTGGCGGCCCCGCCCTGGGTCTTCACGATCACCCTGACCACACCGATGAAGAGCGCGGCCATGACGACCGGCGGCACGAGCGCGGAGACATAGTCCATGGCACCAGAGTAGCCACCGGGGCCGGGGCGAAAGGGGCGGGGTACACCAATCACCCACCGCCGACGACCCTCAGGGCGTCCACCGGCCGGCAACGGCCGACGACCCTCAGGGCGTCCACCGGCGGGCAGCCGCCCACGGCGGGCACGACCCACCAGGGCCACCAGCACCCGACGACGAAAGCCGCACGGGCCGGCGGCGCGGACGGCAGAACAATCCACCCACCGCCGGGCAGCCGCCACCGGCGGCCAGCCGCCCACGGCGGGAACGACCCACGGCCACCCACACCCGGCCACGAAGACCGCACGGGCGGCGCGGATGACAAGACAATCCACCCACCGGCGGGCAGCCGCCCACGGCGAGCACGACCCACCAGGGCCACCCGCACCCGACGACGAAAGCCGCACGGGCCGGCGGCGCGGACGGCAGAACAATCCACCCACCGCCGGGCAGCTGCCCACGGCGGGCACGACCCACCAGGGCCACCCGCACCCGGCCACGAAGGCCGCACGGGCGGCGCGGGTGGGGAACACGTTGCCGGCCGGAGGCCGGGGGTGTCAGCCGGCGGCTAGTTGTCGGGATTCGGTCGACTCGGCGGGCGGCGTCGGCTTGCGGCGCGGAAAGACCTCCCCCGGCGTGGGAATGGGCCGCTTCGGCGCCACCGGCTCCGGCTCCGGTGCCGGTCGCTCCGCCGGCCCGGGCGCCGGCTTCGGCGCGGGCTTCTGCGGCGGCCTGGACGGCTCCTCGGCCTGCTCCTCGCCCTGGCGGACCCCGGCCTCTCCCGCGCCGCCCGCAAGGGCCAGCAGACGCGTTCTCGCGGGCGGCACGGCCGGCGCCGGCACCTTGCGCGCGCCCTGCGCGAACCGCGCCCGCACATCCTGCTCGGCCAGCGCCTGGCAGCGGTCCAGCAGCGCCGCCGCGGCGGGATTGCCGCGCAGCGCCCGGAGCGCGGCGAGATCGTCCGCCGTAGGCCGGTGCCCGGCCCCGAGCGCCTCCTCCAGAAGGGTGAGGTAACCGGCGGCGGTGCCCGGCAGGGCGGCCCGGTAGCGGCCCAGGTCGGCCACCAGGAAGGCACGCAGTCTGGCCCCCTCGCACATCGCCTCGTCGAGCGACTCGGCGAGCCGGAAGCAGTCCTGCACGTCCTCGGCGGACGCGTGACCGGGGTGGAGGGCAAGGGCGAGGGCGCGGCGGAGCACACGCAGCTCCTCCACGCCGAACGCCATGCCGCCGCGGGATCCGAATGGCGTGGGCATGCGGCGACGGTACCGCTAATCGGACAAAAGTGACGAATGGGGGCAGTGTTTCGGTGCGTGTCGCCCCGTGTTTTCCCTCGTCCGGGGCCACCGGGACGCCCTCGCCCCGGGTTCGGCGGCGAGGCCGGCACCCCTACGGGCGCCGGCCGCCCCTCACAGCCGCGACACGTTCCGCTCGTAGACCAGACGCAGCCCGATCAGCGTCAGCCACGGCTGGTGCTCGTCGATCACCGAGGACTCCCCCAGCACCATCGGCGCGAGCCCGCCCGTGGCGATCACCGTCACGTCGTCCGGATCGTCGGCCAGTTCCCGCGCCATCCGGCTGACCACCCCGTCGACCTGGCCGGCGAACCCGTACACGATGCCCGCCTGCATGGCCTCCACGGTGTTCTTGCCGATCACGCTGCGCGGCCGGGCCACCTCGATCTTCCGCAGCTGCGCGCCCTTCACGCCGAGCGCCTCCACGGAGATCTCGATGCCGGGCGCGATCACCCCGCCGACGTACTCCCCGCGCGCGGAGACCGCGTCGAACGTGGTCGCCGTACCGAAGTCCACGACGATCGCCGGGCCGCCGTACAGCTCGACGGCCGCGACGGCGTTGATGATCCGGTCGGCGCCGACCTCCTTGGGGTTGTCGGTGAGGATCGGCACGCCCGTCTTCACGCCCGGCTCGACCAGGACGGCGGGGACGTCGCCGTAGTACCGCCGGGTGACCTCGCGCAGTTCGTGCAGCACCGACGGGACGGTCGCGCAGATCGCGATGCCGTCGATGCCGTCGCCCAGCTCCTCGCCGAGCAGCGGGTGCATGCCCATCAGTCCATGGAGCAGCACCGCCAGCTCGTCCGCCGTACGCCGCGCGTCCGTGGAGATGCGCCAGTGCTCGACGATGTCCTCGCCGTCGAACAGGCCGAGGACGGTGTGCGTGTTGCCGACGTCGATCGTGAGGAGCATCGCCCTTACTCCGCCTCGCGCAGGTCCAGGCCGATGTCCAGGATCGGCGAGGAGTGGGTGAGCGCGCCGACCGCCAGGAAGTCCACGCCGGTGTCGGCGTACATGCGCGCGGTGTCGAGCGTGAGCCGGCCGGAGGCCTCCAGCAGGGCCCGCCCGCGGACGATCCCGACCGCCTCCGCGCACTCCTCGGGCGTGAAGTTGTCCAGCAGGACCAGGTCGGCGCCCGCCTCCACGACCTCGCGCAGCTGGTGCAGGGTGTCGACCTCGACCTCGATCGGCACGTCCGGGAAGGCCTCCCGTACGGCCTTGAAGGCCTGCGCGACGCCGCCGGCGGCGACCACGTGGTTGTCCTTCACCAGGGCCGCGTCGGACAGCGACATGCGGTGGTTGACGCCCCCGCCGCAGCGGACGGCGAACTTCTCCAGCGAGCGCAGGCCGGGCGTCGTCTTCCGGGTGTCGCGGACCTTGGCCTTGGTGCCCTCCAGGACGTCCGCCCACGCGCGCGTGGCGGTCGCGATGCCGGACAGCCGGCACAGGATGTTCAGCGCGCTGCGCTCGGCGGTGAGCAGGTCACGCGTGCGCGTGGTGACCGACAGCAGCTTCTGCCCGGCCTCGATCCGGTCGCCGTCCTCGACATGCCGCTCGACCTCGAACTCGTCCGTGCAGACCACGGAGAGCACGGCCTCGGCGACCCGCAGGCCGGCCACGACGCCCGCCTCGCGCGCGGTGAAGTCGGCGGTGGCCACCGCGTCCTCGGGGATGGTCGAGACCGTGGTCACGTCCACCCCGCCGTCCAGGTCCTCCTGGATGGCGACGTTGGCGATGTCCTCGACCTCGACGGGGTCGAGTCCGGCAGCGGCCAGCAGTTCGGCGAGCGCGGGGTCCAGCCCGCACTCCAGGTACTCCTCGTCGCCCTCGGCGCCGCAGGCGCAGCCGTCGCCGCAGCCACCGGTGGGGGCGAGAGGAAGGTCGTCGGTGCTCACGTCTGTCACTGCTCCTGGGGCCGCTGTGTTACCGGATAGGGGGGAAGTCTGCGGTGTCGGTGGTGCGTACGGCCAGCGACCGGTCCGGATTGAGCCGTACGACGATGTGGCGCCGCCAGGTGGTGTCGTCGCGCTCGGCGCGGTCCTCGCGCCAGTGGCAGCCGCGGGTCTCCTCGCGCAGCCGCGCGGCGGCTACCAGGACCCGGGCCACGCACAGCAGGTTCGTGGCCTCCCAGGCGTCGACGCCGGGCTCGGCGGTCTTGCCGTTCTCGGCGAGCGCGCCGCGGGCCTCGGCGTGCAGCTGCTGGAGCTGCTCGGCGGCCCGCGCGAGACCCTCCTCGGAGCGCAGCACGCCCGCGCCCTCGGTCATGATCCGCTGGATGGCGAACCGGGTCTCGGGGGCCAGCAGCGGGTGCGCGGGGGTGTCGGGGTGCTCGACCGGTGCGGGCACGCGCGCGTGGAGGCCGTCCGCCGCGCGCGCGGCGGCGATGTCGGCGGCGATCCGCTCGGCGTAGACGAGGCCTTCGAGGAGGCTGTTGGAGGCGAGCCGGTTGGCGCCGTGCACGCCGGTGCAGGCGACCTCGCCGCACGCGTACAGCCCCGGCACGGTGGTGCGGCCGTGCGCGTCGGTGCGGACGCCGCCGGAGGCGTGGTGGGCGGCCGGCGCGATCGGGATGGGCTCGGTGATCGGGTCGATGCCGTTGGCCCGGCAGGCGGCCAGGATGGTCGGGAAACGGTGCTCCCACATCTCGGCGCCGAAGTGCCGGGCGTCGAGGTACATGTGCTCGGCGCCCTGCTCCAGCATCCGGCGCAGGATGCCCTTGGCGACGATGTCCCGCGGTGCCAGCTCGGCCAGCTCGTGCTGGCCCACCATGAAGCGCACGCCGTCGCCGTCGACCAGGTGGGCGCCCTCGCCGCGCACCGCCTCGGAGACCAGCGGCTGCTGGCCCTCCGCGTCCGCGCCGAGGAACAGCACGGTCGGGTGGAACTGCACGAACTCCAGGTCGCTGACCTCCGCGCCCGCGCGCAGCGCCAGCGCCACGCCGTCACCGGTCGACACGGACGGGTTGGTGGTCGCCGAGAACACCTGGCCCATGCCGCCGGTCGCGAGGACCACCGCGGGGGCGTGCACGGCGCCCACGCCGTCGTGCTGGCCCTCGCCCATCACGTGCAGGGTGACCCCGGCCGTGCGACCCTCGGCGTCCGTCAGCAGGTCCAGCACCAGCGCGTTCTCGATGGTGCGCAGCCCGCGCGCGCGTACGGCCTCGACGAGCGCCCGGGAGATCTCCGCGCCGGTCGCGTCCCCGCCGGCGTGCGCGATCCGGCGCCGGTGGTGGCCGCCCTCGCGGGTGAGTTCCAGCTCCCCTTCGGAGGACTCGTCGAAGTGCGCGCCGGTCTCGATGAGCCGCCGTACCGCGTCCGGGCCCTCGGTGACCAGGATCCGTACGGCCTCCTCGTCGCACAGGCCCGCGCCGGCCACGAGGGTGTCCGCCAGGTGCTGCTCCGGCGTGTCGCCCTCGCCGAGGGCGGCGGCGATGCCGCCCTGCGCCCAGCGCGTGGAGCCGTCGTCCAGCCGGGCCTTGGTGACCACCACCGTGGTGAGCCCCGCGGCCTCGCAGCGCAGGGCCGCGGTCAGGCCGGCCACGCCGGAACCGACGACGATCACGTCCGCGGAGATGGCCCAGCCGGGGGCGGGCGCGTGCAGTCGTATGCCTGTGCTGGTCACGAGGCGGCTCCGAAGGTGAGGGGAAGATTGTCGATCAGCCGGGTCGTGCCGACCCGGGCGGCGACGGCGAGGACGGCCTCGCCGGTGAAGTCGTCGCCGATCTCGGTGAAGTCGGCGGGGTCGACGAGCGCCAGGTAGTCCAGCCGGAGCGGCGGGTCGAAGCGGGCGGCCTCGTCCAGGACCTGGCGGGCGGCGGCCCGGACGGCCGCGGCGGCGCCGGGCACGGCGGTGGCCACCGCGTGCGCGTCGGCCGCCGCGCGGGACTCTCCTATGGCGCTCAGCGCCTCGGCACGCGCGTGCGTGGAGGGCACTTCCCGGGCCCGCGCGCGCAGCGCCTCCTGCGCCGCGTGCCGGTCCCGGCCCGCGAACAGCGCGCGGGACAGCGCGAGCGCGCTGCGGCGCTCGTCCGGCGAGAGGTAGCGGTTGCGGCTGGACAGGGCGAGCCCGTCCTCCTCGCGCACGGTCGGTACGGCGACGATCTCGACGCCGAAGTTCAGGTCCCGCGACATGCGCCGGATCAGGGCCAGCTGCTGGGCGTCCTTCTGCCCGAACAGGGCGACGTCGGGCCGGGTGAGGTGCAGCAGCTTGGCGACGACGGTGAGCATGCCGTCGAAGTGGCCGGGCCGCGAGGCACCCTCCAGGCGCTCGCCCATCGGGCCCGCCGAGACACGCACCTGGGGTTCGCCGCCCGGGTAGACCTCGTCCACGGACGGCGCGAACACGGCGTCCGCGCCCGCCTGCTCGGCGAGCTTCAGATCGGCGTCCAGGGTGCGCGGGTAGCGGTCCAGGTCCTCGCCCGCGCCGAACTGCAGCGGGTTGACGAAGACCGTGACGACGACCTCGCCGTCCGGGCCGGCGATCTCCCGCGCGGTGCGGATCAGGGTCGCGTGGCCCTCGTGCAGGGCGCCCATGGTCATCACGACGGCGCGGCGGCCGTGACGCACGCGCGCGTGCAGCTCTTCGGCGGTGCTCAGCAGGGCGGTGGTCATCGGTCGTTCCCCTCGGTGCCGGTCGTGCCGTCGGTGCCGTCGTCGCCGGTCGTACCGCCGGTTGCGTCGCCTCCGCGGCTGCCGTCGCCTCCGCGGCCGTTGTGGCCCGCGAGGCCGCCGTCGGCGAGTACCCCGAGGAGGTCCTCGGCGAGTTCCGGCTTCAGCAGGCCATGGGCGAGCGCGCGGTCGGCGGTCGCGCGGGCCATCGCCAGATAGCCCGCCACGGCCTGCGGGGCGTGCTTGCGCAGCTCCGTGACGTGCGCGGCGACCGTGCCGGCGTCCCCGCGCGCGACCGGCCCGGTCAGGGCGGCGTCACCGGAGCGCAGCGCGTTGTCCAGGGCGGCGCCGAGCAGCGGGCCGAGCATCCGGTCGGGCGCCGCCACGCCCGCCGTGCGCAGCAGCTCCATCGACTGGGCGACCAGGGTCACCAGGTGGTTGGCGCCGAGGGCCAGGGCCGCGTGGTACAGCGGGCGGTTCTGCTCGCTGACCCACTCCGGCTCGCCGCCCATCTCGATCACCAGGGCCTCGGCGGCCAGCCGCAGCTCCTCGGGCGCGGTGACGCCGAAGGAGCAGCCCGCGAGGCGCTGGACGTCCACGGGCGTGCCGGTGAAGGTCATGGCCGGGTGCAGGGCCAGCGGCAGCGCGCCCGCGCGCGTGGCGGGGTCGAGGACCTTCGCGCCGTACCGGCCGGAGGTGTGCACGAGCAGCTGCCCCGGCCGTACCGCGCCGGTCTCGGCGAGCCCGGCGACCAGACCGGGCAGGGCGTCGTCGGGGACGGTGAGCAGCACCAGGTCGGCGCGCTGGAGCACCTCGGCGGGCGGCACCAGCGGGACGTCCGGGAGCATGGTCTCGGCGCGCCTGCGGGAGGCGTCGGAGACTCCGGAGACGGCCACCGGGCGGTGCCCGGCGAGCTGGAGGGACGCGGCCAGCGCGGGGCCCACTCGGCCGGCGCCGACGACGCCGACGGTGAGCCGCGCGGGGCGGTCCTTGCTGTCTGGCTGGTGGACTGTACTCACGCGACGGCGGCCTTCCCGTTCCAGTCCGCTCTGGGTACCGGACGATTTCTCGTCATGTTAACGCTATCCGGTCCGGCGCCCATCGGTTGTCCACAGGCTGTGGGTTATCCCACGCCCTCCTCCGGGCCGGCCCCGGGAAAAGCCGGGTGCCCGCGCGGTACGGGCACGGCATGATCCACCGCATGACTGAGACAGCCGGACAGGGCACTGAACAGGGCGCCGTACAGGACGCGGAACAATCGGCACAGGAGCGGTTGCGGGACCGGCGCGCGGCGGCCCAGCGGGAGGCTCGGAGCGTGCTTTCCCGCGCGGACTGGGGGAGCACGATCCGCGAGCGTCTCGCGCACATGACGGACGCGGCGGCCGAGGTGTACGACCTGGACGAGCCGGCCGATGTCTACGGCAACCGGATCGTGGCCGCCCTGGAGGAGCGGGTGGCCGCGCTGCTCGGCACGGAGGCCGCCGCGTTCTTCCCGACGGGCACCATGGCCCAGCAGGTGGCCCTGCGCTGCTGGGCGGCCCGCACCGGGAACCCGACGGTGGCGCTGCACCCCCTGTCCCATCCGGAGGTGCACGAGCGGCACGCCTTCAGCCAGGTCAGCGGCCTGCGTCCGGTCCGGGTGGGCGACGGGCGCCGACTGCCCACGGCGGCCGAGATACGCGACGTCGAAGAGCCCTTCGGCGCGCTGATGCTGGAACTGCCCCTGAGGGACGCGGGCTTCGTGCTGCCCACCTGGGAGGAGCTGACCGGGATCGTCGAGGCGGCGCGGGAGCGCGACGCGGTGGTGCACTTCGACGGCGCGCGCCTGTGGGAGTGCACGGAGCACTTCGGGCGCCCCCTGGAGGAGATCGCGGGCCTGGCCGACAGCGTCTACGTGTCGCTCTACAAGTCCGTCGGCGGCTTCGGCGGCGCCGCGCTCGCCGGTCCGAGGACCCTGGTCGAGGAGGCGAAGACCTGGCGGCACCGGTACGGCGGCATGATCTTCCAGCAGTTCCCGACCGTCCTGTCCGCGCTCGTCGGCCTGGACCGTGAGCTGCCCCGGCTGCCCGCGTACGTACGGCACGCGCGCGTGGTGGCCGAGGCGCTGCGCGAGGGCTTCGCGGGGGCCGGGCTGCCCTGGGCCCGCGTCCACCCGGAGGTGCCGCACACCCACGAGTTCCAGGTCTGGCTGCCGTACGCGCCCGAGGCGGCGGCCGAGGCGGCCGTGCGCCAGGCCGAGGAGACGTCGGTGATGCTCTTCGCGAACGCCTGGGACGCCGGCGGTCCCGGCCTCGCGTTCACGGAGGTCGTCGTCCGCGCCGCCGGCCTGGAGTGGACGGCCGACGACGTCCGCGCGGCCGTGCGGGACTTCGTGGACCGCCTGCCCGAGAGGGCGTAGCCGAGCACGCCGGAGCGCACGGCTCAGCCGAGTGCGCGGGGGCGCAGCCAGCGCGCGAGCGCGTGCCGGAGGCGCCCGCGCGCCGGGCGCTCGGCGATCACCGCGCGGAAGCGCCGGTAGTCGCGCAGTTCATGGATCACGTCGAGGTCGTGGCGGCCCGGCGCGGGCGGCTCCGGCTCGCCGTGCAGGCGGGCGCGGTGGCTGTCGAGGAGGTACTGCTGGGTGATGCTCATGGCGGATCGCCTTTTCGGGACGTTGAGTGATCGCTGACTGTCGCCGACTGATCGCTGACTCATCGCTGAGTCAGCGACCGCTCGGTGACTGATCGGGCTCCGCGGCTGCCCCGGTGCTCCAGAGTGCGCCGCTCCGCCGGGGAAGTCGCGTCGATTGACGCCCCCCGTCAATCGAGAACCTGGTTGTCAGTGGCGGCGGGCACCATGGAGGCATGAGCGTGCGCATCGACATCGCGGGCCTGCGGCCGGAGAGGGTCGCCGTAGTCCCCTCGCCCCTGGCCGAGCTGGGCATGGCGCTGCACGCGCTGTCGGAGCCGGGGCACCACCCGGGCCTGGCGGGCTGGGTGACCGGCGTGACGGCCCGGCTGGACTCGCATCTGGCCGACCGGATGTGCGAGGCGGACTTCCTCTGGCGCTCGACCTTCTCGGACCTGTTCCTGCCGTCCGCGGGCGTCGCGGGCCGCGGCACGCTGCCCGGCGCCACCCTCGCCGAGGACCTGGACCTGCTGGACAAGCTGACGGACGAGCAGTTCGTGGACGCCGCGATGGAGTTCACCTGCGCGCTGCCGTACGGCACGCGCGGCCCCTCCGCGCTCTCCGACGCCGGGGTGCGCCGGCGGGCGCTGGAGCTGGCCGCCTCGCGCGGGCCCCGGCAGGTGCGGTTCGCCGAGCGGCTGCTGGCCGACCCGCCGAGGATCCGGGCCTGGATGCGGCAGTTCGTGCAGGACTGCGACGAGGCGTTCTTCGCGGAGACCTGGTCCAGACTGCGGCACCAGCTCGCGGCGGACGCCCGCCACAAGACGGACCTCCTCCTGCGCCGGGGCCTGGCCGAGGCACTCGCGGCGGTGTCGCCCACCGTGACGCTCGATCAGGAAGCCGCCACGATCACGGTCGACAAGCTGGGCAGCGGCCACTCGGCCACGGCGGACGGCGGCCTCCTGCTCGTGCCGACGAGCCTGGGCTGGCCGCACCTGAGCGTCCTGCACCGGTACGGCTGGCAGCCGGTGCTGCACTACCCGGTCGGCTCACCCGAGCTGGCGGCCCCGCCCTCGGTGGAGCAGCTCGCGCTGCGCATGACCGCCCTGTCCCACCCCGTGCGGATGCGGCTCTGCCGCCACCTGGCCCGCAGCGCCTACACCACCAGCGAACTGGCGCAGTTCCACGAGATGACGGCCCCCGAGATATCCCGGCACCTGAGCGTCCTGAAGAAGGCGGGCCTGATCTCCACCCGGCGCCGCGGCCGGTACGTGCTGCACCAGCTGGACGTCACGGTCGTCGCCCGGCTGGGCAGCGACTTCCTGGAGGGCATACTCCGGTAGCGGGCCGCCGCCACCGGGCCCGGCCGGCCGTGCCCGGTCAGCCGTGGCCGCCCGCCCGCACCAGCCCCGTCTCGTACGCCAGCACGACCACCTGCACCCGGTCGCGCAGGCCGAGCTTGGTCAGGATGCGGCCCACATGGGTCTTCACCGTCGCCTCGCTCAGCACCAGCCGGGCCGCGATCTCGCCGTTGGACAGGCCCTGCGCCACCAGCACCATCACCTCGCGCTCCCGCTCGGTGAGCCGCTCCAGCTCCTTGTGCTGGGGCTCCTTGCCGGCCGAGGGCAGCATCGGCGCGAAGCGGTCCAGCAGACGCCGGGTGGTGGAGGGCGCCACGACCGCGTCACCGCTGTGCACGGAACGGATCGCGGCCAGCAGGTCAGCGGGCGGCACATCCTTGAGCATGAAGCCGGAGGCGCCCGCCTTCAGCCCGGAGAAGGCGTACTCGTCCAGGTCGAACGTGGTCAGGATGAGCACCTTCGGCGCGTCCGGCTCCGCGCAGATCCGCCGGGTGGTCTCGACCCCGTCCAGCTTCGGCATACGGACGTCCATCAGGATGACGTCGACGGCGGTGGACCGCAGCACCTGGAGAGCCTCCACGCCGTCGCCCGCCTCCGCGACGACCTCCATGTCCGGCTGGGCGGCGAGCACCATCCGGAACCCGGTGCGCAGCAGCACCTGGTCGTCGACGAGCATCACGCGGATCGTCATCGGGTCCTCTTCCGTGGTACGGGGGTTGTCGCGGGGGCAGCAGGGGGCGTGCGGTGGGGTCAGAGCGCCGGTTTGAGCGGCAGCAGGACGCTGATGCGGAATCCTCCGCCCGGGCGCGGGCCGGCGTCCAGGGTGCCGCCGACCATGCCGACCCGCTCGCGCATGCCGATCAGGCCGTGGCCCTGTCCGTCGGCGCCGCCCTCCTCGTACAGCTCGTGCGGGGCGCCCTTGCCGTCGTCCTCGACCAGCAGGCCGAGACCGTCGTCGAAGTAGACCAGCCGTACGCTCGCGCCCGCGTTGGGCCCGCCGTGCTTGCGGGTGTTGGTGAGCGCCTCCTGCACGATGCGGTACGCGGTCAGCTCCACACCGCTGGGCAGCGGGCGCGGGGTGCCCTCCACCTTGAAGTCGACCGGGAGGCCGGAGCTGCGGCACTGCTCGACGAGGTCGTCGATCTGCTCGACGTCGGGCTGCGGGACGTACTCCCCCGTCTCCTGGTGCTCACCGGTGCGCAGCACGCCCAGCAGGCGGCGCATCTCGGCCAGGGCCTGACGGCCGGTGGAGGAGATCGTCTCCAGGGCCTTCTTCGCCTGGTCGGGCGCGGCGTCCATGACGTAGGCGGCGCCGTCGGCCTGCACCACCATCACCGACACGTTGTGCGCGACGACGTCGTGCAGCTCGCGCGCGATGCGGGCGCGTTCGGCGGCGACCGCGACCTTCGCCTGCGCCTCGCGCTCCTTCTCCAGACGGGCCGCGCGCTCCTCCAGCTGGGCGAAGTAGGCGCGCCGGGTGCGCATGGAGTCGCCGAGCACCCAGGCCAGGGCGAAGGGCACCGTCTGGAAGACGGCTATCGCGATCTGCCCGGCGAAGCTGCTGTGCTCGTCCGGCCAGCGGATCTGGGCCACGGTCGCCGCGCAGAGGCTGACGCCCAGGGCGAGCCGGGAGGCCCAGCGCGCGCCGACCGCCGCGACCGTGTACGAGATCACCAGCATGGCGAAGTCGGCGACCGTCGTCTCGATGTCCAGGGCCACCTGGGCCAGCCCCGTGACGACGGCGACCAGCAGCATCTGCTCCGGCAGACGGCGACGCAGCGCCACGACCACACAGAGGACGGCCGACACGGCCATCCCCGAGGCGATCGTCCCGTGGTGGCCCTGCGCCCCGTCGAGATTGACCACGCTCAGCCCGGACACCCCGAACAGGACGACGGCCCAGAAGGTGTCGACCCATGTCGGGTGGCGGCGGAGGAAGTCATAGAGGCGCTGCACGTAACCCAGAGTAGGGAAACCAGATGCGTGCAGGGGTCAACCGGAGGGCCGATCCGCGCCGGGCGCGCATACTCCGCAAGGTGGAGGCGGTGATCATCTGTGCGCCTAGTCTGGTCCGGTGACGGATGAGACGACGGCGGAGGGCTGCCACGGGAATTTTGGCCCGCGCGGCTGGCGCGCGGCGGCCGAAACGGCGCTGTACGGTCCCGGGGGCTTCTACCGGCGCCCGGAGGGCCCGGCCGGTCACTTCCGTACGTCCGTGCACGCCTCCCCGCTGTTCGCGCGGGCCGTGGCGCGGCTGCTGTGCCGGGTCGACGCGGCACTCGGGCAGCCCTCCGCGCTGGACTTCGTCGACATGGGCGCGGGGCGGGGCGAGCTGGTCACCGGCGTGCTCGCCGCCCTGCCGGCCGACGTGGCGGCACGCGCGCGTGCGTACGCCGTCGAGATCGCCGACCGCCCGGCGGGCCTGGACGAACGGATCACCTGGCTGAACGAGCTCCCGGCCACGGTCAACGGGCTGCTGTTCGCCAACGAGTGGCTGGACAACGTCCCCGTCGACGTCGTGGAGGTGGACGCCTCGGGCCTGCCCCGGCTGGTGCTCGTCGCGGAGGACGGCTCCGAGCGGCTCGGGGAGCCCGTGAGGGGCGCCGCGGCCGAGTGGCTCGCGCGCTGGTGGCCGCTGCCGGCCGAGGAGGGGCTGCGGGCGGAGATCGGGCTGCCCCGGGACCTGGCCTGGGCGTCCGTCGTGGACCGGGTGGGGCGGGGGCTCGCGGTGGCCGTGGACTACGCGCACACCGCGGACACGCGCCCCCCGTTCGGCACGCTCACCGGTTTCCGGGAGGGACGCGAGACGGCACCCGTCCCGGACGGCTCGTGCGACATCACGGCACACGTGGCACTGGACGCCTGCGCGAGCGCACCGAGCACGGAGCGCACGCCGTCCACTCCGGCGCGCTTCCCATTCCACGCACCGTCCGACGAGGCGCGCACTTCGCCCCCCACGCCCCCGGACACGGCGCGCACGCCACGCCTTACGTCGCCCGACGCGGAGCACACCTCAGCCGGCACGTCGCCCGACACGGCGCGAACCCCTCCCCACGCGGCCCTCGGCACAGCGCACACCACTCCCCACGCGCCTTCCGACACGGCGCAAGCACCACCCGGCACGGCGCAGGAAGCCTCCGAACCGGCGCGCGAACTTCCCCCCGCGCGCCTGCTCACGCAACGCGCGGCTCTGCGGGCCCTGGACCTCACCGGCGCGCGCCCCCCGCTCGCGCTGGCCTCCACGGACCCCTCCGCCTACGTGCGCGCCCTCGCGAGCGCCGGCGAGGCCGCCGAACTCACGGCGCCGGGCGGTCTCGGCGACTTCGGCTGGCTGCTCCAGCCGGTCGGCATCCCGGATCCGCTCGCCTGAGGTTCCTACTTGTCGATGTCGCCGACCACGAAGAACATCGACCCCAGGATCGCCACCATGTCGGCCACCAGCGTGCCGGGCAGCAGCTCGGTCAGCGCCTGGATGTTGTTGTACGAGGCGGAGCGCAGCTTCAGCCGGTACGGGGTCTTCTCGCCCTTGCTGACCAGGTAGTAGCCGTTGATGCCGAGCGGGTTCTCGGTCCACGCGTACGTGTGCCCCTCGGGTGCCTTCAGCACCTTCGGCAGCCGCTGGTTGATCGGCCCGGGCGGCAGCTCGGCGAGCCGGTCCAGGCAGGCGTCGGCGAGGTCCAGCGCGTTGTGGGTCTGCGCCAGCAGGACCTCGAAGCGGGCGAGGCAGTCGCCCTCGCTCCGGGTGACGACCTTCAGGGTGTCCTGGAGCTCGCCGTAGGCCAGGTACGGCTCGTCGCGGCGCAGGTCGAAGTCGACGCCCGAGCCGCGCGCGATGGGCCCGCTCACGCCGTAGGCGTGCACCGTCTCCGGAGCGAGCGCCCCGACCCCGCGCGTGCGCCCCCGGAAGATCTCGTTGCCGAGCACCAGGTCGTCGAAGACGTCCATGCGCGAGCGCACGTCGGCGACGGCGGCACGCGCGCGTGCCGTCCAGCCGGCCGGCAGGTCCTCCTTGAGGCCGCCGACGCGGTTGAACATGTAGTGCATGCGCCCGCCGGAGACCTCCTCCATGACGTTCTGGAGCACCTCGCGCTCCCGGAACGCGTAGAACACGGGCGTGATCCCGCCCAGCTCCAGCGGGTAGGAGCCGAGGAACATCAGGTGGTTCAGCACCCGGTTCAGCTCGGCGAGCAGGGTGCGCGTCCACACCGCCCGCTCGGGCACCTCCATGCCGAGCATCCGCTCCACGGCGAGGACCACGCCCAGCTCGTTCGAGAACGCCGACAGCCAGTCGTGGCGGTTGGCGAGCACGATGATCTGCCGGTAGTCACGCGCCTCGAAGAGCTTCTCGGCGCCCCGGTGCATGTAGCCGATCACCGGCTCGGCGTGCACGATGCGCTCCCCGTCCAGCACGAGCTTGAGCCGCAGCACGCCGTGCGTGGACGGGTGCTGGGGCCCGATGTTGAGCACCATGTCGGTGCTCTCCGCCGCGCCGCCGATGCCGACCGTGGTCTCCGTCGTAGGAGTCATGGCCCCAGTTTCCCCTACGTACGCTGGCCCCATGGAAACGGGGAGCCTCGAAGGAACCGGAGCGCCGGCGGACCAGCCGGTGTGGCGCGGGCTGGAGCCCGGTCTGCTGCGGGTGCGCCGGCTGCTGCTGGTGGTGTGGACGGGGGTGCTCGCGGTCGCCGCCGGGCTGCTGCCGGGGCTGCTCGCGGGGCCGGCCTGGGCGGCCTGCGCGCTGCTGCCGCCGGCGTTCGCCGCCTGGTGCTGGCGGCTGCTGGAGCGCAACTGGCGCTCCTGGCGGTACGCCGAGCGCGCCGACGACCTGCTGATCAGCCGCGGGGTCCTGTGGCGCGAGGAGACGGTGGTCCCGTACGGGCGGATGCAGCTGGTGGAGGTGACCTCCGGGCCCGTGGAGCGGCGCTTCGGGCTGGCCACCGTACAGCTGCACACGGCCGCCGCGGCGACCGACGCGACCATCCCCGGCCTGGACCCGGCCGAGGCGGAACGTCTGCGCGACCGGCTCACCGAGCTCGGCCAGGCGCGATCGGCGGGCCTGTGACGCCCCCGGACAGCGCCGGCGGCGTGGACGGCGGCATAGCGGAGCGCCCGCCCGTCGCCGAGCGCCGGCTGCACCCGGTCACGCCCCTCCGCCGGGCGTGGGCGCCGCTCGCCGTACTGGCCGGCTGGGCCGTGCACGACCCGAACGGCACGCAGGAGCAGCTCACGCGGCTGACCGGCACCATGCTCCTGCTGGGGCTCGCGGTGCTGGTGCCGGCGGCCGGCCTCTACGGCTTCCTGTCCTGGTGGTTCACGCACTACGCGGTCACCGACAGCGAACTGCGCATACGGACCGGACTGCTGTTCCGGCGCACCGCGCACATCCGGCTGGAGCGCATCCAGGCCGTGGACGTCTCCCGGCCGCTCCTCGCGCGCGTGGCGGGCGTCGCGAAGCTCCGGATCGACGTCGTCGGCGCCGACGACAAGGACGAGCTGGCCTTCCTGGGCGAGCGGGAGGCGCGCGACCTGCGCGCGGAGCTGCTCGCGCGCGCCGCGGGTTTCGCGCCCGAGACGGCGCGCGAAGTCGGAGAAGCACCGGCGCACGCCCTGCTGCGCGTGCCTCCGCGCGAGCTGGCACGCTCCCTGGTGCTGACGGGCGCCACCTGGGGCTCGCTGTGCGCCGCGCTGGTCGTACCGACCGTGCTGTGGCTCACCACCCACAACCTGTGGACGGTCCTCGCCAGCGCCCTGCCCCTGCTCGGCGCGGCCGGCGCGAGCGGCGTGGGCCGGTTCGTCACCGAGTTCGACTGGACGGTGAGCGAGTCCCCGGACGGGCTGCGCATCGACCACGGGCTGCTCGACCGTACGCACGAGACGGTGCCGCCCGGCCGGGTGCAGACCGTGCGGATCGTGGAACCGCTGCTGTGGCGGCGCCTCGGTTGGGTGCGGGTGGAGCTGGCCGTGGCCGGGTCCGACAACTCGGTGCTGATACCGGTCGCCCCGCGCGCGGTCGCCGAGTCGGTCATCGCGCGCGTGCTGCCCGGGGTGACGGTGCCGCGGGACCTGTCGCGGGTGCCGCGCCGGGCCCGGTGGTGCGTGCCGGCGTGGTGGCGCGGGCACCGGCTCGCGGTCACCGGCGCGGTGTTCGCCGCCCGGAGCGGTCTGCTGTGCCGGCGGCTCTCGCTGGTCCCGCACGCCAAGGTGCAGAGCGTACGGCTCACCCAGGGGCCGTGGGAGCGCCTCTGGGGGCTCGCCGACGTGCACGTGGACACCGGGGCCGACAAGACCGTCACGGCCCGTCTGCGGGACGCCGAGCAGGCCGCGCGACTCCTGGACGAGCAGGCGGAAAGGTCCCGTACGGGCCGCAGGGACGCCCTCCCGGACCGCTGGATGACCGCCGACTGACCACCCGACGCTCCGCACGTCGACGCCTCGGGCCCAGCTCCCCTCACGGGAAGGCCAGGCCCGGCACTCGGTACGTACGGCTGACGGCGACTCAGGACGCCGCGGTACGCAGCCCCTGGATGTCGATCTGCTCGGTCTCGTCGTGCGCCGTCAGGTCGATGACCTGGCCGACCCTCCGGGACCGCTCGTCGGCGGGCTTGAAGCGGGCCTCGGACTCGGCCTTGTGCACGGCGAGGGCCTCGGGGCCGACGACATCGGCGAGGTCCTCGTTCTGCACGGAGTCCAGCGCGGACTTCGGCGCGCCCTTCTGGGTGCCGAAGAAGTCGAAGCCGCCCTCGACCACCGGGCGACGCGCGGGCGCTGCCGGTACGACGGCCACCGCGGTCGGCACCGTGAAGTGCCCGGCGGGCGGCTGTCCCACGGGGCCGGCGAGTTCGGCGGACGCCTCGGCGGCGCCGTCCGTCACGCCGTCCTCGGCGCCCTCTCCTTTGTCGGCGGCACCGGTCTCGGCGACGGCGCTCTCCACGGCCTCCGACTCGGACGCCTCGGGCAGGACGGCCTCGGACTCGGCGGACCCGTCGGACTCGTCGGCATCCACCGGTTCGACCGACCCGGCGGCATCGGCGGGCTCGGCAGGCTCGTCCGCCGCGGCGGACTCAGGCCGCGCGACCACAGACCCGTCCGCCCCGGACTCGTCCCCTTCGATCTCGGCGTCGGCCTCGAACTCAGCGGCACCCTCCGGCTCGGGCTCCGGCTCGGGCTCCGGCTCGGCCGCGGTGTCCCGGTCGAAGCGGGCCAGGGCCGTCAGGGCCCGCCGGTACAGCCCGGCGCCCTCGGACGAGAACACCGGCTGCACCGCCGGCTCGGCCGGCGCGGAAGGCTCGGCGGATTCGGTGGCCTCGGGTGTCCGGGAAGGCGGAAGCTCGGCGCTCCGCCCGGGCGGCAGTGCGCGCGACGACGAGGGCGCGGGCTCCGGCTCGGGGGCCGCCGCCTCGATCTCCAGCAGCCGCCGCCCCTCCAGGGCGCTCGCGCGCTCGGTCTCCGCGGTGGCGTACCGGCGCAGCAGGGCCGCGTGCTCGTTGCGCAGGCCCGCCAGCTCCGCCCGCTTGGCGCGCAGCCGCTGCTCCAGCTTCGCGCGCAGCTCGCGGGACTCGTCCAGATCGGTCTCCAGTTCGGCGACCCGCTCCTCGTACCGCCATTCGTCGCCGACACGCGCGCGCGTGAGTTCGGCGACCTGCTTGCCCGCCTGCGCGTCCCAGCGGCGCATCACGACCGCGCCCACGACCGCCGTCGCCGCGGCGGCGGCGGCCAGCGCGCGCAGCACCGTGGCCTCGGAGAACGCCCAGGGACCCAGCGCGCAGACGACGGAGACGCCGGCGATCGCCGAAGGAGGCAACAGCCGGTGCAGAGGAGGGGAATGGCGGTGGCGTCCACGTGGCATGGCCAGAAACTTACCGCGCGTAGGCGAATCGCGGACCCCCGCCCCGTAAAAACACAGCCACACCGCGTGCTTCACGGGGCGTCAGGGGGTACGCCGGCTCAGCGGTCGGTGAGCCGCCCGCTGATCCACTGGAGCGTCGGCGGGATCTCGCGCCGCCAGGTGTTGAAGTTGTGCCCGCCGCTGTCGAGGATGATCGAGGAGATCCGGGTCAGGTTCGTGGCCTGCACACGCTCTATGAACCTCGTCGTGTCCTTGTAGTTGTGCTCGCCGACCTTGCTGCTGGTGACGAGCAGCGAGGTGTCCGGAGCGGCCTCGTGCTGGAGGAGCCAGAACAGGTCGGCGCGGTTCTGCAGCTTCTTGTCGCCCTGGAAGAGGTCACCGGTGGTGGGGTCGATGGGCGCCTTGTAGTACGGCGACAGGCCCGCGCCGGCGGTGTACACGTCGGGGTGGTGCATGGCGAGCTTGAGGGCGCAGTAGCCGCCCGTGGAGTCGCCGATGACACCCCAGCTGCCGGGCCGTTTGCCGGCCCGGTAGTGGCTGAGGACGGCGTCCGGCAGATCTTTGGCAAAAAACGTTTCCGCCTGCGGCCCGCCCGGCACGTCCACGCACTCGGTGTCCCGTGGCGGCGCCACCGTCGGCCGCATCATCACCAGGATCATCGGCTGCATCCGACCGTCCTTGGCCAGCTGCTGCGCGGTGCTCGGGTAGTTCAGCTTGTCCACCAGCGACTTCGCGGTGCCCGGGTAGCCGGTCAGAACGACCGCCGCCGGGAACGTGCGCGTGCGGTACTGCGGCTGGAAGTACTCCGGCGGCAGGTACACGTAGGCCGGCGTGGCGATGTGGGTCGTACGGCCGACGATGTCCACCTTCTGGACCTGCCCGCCCGTCTCCGGTCGCGTGGCGCGCACACCCGGCACCTCGGAGGTGGAGACCACCTGGAGCGGGCCGCCGGTGCTGCCGTTGACCGAGTGGTCGACGACGACTCCCTGGTCGGTCTCCGTGCCGAACAGGTCCGCCCAGCTCGCGTAGAAACCGAAGGCCTGGTTCGCTGCGAGGCCCACGGAGGCGAAGAGCGCCAACTGGGTGGACAGCAGCAGACCGACCCGCCCGCTGACGGCCCGCCAGCTCTGCCGGGCCAGGCGCGGCCACAGCCACACCGTGCCGATGAACAGCAGGGCGGCGATCAGAATCGCCAGCACCAGCATTTTGTTGCTCGTGAGACCCATGGGCTGTTTCCTGCCTGCGCTCTCCGCCCGTGCCGGGCCCACGCATCGTCGCGCAGGCTTGCCCGGGGCTTTCCTTGGCCTTTGACCCGACTTTCCGTAGGGGAGTGAACCTCTCTCCCCGAGACACCGTCCTAGAGGGCGCAATGTCGCCGGATGCCCGATCGGGCCCGGGTTCAAGGTCTCTCGCAGAACTACGGGATGCGATGTCTGTCAGGATAGATGGGGAAATGTCGGGCGGGGTTCCGAGCCGATCAAGCCGGGCGCGGCGCATACTGCGCGGCCCGCGTCCCGAGGCCGTTCCCGCTCTGGTCAGCAGGGCCGCCGCGCTCGTGGGCGTCCTTGACATCGCCGCGGGCGTGTTCCCGCGCTTCCGTCACAGCCGTATGCACGCCATCGCCGAGGTGCTGCCGGGCTCGTTCGGGCCGTTCGCGGCGGCGCTCTCGCTCAGCGCGGGCGTGCTGCTGCTGCTCCTCGCGCACGGGCTCAAGCGGCGCAAGCGCCGGGCGTGGCGCGCGGCGGTCGCGCTGCTTCCGGTGGGCGCGGCGGCGCAGTTCGCGTACCGGCACTCGCTCATCGGCGTGCTCATCGCGGTCGCTCTGCTGGTGCCGCTGCTGCGCCACCGGAACCAGTTCGCCGCCCTGCCCGATCCGCGCAGCAGGTGGCGCGCGCTCGCCAACTTCATCCTCATGAGCGCCGGTTCCCTCCTCCTCGGCCTCGTCATCGTCAACGTTCACCCGAACCGGACGATCGGCGACCCGAGCCTGGCCGACCGGCTCACGCACGTCATCTACGGCCTGTTCGGCTTCGAGGGCCCGGTCGACTACCAGGGCAACACCTCCTGGACCGTCGCCTTCTCCCTCGGCGCCCTCGGCTGGATCACCGCGGTCACCACCGTCTACCTCGCCTTCCGCCCCGAGCACCCGGCCGCCCGCCTCACCGAGGAGGACGAGGTCAAGCTGCGGGCCCTGCTGGAGAAGCACGGCAGGCGCGACTCGCTCGGCCACTTCGCGCTGCGCCGCGACAAGGCGGTCGTGTTCTCGCCGAGCGGCAAGGCCGCGGTCACCTACCGGGTCGTGTCCGGCGTGATGCTCGCCAGCGGCGACCCCATCGGGGACGTCGAGGCCTGGCCCGGCGCCATCGAGCGCTTCATGGACGAGGCCAGGGCCCACTCCTGGACGCCCGCGGTCATGGGCTGCTCGGAGACGGGCGGCGAGGTGTGGACCCGCGAGACCGGCCTGGACGCCCTGGAACTGGGCGACGAGGCGGTGGTCGACGTGGCGGATTTCTCGCTCGCCGGACGCGCGATGCGCAATGTGCGCCAGATGGTCAAGCGCATCGAGCGGGCCGGCTACGAAACCCGGGTACGGCGCATCCGTGACCTCGGCGAGGCCGAGCTGGAGCGGATCCGCATGGCGGCGGAGGACTGGCGGGGCACGGACACCGAGCGCGGCTTCTCCATGGCGCTCGGCCGCATCGGCGACACGGCCGACGGCGACTGCCTGATCGCCACCGCCCACAAGGCGGACGACGAGCCGGGCGAGTACGGCGACCTGAAGGCGATCCTCCACTTCGTGCCCTGGGGCAAGGACGGCGCGTCGCTGGACCTGATGCGCCGGGACCGCAGCGCCGACCCGGGCATGAACGAGCTGCTGATCGTCGCCGCCCTGCAGGCCGCCCCGAAGTTCGGCATCACCCGGGTCTCGCTGAACTTCGCGATGTTCCGCTCCGCCCTCGCGCGCGGGGAGAAGATCGGCGCCGGTCCGGTGCTGCGCGCCTGGCGCGGGCTGCTGGTGTTCCTCTCCCGCTGGTTCCAGATCGAGTCGCTGTACAAGTTCAACGCCAAGTTCCAGCCGCGCTGGGAGCCGCGGTTCGTCGTCTACCGCGCCTCCGCCGACCTGCCCCGTATCGGCTTCGCCGCCATGCAGGCGGAGGGCTTCGTCAACCTCGCCCTGCCGCTGCCGCGCTTCCTGCGCCGGCGCCGGACGGCCGCCCAGCGCCCGTGCGCGCACGCGGTGGCCGAACGGGACGTCCGAGCGGCATGAGCCGCCGCCTGAGGGGCTTGAGCCGCCGTCCGGGCGGCCCGAGCCCCGGACACGCCGAGTGGTACGGCCCGGGGACCGGCCCGGGCGGAAGCCCCGCCCCCTCCGGCCCGGGGGCCTCCGCCCGGGCCGCCGGGCGTTCCGGGCCCCGCCCTGGGCCTACGCTGAACGTATGAACAACCTCAGCGGGCGCGGCCGAGTGGCCGGCCTTCCGGCATGGGACCGGTGCGCGGTCATGGGGGTCGTCAACGTGACCCCCGACTCCTTCTCCGACGGCGGCCGCTGGTTCGACACGACCGTCGCCGTCAAGCACGGCCTGGCCCTGGTCGCCGAGGGCGCGGACCTGGTCGACGTCGGCGGCGAGTCCACCCGGCCCGGTGCCACGCGCGTGGACGAGGCCGAGGAGCTGCGCCGGGTCATCCCCGTGGTGCGCGGTCTCGCCTCCGAGGGTGTCGTCGTCTCCGTGGACACCATGCGCGCCTCCGTCGCCGAACAGTCCCTCGCGGCCGGCGCCGCCCTCGTCAACGACGTCAGCGGCGGCCTCGCCGATCCCGCGATGATCCCGGTGGTGGCCGACGCGGGCGCCCCCTTCGTCGTCATGCACTGGCGCGGCTTCCTCCAGGGCGGCAACGTCAAGGGTGTCTACGAGGACGTCGTCACCGAGGTCGTGGACGAGCTGCACGCGCGCGTGGAGGCCGTTCTGGCCGGCGGCATCGCCCCCGACCGCATCGTCGTCGACCCCGGCCTCGGCTTCTCCAAGGAGGCCGAGCACGACCTCGTCCTCCTCGCCCACCTCGACCGGCTGCGCGCCCTCGGCCACCCCCTGCTGGTCGCCGCGTCCCGCAAGCGGTTCCTCGGCCGGGTCCTCGCCGGGCCGGAGGGGGCGCCCCCGCCGGCCCGGGAGCGCGACGCGGCCACGGCCGCCGTCTCCGCACTCGCGGCGCACGCCGGCGCATGGGCGGTGCGCGTGCACGAGGTACGCGCCACGGCGGACGCGGTACGGGTGTCACGGGCCGTGGAGGGAGCGCGCGCGGCAGGCGTGGCGCCGGGCGCGGAAGGAGACCGGTGAGCGCCCCTCATACCGACGTCGAGCAGGTGGAAGCTGCCAACACCGCCTTCTACGAGGCACTCGAACGCGGCGACTTCGAGGAGGTCTCCTCCCTCTGGCTGACCCCCGCCGACCTGGGCGTGGACGAGGAGTACCACGACCCGGCGGACACCGGCGTGATCTCCTGCGTGCACCCCGGCTGGCCGGTGCTCACCGGCCGTGGCGAGGTCCTCAGGTCGTACGCGCTGATCATGGCCAACACGGACTACATCCAGTTCTTCCTCACCGATGTGCATGTCTCCGTGACCGGCGACACCGCGCTCGTGACCTGCACGGAGAACATCCTCAGCGGCGGTCCCGCCCCGGAGGAGGGCGCGGAACTGGGGCCGCTGGTCGGGCAGCTCGTCGTCGCCACGAACGTGTTCCGGCGCACACCCTCCGGCTGGAAGCTCTGGTCGCACCACGCCTCCCCCGTCCTGGCCGAGAGCGACGACGACAGCGACGACGACAACGGTGTGAACGGCGTGGACACGGACGGCGGTCCCCTCGCCTGAACCGGAGGAGTGGTTGGAATCACCTACCCCCGGGTAGGAGCGGCTACCAGTCCATGACAGTGCCGGGTTCCCCAGGGGAAACGCCCGGTGAACCCTCCAGGTACCGGCGCGGGCCCGCGCCCCCGCAGCCGGGCTTTGTCGGTGCCCGCAGGTAGATTCGTCTGAGGCCGGTGTGCCGCCCGCACGCGGCAGGGGCCGGTCGTTCCCGACGATTGCAGGAGTGATTCGCGTGGATCGTGTCGCGCTGCGCGGCCTCAAGGCCCGCGGGCACCACGGTGTGTTCCCCAAGGAGCGCGAGGAGGGCCAGACCTTCATCGTGGACCTCGTCCTCGGCCTGGACACCCGGCCGGCCGCGGCCGACGACGACCTGGCGAAGACGGTGCACTACGGCATCGTGGCCGAGGAGGTCGTCGCCGTGGTCGAAGGCGAGCCGGTCAATCTCATCGAGACCCTCGCCGGGCGCATCGCCGAGACCTGCCTGAAGCACGAAGGGGTCCAGGAGGTCGAGGTCTGCGTCCACAAGCCGGACGCGCCGATCACCGTCCCCTTCGACGACGTGACCGTCACCATCACCCGGAGCCGAGTATGACCCGACCTTTCCGCCAGGGTCACAGCGACCCGACCGTCCAGCCGGTGCCCGCCTCGGTCGTCGAACAGGTGGACGCCGCCGACACGACACTCAGCAACCCGAAATGGGCCGTGATCTCCATCGGCTCCAACCTAGGCAACCGCCTGGAGACCCTCCAGGGTGCCGTCGACGCCCTGGAGGACACCCCGGGCGTGCGCGTGAAGGCCGTCTCCCCGGTGTACGAGACCGAGCCGTGGGGCGTGGCGCCCGGCAGCCAGCCGTCGTACTTCAACGCGGTCGTGGTCCTCCGGACGACCCTGCCCCCGTCGTCCCTGCTGGAGCGGGCGCACGCCGTCGAGGAGGCCTTCCACCGCGTCCGGGACGAGCGCTGGGGCCCGCGCACGCTGGACGTCGACATCGTCGCCTACGCCGGCGTCACCTCGGACGACCCGCAGCTCACCCTGCCCCATCCGCGCGCCCACGAGCGTGCCTTCGTGCTCGCGCCCTGGCACGACGTGGACCCGCAGGCGCAGCTCCCCGGCCGGGGCGCGGTGGCCGAGCTGCTGTCGGCCGTCACCCGTGAGGGTGTGGCGCACCGCGGGGACCTGGAACTCCGGCTGCCCGAGTAGTCGTTAAGGTCGAGACGGGTCAAGACCAAGACGACCACCGTCCGGGACGGTCCGGGGGAACTGAAGGGACACCGTGAGAGAGCTGCGCATCAGGGTGCTGGCGGGCGTGTTCGTCGTGGCCGGCGTCCTGTCCTGGGCGGGCGCCCGCCTCTGGAACTCGATCGGGACCCTCCCCAGCGTCCCCCTGGCCGCCCCCATCGTCCTCGCGCTGATCGCGGTGGTCCTGCTCTCGACGGCGCTGTCGCTGCGTGCCCGCCTCAAGGCCCAGCGCGAGCGCGAGACCGGCGCCAAGGGCGTCGACCCGCTGATGGCCGCCCGGGCGGTCGTCTTCGGCCAGGCCAGCGCCCTGGTCGCGGCCCTCGTCGCCGGCATGTACGGCGGCACGGGCGTCTTCCTGCTGGAGCTGCTGGACTTCCCGGCCCGCCGGGACCAGGCGATCTACGCCGGTTTCTCGGTCCTGGCCGGCCTCGGCGTGATAGCGGCGGCCCTGTTCCTGGAGCGGGTCTGCAAGCTCCCGGAGGACGACGACCAGAACCACCCGGGAGCGGAGCCGGCGGCCTGACCGCCGGCCCCGCTCACCGGCGCGGTCAGCGCGCCATGATGAGGCTCATCGCCTCGTTCCGCGTCGCCGCGTCCCGCAGCTGACCGCGCACGGCGGACGTTATGGTCTTCGCGCCCGGCTTGCGGATACCCCGCATGGACATGCACATGTGCTCGCACTCGACGACCACGATGACGCCCCGCGGCTCCAGGATCTCCATCAGGGAGTCCGCGATCTGCGTGGTGAGGCGCTCCTGCACCTGCGGCCGGCGGGCGTAGACGTCCACCAGGCGGGCCAGCTTGGACAGGCCGGTGATCTTGCCGGTCACGGACGGGATGTAGCCGACGTGGGCGACGCCCCGGAACGGCACCAGATGGTGCTCACAGGTCGAGTACACCTCGATGTCCTTCACGAGGACCATCTCGTCGTGTCCCAGGTCGAACGTCGTCGTCAGGACGTCCTCGGGCCGCTGCCACAGGCCTGCGAAGATCTCCTTGTACGCCCGCGCGACCCGCGCCGGCGTCTCCCGCAGGCCCTCACGGTCCGGGTCCTCGCCGACCGCGATCAGCAGCTCCCGTACGGCGTTCTCGGCACGCTTCTCGTCGAACTCGCCGATGGAGCCCTCGCCGTCCAGCGTCACCGGGTCGGTCATCTGTCCCTCGTTCCTGTGCCGTGCACGCGCGTTTCGGCACGCGTTCTGTCCGCGGACATACGAAATTGCCGCGCCCCCCAGGCTAGAACCTGAGGGGCGCGGCAGTCATTCCGGCCTCGGTGGCCGAAACACGGTCAGCTCTCGGGCCGGTCCTCGGGGGCCGACTCCGTCACCGGGGCGGACTCCACCGCCGTCGACTTGGCCGTGCTGATCGCCGCCGTCGCGCCGTTCGCACCGTTGGTCAGTGCCAGCTCCTTCGGGGAGAGCACCGGCGGGCGGGTGGACGGGGTGCGGCGGGAGGAGCCGGTCCAGGCGGGCCGCGGCGGGCGCTTGACGATCGGGGCGAAGATCTCGGCGATCTCCTCCTTGCCCAGGGTCTCCTTCTCCAGCAGCTGGAGAACGAGCTGGTCGAGCACATCGCGGTTCTCGACCAGGATCTCCCAGGCCTCGTTGTGCGCGGTCTCGATGAGCTTCTTGACCTCTTCGTCGACCAGCGCGGCGACCTCTTCCGAGTAGTCGCGCTGGTGAGCCATCTCACGGCCGAGGAAGGGCTCGCTGTTGTCGCCGCCGAACTTGATCGCGCCGAGACGCTCGGTCATGCCGTACTGCGTGACCATCGCGCGGGCCAGGTTGGTGGCCTTCTCGATGTCGTTCGCGGCACCGGTGGTCGGGTCGTGGAAGACCAGTTCCTCGGCCGCCCGGCCGCCCAGCATGTAGGCGAGCTGGTCGAGCATCTCGTTGCGCGTGGTCGAGTACTTGTCCTCGTCCGGCAGGACCATCGTGTAGCCGAGGGCACGGCCACGGGACAGGATCGTGATCTTGTGGACCGGGTCGGAGTTCGGCGAAGCCGCCGCGACCAGGGCGTGACCGCCCTCGTGGTACGCGGTGATCTTCTTCTCCTTGTCCGACATGATCCGGGTCCGCTTCTGCGGGCCCGCGACCACGCGGTCGATCGCCTCGTCCAGCGCCTTGTTGTCGATCAGCTTCTGGTCGCCACGGGCGGTGAGCAGCGCGGCCTCGTTCAGCACGTTGGCGAGGTCGGCACCGGTCATGCCCGGGGTGCGGCGGGCCACGGCGGACAGGTCGACGTCGGGCGCGACCGGCTTGCCCTTCTGGTGGACCTTGAGGATCTCCATGCGGCCCTGCAGGTCCGGCGGGTCGACCGCGATCTGCCGGTCGAAGCGACCGGGGCGCAGCAGCGCCGGGTCGAGGATGTCCGGGCGGTTCGTGGCGGCGATCAGGATCACGCCACCCTTGACGTCGAAGCCGTCCATCTCCACGAGCAGCTGGTTCAGCGTCTGCTCGCGCTCGTCGTGACCACCGCCGAGGCCGGCGCCGCGGTGGCGGCCGACCGCGTCGATCTCGTCAACGAAGACGATCGCCGGGGCGTTCGCCTTGGCCTGCTCGAACAGGTCACGGACCCGGGAGGCACCGACACCGACGAACATCTCGACGAAGTCGGAACCGGAGATCGAGTAGAAGGGGACGCCCGCCTCGCCGGCGACGGCGCGCGCGAGCAGGGTCTTGCCGGTACCCGGGCGGCCGTAGAGCAGCACGCCCTTGGGGATCTTGGCGCCGACGGCCTGGAACTTGGCCGGCTCCTGGAGGAACTCCTTGATCTCCTGGAGTTCCTCGACGGCCTCGTCACAGCCGGCGACGTCGGAGAACGTCGTCTTCGGGGTGTCCTTGGTGATGAGCTTCGCCTTGGACTTGCCGAAGTTCATGACCCGGGAGCCGCCGCCCTGCATCTGATTCATCAGGAACAGGAAGACGACCACGATCAGGACGAAGGGCAGCAGGGAGAGCAGGACGCCGACGAACGGGTTCTGCTTGGACGGCGAGACCGTGTAGCCGTCCGTGATCTGCTTTTCCTGGTACTTGGTCTGCAGCGTGCCGGCGAGCTGCACACCCTGGTCGCCGATGTAGCTCGCCTGGATCTTGGAGCTGCCCTCGACCTTGTAGCCGTCCTTGAGCGTGACCTTGATGCTCTGCTCGTCACCGGTGGTGAGCTTGGCCGACTCGACCTTGTTGTCGTTGATCGCCGCCACGACCTGGCCGGTGTCCACCGTCTTGTAGCCGCCGGACGAGCCGACGACCTGCATCAACACGACCACGGCAAGGACGGCCAGCACGATCCACATGACCGGCCCACGGAAGTATCGCTTCACGTCCATCCATACGGAGCGGTGCCGCCCCGTCCCTCCTGCCATAGTGAGTTTGATAAGACAGTTCTTCTGACGGTACCCCAGCATTGTTGCGCGAAGCCGCACGGAGCCGATTCGACGGCTGGGAAACCCGTCTCTGCATGCTTCAACGGCGTGGAACCCGCTGGGGTTCCCGATCGTCCTACCGGGCTTGGGCCGACTGGCTCAGCCGCCGTAGACGTGAGGCGCGAGCGTACCGACGAACGGCAGGTTGCGGTACTTCTCCGCGTAGTCGAGGCCGTAGCCGACGACGAACTCGTTCGGGATGTCGAAGCCGACCCACTCCACGTCGATGGCGACCTTCGCGGCGTCCGGCTTGCGCAGCAGCGTGCACACCTTCAGGGAGGCGGGCTCCCGGGAGCCGAGGTTGTTGATCAGCCAGGACAGGGTCAGGCCGGAGTCGATGATGTCCTCGACGATCAGGACGTGCCTGCCCTTGATGTCGGTGTCGAGGTCCTTGAGGATCCGCACGACACCGGAGGACTGGGTGCCCGCGCCGTACGAGGACACGGCCATCCAGTCCATGGTGAGAGGGGTGGACAGCGCCCGGGCCAGGTCCGCCATGACCATCACCGCGCCCTTGAGGACGCCGACGATCAGCAGGTCCTTGCCCGCGTACTCCGCGTCGATCTTCGCGGCCAGCTCGGCCAGCTTCGCGTCGATCTCTTCCTTGGTGATGAGCACCTGCTGGAGGTCGGCACCCATGTCTTTCGCGTCCACCCGCATCACTTTCGGTCGTCCCGCACTTACGGCCGCGTGCGCGGCCTCCGACTGCCCGGCCCGCCGGAGGGTCACTCCGGGAGGGGTCGGAAATCAGCCTTGCCGAATCACCAGTCTGCCACCCTGCCGCCGGGCGACGACTCTGCCGGGGAGATTGATGGCTCCCTGGCCGCGCCAGGCGGTGATCAGGCGGTCGACTTCCTCGATGTGACGGGCGAACAGTGCACCGGCCGGGGCACCGGCCTCGATGGCCGCGCGGCGCAGGATCCGGCGGCGTACGGCGGGCGGGAGGGCGTACAGCTTGGCGCACTCCAGCAGGCCGGTGGCGTCCCGTACGGAGGCCTCGGCCTGGCTGGCCCAGGCGTCCAGGGCGTCGGCGTCGTCGCGGGAGAGCTGGGCGGTGCGGGCGAGCGCCTCGACGACGCCCTTGCCGAGGGCCTTCTCCAGGGCGGGCAGGCCCTCGTGGCGGAGCCGGGAGCGGGTGTAGGCCGGGTCCGCGTTGTGAGGATCGTCCCAGACCGGGAGCGACTGGACCATGCAGGCCTTGCGGGCGGTCTGCCGGTCCAGGTGCAGGAAGGGCCGCCGGTAACGGCCGCCGGCCCCCGAGACCGCGGCCATGCCCGACAGGGAGCGGATGCCGGAACCGCGGGCGAGCCCCAGCAGGACGGTTTCGGCCTGGTCGTCGCGGGTGTGGCCGAGCAGGACCGCGGCGGCGCCGTGGCGTTCGGCGAGGGCGTCCAGGGCGGCGTAGCGGGCGTCGCGGGCGGCGGCTTCGGGGCCGCCCTCGCGGCCGACGATCACGGCGACGGACTCGACCGGATCGAGGCCGAGTTCACGCAGCCGCAGGACGACCTCGTCGGCGCGGAGGTCGGAGCCGGTCTGGAGGCCGTGGTCGACGGTGACCCCGCCGGCGCGGATGCCGAGTTTGGGGGCCTCGAAGGCGAGGGCGGAGGCGAGCGCCATGGAGTCGGCACCGCCGGAACACGCGACGAGGACGAGCGGGGAGGGGGGCCGCTCGGCCGTCCGGCCCGCGTGCACGCGGATGGCCTGGTGGTCGTTCAGGATGTCGTGGAGGACGCGGCGGACCGCCAGGCGTATCGCCGCGACCGCAGGATGGGGACCCATGTCCGGTTCCCTTCATGAAGTTTTCGGGGGGTGAGCCCGAGACGGTCACTCAGAGTGTGTAGATGGTGACAGAAGCGGGCCGTTCCCCGAGCATTGCACGCCTACGCATGGCTCACGCTCCCTCGGACGGGTGATTGAAGGGGCGTTCGCCTGCCGTCGGCCGGATTCGTTTCACGACTCCCTCGTGCCGTTCACGACTCGGTCCTGCGATGCACCCGCGCGACCCAGTCCGCCGGTTTGGCGATCTCCGCCTTGGTGGGCAGGGTGTTGGGCGAGGTCCACACCCGGTTGAAACCGTCGACGCCGACCTGCTCGACGACCGACCGCACGAACCGCTCGCCGTCCCGGTACTGCCTCAGTTTGGCATCCAGACCCAGCAGCTTGCGCAGGGCGAGGTCCAGGCGGGAGGCGCCCTTCGCACGGCGCTGCTGGAACTTCTCGCGGATCTCCGCGACGGTCGGTACGACGCTCGGGCCGACGCCGTCCATCACGAAGTCGGCGTGGCCCTCCAGCAGGGACATCACGGCGGTGAGCCGGCCGAGGATCTCCCGCTGGGCGGGGGTCTGCACCAGCTCCACGAAGGAGCGTCCGCCGTCCTCCTCCTCGCCCTCGGGACGGCCGCCGGCCAGGGACTGGGCGGCCTCCCGGATGCGCTCCAGGAAGGTCATCGGGTCGACGTCGGTCTCCGCCAAGAACGACTGGATTTCGCCCTCCAGGTGGTCACGCAGCCAGGGCACGGCGGTGAACTGCGTGCGGTGCGTCTCCTCGTGCAGGCACACCCACAGGCGGAAGTCGTGCGGCTCGACGTCGAGTTCGCGCTCGACGTGGACGATGTTGGGCGCGACGAGCAGCAGCCGGCCGCCGCCACTCGGTGAACCAGGGGGGCCGCCTGCCGGGAGGTCGCGGGCGGCGGGGGCGAAGGTCTCGTACTGGCCGAGGACCCGGGAGGACAGGAACGACAGGAGCATGCCGAGTTCCACGCCGGTGACCTTGCCGCCGACGGCGCCTAGGACCGCGCTGCCCGGGTTGCTGCCGCGGCGTTCCTGCATCTTCTCCAGGAGCGGCCTGAGGATCTCCCGGAAGCCGGCGACGTTGGCGCGGACCCAGCCGGGGCGGTCGACGACGAGGACGGGGGTGTCGTGGGTCTCCTCGGTGCCCATACGAGTGAAGCCCCGGACGTGTCCCTCCGAGGCTTTCGCGTGCCGGCGCAGCTCCGCGACGACGGTCCTGGCCTCGTCGCGGCTGACATCGGGGCCGGGGCGTACGAGCCGTGTCGCGGTCGCCACCGCGAGGTTCCAGTCGACCATCCCGGGAGATGCGGTGCCACCGAAGCTCGTCATGTTGTCAACCGTACGTGACCGTTCCCACTTGGGGCAGGCCATGGGAGGTCGGCTCGGGGCGGGGGTGTCAGGTGGGCACCCACGGCGGCGGGCGGCTACCGGCAGCCGCATCCCGCCAGCGCCGTCGCCGCCGTGTCCAGGGCCGACTGGGCCTCCAGGGCGTTCGCCGTGTCCGAGGCCAGGAAGGCGAAGGCCAGGAGGTGGCCGTCCTTGTCCACGACCGTCCCGGCCAGGGTGTTCACCCCGGTCAGGGTGCCCGTCTTGGCGCGTACGACGCCGGACGCGCCGTCGGTGTAGCGGCTGCTGAGCGTGCCGGTGAAGCCCGCCACGGGGAGGCCGGTGAGGACGGGGCGCAGGCCGGGGCGGTCCGGGTCGCCCGCCTCGGCCAGGAGGGCGGTGAGCAGGTCGGCCGTCAGCCGGTCGGCGCGGTCGAGGCCGCTGCCGTCGTGGAAGGCGGCGCCGGACATCGGCAGGCCGAGCTTGCGCAGGTGCGTGGCGATCGCCTCGGCGCCGCCCGCGAAGCTCGCGGGCCGGCCGCTGGCCAGGGCCGTGTGGCGGGCCAGGGCCTCGGCGATGTCGTTGTCGCTGTTGGTCAGCATCCGCTCGACCAGGGCCGACAGCGGGGGCGAGGAGACGGTGGCGAGGGTCTGCGCGCGCGTGCTGGCCTTGGAGGGGCCGGGGGCCGTGGTGGTGATGCCGGCGTCCTTCAGGAAGCCCGCGAACCTGGCCGCCGCGTCCGCCGCCGGGTCGGCCACGCGGGGCGCCGGGCCGCTGGCGGAGTCGTCGGCGCGGCCCTCGTCGACGGTCAGGGCGCTGACCGGGGCGAGGTTGTCGTTGACGCCGATGGGGTGCAGGGCGGGGCCGGTGAAGAGGGTGGTGTCGTAGGACAGGGTGATCTTGTGGATGCCGCGCTTGCCCAGGGCTGTCGCGGTGTCCTGCGCCAGGGCCCGCAGGCCGGCCCAGCCGCCCGTCCTCGCGTGCGCGGTCAGGGTGGGGTCGCCGCCGCCGACCAGGACGAGTTCGCGGGTGTCGGGATCGAGGGCGGTGCGGGTGGTGAGCCGGTGGTCGGGGCCGAGGGCGGACAGGGCGGCGACGGCGGTGGCGATCTTGGTGGTGGACGCGGGGGTGAGGGCCTTGCCGGCGTCGGTGCCGTACAGCCGTTCGCCGGTCGCGACGTCGATGACGGCCGCCGCGTGGCTGCCGCCCAGCTCGGGGACGTCCAGAAGGGGCTCCAGGACGTCCGAGAGCGCCTTTCCGTCCGGGCCGGCCTTCTTGGTGCCCACGGCGCCCGTGACGCCGCCCAGGCCCGTCAGGACGGGCGGGGCGCTCGGCGCGGGCCGGGACGCCACCACGGCTGTGCCCGAGCCGCCGTGATCTGCGCCACCTGGCCGCTCCAGAGCGGCGGCCCGGTCCCGCTCGGCCGTACGCTGACCGTTGGCGTCCCAGGGGCCGGCCGCGGTCACCACGCCGGCGGCCAGCGCCAGGCCGGCGGTGGCGGCGCCCGCGGTGTACCGCCAGGTGCCGACGGTCCGCGTACGGGGGAGACGGGGGAGGTGCACAGGGCCGACTCGCACGGCCTTCGCCAGTCGCGCGATCCGCGGCCCCGCTGCCGTCACGGCGCTCGCCAGACGCGGTCGTACGGCGTTCGCGATCCGCACCACCTGCGGTCTCGCGGCTCGCCAAGGCCTCAGCTCTGGCACGACCACCAGCCCCTTTCGCGATCACACACCTGCGTGAGGGACACTTAACCACCAGAACTATGTGCTGATCATGGAGGAGCCACCGGTGGAGTTCGACGTCACGATCGAGATCCCGAAGGGTTCGCGGAACAAGTACGAGGTGGACCACGAGACCGGTCGGATCCGCCTGGACCGTCGCCTCTTCACCTCGACCGCCTACCCGACCGACTACGGCTTCGTCGAGAACACCCTCGGCGAGGACGGCGACCCGCTGGACGCGCTGGTCATCCTGGACGAGCCGACCTTCCCGGGCTGCCTCATCAAGTGCCGCGCGATCGGCATGTTCCGGATGACGGACGAGGCCGGCGGCGACGACAAGCTGCTGTGCGTCCCGGCCACCGACCCGCGTGTGGAGCACCTGCGCGACATCCACCACGTGTCGGAGTTCGACCGCCTGGAGATCCAGCACTTCTTCGAGGTGTACAAGGACCTGGAGCCCGGCAAGTCGGTCGAGGGTGCCAACTGGGTGGGCCGCACGGACGCCGAGGCGGAGATCGAGCGGTCGTACAAGCGCTTCGAGGAGCAGGGCGGCCACTGAGCCTCCCTTCCCGCGAACGGGCCGCACGCGCACGCGTGCGGCCCGTTTCGCTGTACCCGCACGCATGCGGACGGCCGCGGCACGTGTGCGCATACTGATGCCTACGGAAGGTGTCGTTCAGGGAGCGGTGCGAGGTGACGGAGGCGGAGGACCGCAAGCCCCGGTCGGACGAGGCGCGGTACGACCCGGAGATCACGTCCGAGTTCGCCGTTCCCGAGGGTCTCGACGTTCCCAAGGGCGGCGGCGAGCCGGAGACGACCTCCGAGTTCGCGGTGCCGGAGGGGCTCCACACGCCGCAGCCGCCGGCTGCCGAGCCGGAGGTGTCGGCGTTCAGCACGCCGAGAACCTACAGCGCGAAGGACGCCCCGGCCGCGTTCACGCCGGCCGCCGGGGTGCCGCTGGTCAGCCTGGTCAAGGACGCACCCTGGCAGGACCGGATGCGCGCGATGCTGCGCATGCCGGTGACCGAGCGGCCGGCGCCGGAGCCGGTGCAGCGCGAGGAGGAGGGCGGTCCGGCCGTCCCGCGCGTGCTGGACCTGACCCTGCGTATCGGCGAGCTGCTGCTGGCCGGCGGTGAGGGCGCGGAGGACGTGGAGGCCGCGATGTTCGCGGTGTGCCGGTCCTACGGCCTGGACCGGTGCGAGCCGAACGTCACCTTCACGCTGCTGTCGATCTCGCACCAGCCGTCCCTGGTGGAGGACCCGGTGACGGCCTCCCGGACGGTACGGCGGCGGGGCACCGACTACACCCGGCTGGCGGCCGTGTTCCGGCTCGTGGACGACCTCACCGACCCGGAGACCCATGTCTCCCTGGAGGAGGCCTACCGGCGCCTGGCGGAGATCCGCCGCAACCGGCACCCCTACCCCGGCTGGGCACTGACCCTGGCCAGCGGGCTGCTCGCGGGTGCGGCCTCGGTGCTGGTCGGCGGTGATCTGCTCGTGTTCGTGGCGGCGGCGCTGGGCGCGATGCTCGGCGACCGGCTGGCCTGGCTGTGCGCGGGGCGCGGGCTGCCCGAGTTCTACCAGTTCATGGTGGCCGCGATGCCGCCCGCGGCGATCGGGGTGGCGCTGACGCTGGCGCACGTGGACGTGAAGGGGTCCGCCGTGGTCACCGGTGGACTGTTCGCGCTGCTGCCCGGGCGGGCGCTGGTGGCGGGGGTGCAGGACGGGCTGACGGGCTTCTACATCACCGCCTCCGCCCGTCTGCTGGAGGTCATGTACTTCTTCGTCGGCATCGTCGCCGGGGTGCTGGTCGTCCTGTACTTCGGCGTGAAGGCGGGCGGCACTCTGAACCCGGACGTGGCGCTGGGCAACTCCGAGAGGCCGCTGATCCAGATCGCGGCCTCGATGCTGCTGTCGCTGACCTTCGCGGTCCTGCTCCAGCAGGAACGATCCACCGTGCTCTGGGTGACCCTCAACGGAGGTGTCGCCTGGTCGGTGTACGGCGCGATGCACTATGTGGGCGACATCTCGCCGGTGGCCTCCACGGCCGTGGCCGCGGGCCTCGTGGGCCTGTTCGGGCAGCTGCTGTCCCGCTACCGCTTCGCGTCCGCGCTGCCGTACACGACGGCGGCGATCGGGCCGCTGCTGCCCGGCTCGGCGACCTACTTCGGGCTGCTCGGCATGGCGCAGAACGAGGTGGACAAGGGGCTGGTGTCGCTGGCGAACGCGGCGTCGCTGGCCATGGCCATCGCCATCGGGGTCAACCTCGGGTCGGAGATCTCGCGGATGTTCCTGCGGGTCGGCTCCGCCGGGAAGCGCCGGGCGGCCAAGCGGACCAGGGGATTCTGAGCTACTGCTGGTTGCGGTAGTCGTACGGGTACTGGTTCTGGTCGTACTGCTGCTGCGGGTACTCCTGCTGGGGGTACTGCTCCTGCGGGTACTGCTCCTGCGGGTACTGCTCCTGCGGGTACTGCTGCTGGCCGTAGTACTGGTCGCCGTGGTTGTTGTCGTACCCCTGCTGTCCCTGCTGGCCCTGGTTCCAGTACTGCTGCTGCTCGTACTGGTGGCCGTACGGCTGCTCCGGCTCGATGCGGCGGAGCTGGGTCGTCGCGTCGTCCATGACGGGCTGCTGCTGGTACTGGGGCTGGGGCTGCTGCGGAGCCGCCGGCGGCGCGGCCTGCGCCGCCTTCTTGTTCTTGCCGCGGGCCCGCAGGAACTCGATCATGATCGGGATCACCGAGATGAGGACGATCAGGATGAGGATCGCCTCGATGTTCTTCTTGACGAAGGCGACGTTGCCGAGCCAGGAGCCGAGCAGGGTGACGCCCGCACCCCACAGGACGCCGCCGACGACGTTGAAGATCAGGAACGAGCGGTACCTCATGCCGCTGACGCCGGCGATGATCGGCGTGAACGTGCGCACGACGGGCACGAAGCGGGCCAGGACCAGGGACTTCGGGCCGTACTTCTCGAAGAACTCGTGCGCCTTGGTGACGTTCTCCTGTTTGAACAGGCGCGAGTCCGGGCGGTTGAAGAGCGAGGGGCCGACCTTCTTGCCGAACATGTAGCCCGCCTGGTCGCCCAGGACCGCGGCGAGGCAGATCAGGGGGACCGCGCCCCACAGCGGGAAGCCGAACTGGCCGGACGTGATCAGCAGACCGACGGTGAACAGCAGCGCGTCGCCCGGCAGGAAGAAGCCGATGAGCAGGCCGGACTCGGCGAAGACGATGAGGAGCAGGCCCCAGATGCCGTAGGTGTCGAGCAGGTAATTGGGATCCAGCCAGCTCGGGCCGAGGGCGAGTGTCATCACGGGTCCGGGCTCCTGAGGGGTGAAGGCGGCTACGGCGGCTGAACGTCGATGTGCTGCCGCACAAAGCTATCAACGTGATGTGACCGCCCCAGGTTCCACCGGTGGCTCCGGGATGCGCTGTGCGAGGACTGGGAGAAGGCTGTGACTCATGGGACTCGATGACTACGGCGGCGGCCAGGGCCCCCAGCCCGACGTGCTGGTCGTCACGACCAACGACGTGCCCGGCCACCGGGTGCAGCAGGTGATCGGCGAGGTCTTCGGGCTGACCGTCCGCTCGCGGCACCTGGGCAGCCAGATCGGCGCGGGACTGAAGTCGATGATCGGCGGCGAGCTGAAGGGCCTCACCAAGACGCTCGTGCAGACCCGCGGCCAGGCCATGGAGCGCCTGGTGGACCAGGCACGCGCCCGTGGGGCCAACGCGGTGCTGGCGTTCCGGTTCGACGTGACGGAGGCCGCGGACGTAGGTACCGAGGTGTGCGCGTACGGCACGGCGGTGGTCCTGGCCCGGGAGTGACCCCGGGCCGGGACGTCAGGACGCGGTGTGCCGGGCCGTGTTCGCCACGATGGCGTCCCGCATGTACACGGCCAGACCCGGCCGGATCGCCTCGTACGTCGCGGTGAAGCGCTCGTCGGCGACGTACATCTCACCGAGGCACTGGTGCAGCTCGTGCGCGCAGTCGTAGTACGCGCGCGTGATGAACAGCCGGTGCTCCTCGGCGACGTCCATGGCCGCCTCGGAGCCGGCGGGCACGCCCTCGGTGAGCAGGTCTGCCATGCGGAGATGGATGGCGCCCATCTCGTCGTTGATCCGCTTCCAGTCGTCCTTGGTGTACGAGGCGGTCCGCTGCTGCGACTGCCGGTAGGCCTCGGTGTCGGCCCAGCGCTCCCGCACCTCGTCGGCGTACTGGTCCGGGTCGTGGTCGCCGAAGACCTCGAACTTCTCCTCCGGCGTCAGATTGATCCCCATCTTTCGTGCCTCCATGGCGTGCTCCACGGCCGCCGCCATCTTCTGCAGCTTCTCGATCCGGGCGGTCAGCACGGCGTGCTGGCGGCGCAGGTGGGTGCGCGGGTCCGCGTCCGGGTCGTCGAGCAGGACGGCGACCTCGTCGAGCGGGAAGCCCAGCTCCCGGTAGAACAGGATCTGCTGGAGCCGGTCGAGGTCGGCGTCGCCGTAGCGCCGGTGTCCGGCGTGGGTGCGCTCGCTGGGCACGAGCAGGCCGATCTCGTCGTAGTGGTGCAGGGTGCGCACCGTGACGCCGGCGAACCCCGCGACCTGTCCCACGGAGTAGCTCACTTTCCGCTCCTTGTCGTCGGTACGCGTCCACGCTGAGGCCTCACGCCACGTGAGGTGCAAGCCGGATTTCCTTCGGGATGTTGTGCACCTTTTGTCCGCTTATGGTGAGCCCGTGGCCCAGGAGACGACGCAGCCGGCGCCCCCGAGCGCTCCGACCGCCCCGGCACGGGCTCTGCTGCCGTTCATCCTGCCCGCCGTCGTCGTGGGCGTGGTCGCGAGCCTGGTCTTCACGGGGGTGAGCACGGCCGCCGAGCAGCTCCAGCGCGTGCTGTGGGGGCCGCTGCCGGACGCGCTCGGCGTGGGCCGTTACTCCGTGCTGTGGATGTTCGTCATGCTCGTGGCGAGCGGGCTCGCCGTCGGGCTGGTGGTCTGGAAGGTCCCCGGGCACGCCGGCCCCGACCCGGCCACCCTCGGTCTCGACGCCCCGGTCCTGCCGCCGGCCGTGCTGCCGGGCCTGGTGCTGGCCACCGGGCTGATGCTGGCCGGCGGCCCGAGCCTCGGCCCGGAGAACCCGGTCATCGCCGTGAACGTGGGCCTCGCGGCCTGGCTCGGCGGGCGCTTCCTGCCCCGGACGCCGGGCACCCTGTGGCCGGTGCTGGCGGAGTCGGCGACGATCGGGGCGCTGTTCGGAACGCCGGTCGCGGCGGCGCTGGTCGTCTCGGAGGCGCTGGCCGGCCGGCCGATGCGGGGGCGGCTGTGGGACAACCTGTTCGCGCCGCTGACCGCGGGTGCGTGCGGGGCCATGACGACCGCCCTGGTGGACCGTCCGACCTTCGACCTGGGCCTGCCGCCCGTGGGCCATCCGCACGCGAGGGACCTGCCGGCGGCGCTCGTGATCGCCTCGGTGGCCGCGCTGCTCGGCATGTGCGCGGTCCGCGCCTTCCCGTACGTCCACGCGGGCTTCCGGCGGCTGCGGCACCCGATGCTGATGCTTCCGGCCGGCGGGGTCGTCCTGGGCGCCCTGGCGGCCCTGGGCGGCCATCTGACGCTGTTCAAGGGGCTGTCGGAGATCGGGGAGCTGGCCCGCGATCCCGAGGGCTGGTCGGCGGGGCGGTTCGCCACGATGACGGTGGTGAAACTGGCCGCGCTGCTGGTCGCCGCCTCCTGCGGCTTCCGTGGCGGCCGGATCTTCCCCGCGGTCTTCGTCGGCACCGCCCTGGGCCTGACCGCCCATGCCCTCGTGCCGGCCGTGCATCCCTCGCTGGGCGTGGCCACGGCCGTCCTGGGCATGCTCCTCGCGATCACCCGGCAGGGCTGGGTGAGCCTGTTCACCGCCGCCGTCCTCGTCGCCTCGCCCGGCATCCTCGCCCTGCTGTGCGTGGCCTCGCTGCCCGCCTGGCTGCTGGTCACGGGCCGCCCGCAGATGCAGCTGCGCGCGGACGGCACCCCGGTCCGCTGAATCCCTCTCCCTTGGAGGCACCCCCATGGCCCTGCACAAAGGCCCGAAGAAGCACGAGGAACGGACGGTGTCGGTCAACCCGTTCTTCGGGGAGGCCAACCCGGTCGGCGGCATGGCCGAGGCCCCGCCCACGCACCGGCTCCCGGACGCCCCGCTGGCCCCCTCCACGGCGTACCAGCTGGTGCACGACGAGCTGATGCTGGACGGCAACTCCCGGCTGAACCTGGCCACCTTCGTCACCACGTGGATGGAGCCGCAGGCCGGGGTGCTGATGGCGGAGTGCCGGGACAAGAACATGATCGACAAGGACGAGTACCCGCGCACGGCCGAGCTGGAGCGGCGCTGCGTGGCGATGCTCGCCGACCTGTGGAACGCGCCGGACCCGTCGGCTGTGGTGGGCTGCTCCACGACCGGCTCCAGCGAGGCCTGCATGCTCGCCGGGATGGCCCTCAAGCGGCGCTGGGCGAAGCGGAACGCGGACCGGTACCCGGGCGCGCGGCCCAATCTGGTCATGGGCATCAACGTCCAGGTGTGCTGGGAGAAGTTCTGCACCTTCTGGGAGGTGGAGGCCCGGCTGGTCCCGATGGAGGGCGACCGCTTCCACCTGGACCCGCGGGCCGCCGCCGAGCTGTGCGACGAGAACACCATCGGGGTGGTCGGCATCCTGGGCTCCACCTTCGACGGCTCCTACGAGCCGATCGCCGACCTGTGCGCGGCCCTGGACGCCCTCCAGGAGCGCACCGGGCTCGACGTCCCGGTGCACGTCGACGGCGCGTCCGGCGGGATGGTGGCGCCCTTCCTGGACGAGGACCTGGTGTGGGACTTCCGCCTCCCGCGCGTGGCGTCGATCAACACCTCGGGCCACAAGTACGGGCTGGTCTACCCGGGCGTCGGCTGGGCCCTGTGGCGGAACGCGGAGGCGCTGCCCGAGGAGCTGGTCTTCCGGGTCAACTACCTGGGCGGGGACATGCCGACCTTCGCCCTGAACTTCTCCCGGCCCGGCGCCCAGGTGGTGGCGCAGTACTACACGTTCCTGCGGCTGGGCCGGGAGGGCTACCGGGCGGTGCAGCAGTCCACCCGGGACGTGGCGACCTCGCTCGCCGAACGGATCGCGGCGCTCGGCGACTTCCGGCTGCTCACGCGCGGGGACGAGCTGCCCGTGATCGCGCTGACCACGGCCGAGGACGTCACGTCGTACGACGTCTTCGACGTCTCCCGGCGGCTGCGCGAGGGCGGCTGGCTGGTGCCCGCCTACACCTTCCCGGCGAACCGCGAGGACCTGTCCGTGCTGCGGATCGTGTGCCGCAACGGCTTCTCGCACGACCTGGCCGACCTGTTCGTGGCCGACCTGACCCGGCTGCTGCCAGAACTGCGCCGGCAGCCGCACCCGCTGACCCGCGACAAGGAGGCGGCCACCGGGTTCCACCACTAGGTCCTGTCGGACGCCGGGACGATCCGAACGACAGGACCTAGCCGCCCGCGTCCTCGGCGAGCAGGCCGGCGAACGGATCGCCCTCGCCGGCGAAGGTGTAGGCGCCCTTCTCGATGCGCTCGACCAGGCCCCGGGTCCACTCGGCCTCGGAGTCCGCCGTGTGGATCCACATGTTCATGATCTCGCCGATGTGGCCCAGCTGTTCAGGACCGTCCTCGGGGATGTAGTGCTCGGTCACCGAGGACCGCCACGCCCCGATCCTCCGGGTCCGCTCCTGCAGCAGGGCCACCGCCTCCGCCCTCGGCAGGTCCACCATGAAGCCGATGGCCGCCGTCTTCACGTCGCCCCGCTGGTCGTAGGTGACCAGCGCGTCCCGCAGCAGGGTGAAGTACTCCTCGGTGCCCTTCTCGGTGAGTTCGTACTCGGTGCGCGGCGGGCCGCCGGCCGTGGACGGCGCGATCTCGTGCGCGTGCAGCAGTCCCTGCCGGGCCATCTGCTTCAGGGCGTGGTAGATGGAGCCCGGCTTGGCGTGGGACCACTCGTGCGCGCCCCAGTACTCCAGGTCGCTCCGGACCTGGTAGCCGTGGGCCCGCCCGTGCTGGCGGACCGCGCCCAGCACGAGAAGACGGATCGCTGACATGCGGTCCAGGTTATTGCCGTGGGGCTAGACCCTGCCGTCAAACGCCCGCCTGCTCCAGTGCCACCAGGTCGTACGCGGTCTTCCCGTCCAGGGACTCGCGGAGGATGTCGGCGTGGCCGGCGTGCCGGGCCGTCTCGCGGATCAGGTGCAGACACAGCCAGCGCAGCGAGACGCGGCCCTCCGGCGGGAACCAGGGGTCGGGCGGCAGCGGGAAGGTGTCGTCCAGGCTGGGCGCGGAGAGGATGAACTTCTCCGTCTCGGCGGCCACCTCCTCCCAGTACGCCAGTTGCGCGGCGACCGTCTCGTCGCCGATCAGCTGGAAGGTCTCGTGCCAGTTCGACTCGTCACGGTATACGGCGGGCGGCTCCTGCTTGGCGCGGGCGATCCAGCCCTGCTCCCCCTCGCAGACGTGCTTGAGCAGGCCGCCGAGAGACAGTTCGCCGACGCCGGGCCGGGTACGGGCCTGCTCCTCGGTCAGCCCGAGCAGCGCCCGGCGGATCCCGCCGCGCTGCTCCTCGATGAACGCGAGCAGCGCTCCCCGCTCGTCGCCCTTCATCTCCGCCGGAACATGCATGACCATGACGTGCTGCCTTTCGTCCGTGCCCGTTCACCGGGGCCGCTTGCGCCCCGACACGGAAAACGCTACGGGCCATTGAGGACAGTTACTGTCCTCAATGGCCCGACACCACGAAGAACCAGCCGGACGAGGTGCCGGCTAGAACGGGAAGCCGCTGCGGCCGTGCTGCACGGAGATCCACTTGATCGTGGTGAACGCCTCCAGCGTCGTCTCGCCGTTGAGGCGGCCCAGGCCGGAGTGCTTCTCGCCGCCGAAGGGCACGATCGGCTCGTCGTGCACGGTGCCGTCGTTCACGTGGAACATGCCGGTGTCGATCCGCTTGGCGAACGCCACGCCCCGCTCGATGTCACCGGTGTGGACGGCGCCGCTGAGGCCGTAGGGGGTGTCGTTGACGATCCGGACCGCCTCCTCCTCGCCGTCGAACGGGACGAGGAAGACGACCGGGCCGAAGACCTCCTGCTGGAGCAGCGCCGAGTCGGCGGGGACGCCGGTCAGCACGGTGGGCTCGACCAGGTTGTCGGTCGTGCCGCCGTGCACCAGCGCGGTGGCGCCCTCGGCGAGCGCCTGCTCGACGGCGCCGGAGATCGCGTTCGCCTGAGCCGAGTTGATCACGGGGCCGATCACGGTCTCCGGGTCGCGCGGGTCGCCGACCTTCAGGGTCCGGACCTTGGCGACGAACTTCTCGGTGAACTCGTCGGCGACGGAGGCGTCCACGAGAACGCGGTTGGCGGCCATGCAGACCTGGCCCTGGTGCACGAACCGGCTGAAGACGGCCGCGTCCACCGCGTAGTCGATGTCGGCGTCGTCCAGGACCACCAGCGCGCTGTTGCCGCCGAGTTCGAGGACCGCGCGCTTGAAGTTCCTGGCGCAGACGGTGGCGACGTGCCGGCCGATCTTGTCGGAGCCGGTGAAGGAGATGACCTTCGGGACCGGGTGCTCGATGAACGCGTCGCCGATCTCGGCGATGTCGGTGACGACGACGTTGAGCAGGCCGCCGGGCAGCCCGGCCTCCTCGAAGATCTTCGCGATCAGGGTGCCGCCGGCGATCGGGGTGTTCTGGTGCGGCTTGAGGACCACTCCGTTGCCGAGCGCGAGGGCCGGGGCGACCGACTTCAGCGACAGCAGGAAGGGGAAGTTGAAGGGGCTGATCACGCCCACGACACCGACCGGTACCCGGTAGACGCGGTTCTCCTTGCCCTCGGCCGGGGAGGGCAGGATCTTGCCCTCGGGGCGCAGCGCGAGGTGGATCGACTCGCGCAGGAACTCCTTGGCGAGGTGCAGCTCGAAACCGGCCTTCACGCGCGTGCCGCCGAGTTCCGCGATGATCAGGTCCGCTATCTCCTGCTCGCGGTCCTCTATCAGCCTGAGCGCCCGCTCGAAGACCGCGCGCCGGGTGTAGGGGTTGGTCTCGGCCCACTTCTTCTGGGCGCGGGCGGCGGCCCGGTACGCCTGGTCCACCTCGTCGACCGTGGCCACCGTGATCGAGGCCAGCTTCTCGTCGTCGTAGGGGTTGAAGTCGATGACGTCCCAGGAGCCGGTGCCCGGGCGCCATTCGCCGTCGATGTACTGCTGGGCCAGGTCGGTGAAGTAGGACGACATGTGATCCCTCAATCGCTAGCGGACACCAGATCTACGCCACGTCTGATCGGACGTCATGGTACTTCCGATACAAGGGAGTTGGCCCAGGAGATCGGGTCAGGAGAGCTGCACGAGGCCGCGGAGCAGGTCCCGGCTCTCGTCCGGGCCCGGGCTGTCCTGCTGCAGTTCCTTCAGGGCCTGCTCGTACTGGGCGACGTCCTCGCGCTTGTCCAGGTAGAGGGCGCTGGTCAGCTGCTCCAGGTAGACCACGTCGGACAGGTCGGACTCGGGGAAGCTGAGGATGGTGAAGGCGCCGCTCTCGCCCGCGTGCCCGCCGAAGCTGAACGGCATGACCTGGAGCCGCACGTTGGGCAGCTCGGAGATGTCGATCAGGTGCTGGAGCTGGCCGCGCATCACCTCGCGGTCCCCGTAGGGGCGGCGCAGGGCGGCCTCGTCCAGGACGATGTGGAACTCGGGGGCGTTGTCGGAGAGCAGGTACTTCTGCCGCTCCAGGCGCAGGGCGACCCGGCGCTCGACGTCGGCGACGCTCGCACCCCTCATGCCGCGCCGGACCACCGCGCGGGCGTACTCCTCGGTCTGCAGCAGGCCGTGCACGAACTGCACCTCGTAGACGCGGATCAGCGAGGCGGCACCCTCCAGGCCCACGTAGGTGGGGAACCAGCTGGGCAGGACGTCGGTGTAGCTGTGCCACCAGCCCGCCACGTTGGCCTCCCGGGCGAGGGAGAGCAGCGACTCGCGCTCCGCCTCGTCGCTGATGCCGTAGAGGGTCAGCAGGTCTTCCACGTCTCTCGTCTTGAAGCTCACCCGGCCCAGCTCCATCCGGCTGATCTTCGACTCGGAGGCGCGGATCGAGTACCCCGCCGCCTCGCGCGTGATCCCCCGCGCTTCACGCAGTCGCCTGAGTTGCGAGCCGAGCAGCATCCGCCGCACCACCGATCCGGGCTCTCCCGCGCTCACGTTCGCCGCCTCCCCAACCGTCTTCAGGGCCCGAAGTCTGCCACTAAAACGCTTCGCGCAGTACTCGTCCGGTTACGGAAACGGAAAGAGCTCGGCCGTTTCTGCCGGGTCGGGACCGGGAAGAGGTCCGGACCTCTGACGGGACCGTGATGAAGATGGCAGAAAAAATGGCCAAGAAGCGGTACGGGCAGTGCCATTTCGGTCGCGTGCACGTGCATCTGCCCTTGCATCTGCTCTGCGCATCCGAAACCATGGTGCCGCGCCACCGCTGCATCGCAACGACCGCGAATTCCCGGGAGTGCCTCGCATGGGGACGAATGGATCGACCATGCTCAAGCCGTTACGGCAGGGCCTTCCGCCGTTGGATCCCGCGGCCGTGTCCGACGCCGCCTCCTGCGCCCTCCCCGCCCGTTACGAGGCGGTGCGCGAGGCCCGGCACTTCACCCGTCGCACGCTGGACCAGTGGGACGTCGGCGACCGCTTCGACGACATATGCCTCGTCGTCTCCGAACTCGTCACCAACGCCCTGCGCCACGCGGTGCCGGCCGACCAGGTCTGCGCCGACGAGCGCAACCCGTCCGTGCGGCTGCACCTGATGCGCTGGACCGGGCGGCTGGTGTGCGCGGTGCGCGACCCGAGCCACGAGACCCCGGTCCCACGGGACTCGGACGACTTCTCCGCCGAGTCGGGGCGCGGCCTGTTCCTGGTCGACTCGTTCGCCGACAGCTGGGGCTGGCACCCGCTCGCGGGCACGCTCGACGGCAAGGTGGTCTGGGCGCTGTTCCGGCTCCACACGGCCGGCTGATCGGGTACGGCGCCGACGGACGCCCGGCGTCTACGCGCGTACACACGACGCACACCTCCGGGCCCCCGCCGGACATCGTTGCCACCGCCCGTGGCGGCCGTACCCCGGCGGTCAGCTCGCGATCAGGTGGTCGAACTCGCCGTCCTTGACGCCGAGGAGCATCGCCTCGATCTCCGCACGCGTGTAGACGAGCGCCGGCCCGTCCGGGAAGCGGGAGTTGCGGACGGCGACCTCGCCGCCCGGCAACCGCGCGAACTCCACGCAGGAACCCTGCGAGTTGCTGTGCCTGCTCTTCTGCCAGGCCACTCCGTCCAGCTGCGTGGCAGCCATGCCGTTGTACACGTCGTACCCCCCGTACACGCTGTCAGCGTCGCGGTCCACAGGTCGCTCCCCGGTGGTGCACTGGCTGGTGTGGCCATGGATGCTGTGGTCAACTGACCCGGATCATAACTCTTTCACGTGCAACTGCATGCGCAGATGCACGTGCACGAGGGGTGGTTCCGCGGTTACAGCTTTGACGACTGCTTTACCCGAGCTGTTACCCGATCAGCTCCAGCACCTGCCCCAGAGCAGGCAGGACATGCCCCCGCCAGCCCCCGCCCATGATCTTGCGCGCCATCATCTGAGCCGGGTCGTCCGGATCGAATCCCTCGTGCACTAGGAAGAGACGCGTACCGCGCCCTTCCTGTTCCAGGGTCCAGGTGATGGTCCAGTCCGCGGGGTTGGCCGGATCGGCGTCCGTCCACCGGAGGGACAGCATCCGCTCGGTGTCGTAGGCGAGCACGCGCACCTCTACGACACCGGAGAAGCCCGTGCCCGGACGCGGGACGGAGGTCATCCGGTACCGGTGGCCGACCTGGAGCCGAAAGTTCTCGGCGCCCGGCATCTGCCAGCGGGCGAGCAGCTCGGGGTCGGTCAGGGCGCGCCAGACCTTGGCGGGCGGGTGCGGGAAGAACTGGTCGACGTGGATCGTGGTGAGGTCGTCCGCGTCACTCTCGGGCGCTGGGTTCATGACTGGTCATCGTCGGGCATCCGGTCGAGCAGATCGCCGAGGCCCTTCAGCCGCTCGCGCCAGAACCGCTCGTACGGATGGAGCCAGTCCTGGACCTCGGCGAGGGGGGCCGCCTCCAGGCGGTAGATGCGCTGACGTCCGGAGCGCTGCTCGGAGACGAGGCCGGCCTCCCGGAGCACCTTGAGGTGTTCCGAGAGGCTCGGGCGGCGCATGTCGAAGTGGTCGGCCAGGGCCTGGACCGCCTGCGGCCCGCGCTCGCGCAGCAGCCGCAGCACCTCGCGGCGCGTGGCGTTGGCGAGCGCGGCGAAGACACGGTCCTCGGCGGCGGTACCCGTCCCGTTCATGGAGCGGTCGGATTCATGGGGCGGTCAGAAGCCTTCCTTCTCCGTCAGCAGCATCAGACCGTTGCCGTCGGGGTCCGTGAAGGAGGCCATCCGCCCCCAGGGGAGGTCGTCCGGTCCCTGCACCGCCGCACCGGCCGCGGCGAGCCGGGCGCAGTCCGCGTCGACGTCGGTCGTCACCAACATGATCCCCCGGGCCGAACCGGGCTCGAAACCGCCCATGCCGGGCCCGGAGAGGGTGAAGACGGTCTGGGCGCCTTCGGGGGCCACCTGGAGCCAGCGCCCCTGGGGCATGTCCCGGTCGGCGGTCACCTTCAGTCCGAGGACGTCCGTGTAGAAGCGCAGGGCGCGGTCCTGGTCGGAGACGGGAAGCGTGACGAACGAGGCGTGTGTGATGGTCATGCCCCGGAGAATAGGTAGGCGATCCCCTACGCGTCAACCGTAGGAGATCGCCTACCTATACGTGTTCACCTGCTGGAGTACGGCAGCAGGGCCATCTCCCGGGCGTTCTTGATGGCCCTGGCCAGCAGTCGCTGCTGCTGCGCGGTGACCCGGGTGACCCGGCGACTGCGGATCTTGCCGCGGTCCGAGACGAACTTCCTCAGCAGGTCGGTGTCCTTGTAGTCGACGTAGGTGATGCCGGCCTGGTCCAGGGGGTTGGGCCGGCTCCTGGCGGGCTTGCGGTCGCTCGTGCGGGGCATGGTGGGGTCAGACCTCCAGCAGGGTGTCGAAGGCGGGCGGGAGCTTTTGCCAGGAGTCCCGCCCGGCGGCGTACTCGGCGTCGGTGAGCAGGCAGGACTCCAGCAGGTGCACGAGTCCGTCGCGGTCGAGGCCGGGCGAGGTGAAGACGAGGTGGCTGCAGCGGTCGCCGTGCTCCGGATGCCAGTCCAGCGCGGCGGCGGCGCGGCGCACCGGCGGGACCAGCTCCCAGGCCGCGTCCGGCAGCGCGGCGAGCCAGGGGCCCGCGCTCTCCACGCACAGCGCCCCGCCGGCCGCGTCCCAGTGCAGCAGCGTGTCCGTCTTGTCGGCGAGCCAGAACCGGCCCCGGCTGCGCGCGGCGGCGCAGGTCAGGTCCTCCAGCGCGGCGTAGAGCCGCTCGGGGTGGAAGGGCCGGCGGCGGTGCCAGACCAGGGTGGAGACGCCGTGGTCGTCGGCCTCCTGGGGCAGGAGGGCGCAGGCCGGGTGCTGGGCGGCCGCCGCGGCCTCCACGTCGAAGCCGGCGAACGCGGCCTCGGCCAGCGGCCCGCGGGCGCCGGAGGTGGGGGCGCCCGCCGGGTCACCGTGGCCGATCGGGACCCGGCGGGCCGTCGGGTGGAGCTGCGCGAGCAGCTCGCGGTCCTCGTCGTCGGCATCCGGGGAGTCGGCGACGGCGAGCACGGGGGCGTACTCCAGCTGCCGGGCGAAGGTGTCGGCGACCGTGCGCTGGTCGGTGGCCGCCGCGGCGAGCCCGGCCTCGGCGAGGTCGTCGCCGTTGCCGAGGTACGGCAGCACCAGTGCCGGGTCGACGGCGGTGATCACGGACGTGACGGTGAGCCCGCCCGCCGCGATCACCTCGGCCATCGCCTTGGGCTCGACCGAGTCCCACAGCTCGACGATCGCGAGCCGGGTCGTGCCGTCGTCGGCGAGCCGGCGCAGCTCGGGCACCAGGTCCTCGCGCAGGGCGCAGCAGGCGCAGTCGCCGACCAGGGGCGTCTCGCCCGTGGACACGAGTCCGTCGCGGTCGCGGACGGTCCGTACGACCGTGCCGGCGGCGGCCGTCGCGAGGTCGTGGTGGAGTACGACACTCCTGGGTACGTCGGCGAGCAGCCGGGCCACCGTCGCCCTGCGGGCGTCGGCGTGCAGCCCGCCGACGATCACGACGGAGAGCATCAGCCCCTCTTCCCGTACCGGCGCTCGAAGCGCTCCACACGGCCGGCGGTGTCCAGCACGCGCGCGGTGCCGGTGTAGAAGGGGTGGCTGACGTTCGAGATCTCGACGTCCACGACCGGGTAGGTGTTGCCGTCCTCCCACTCGATCGTCTTCTCGCTCGTCATGGTCGAGCGGGTGAGGAAGGCGTGGTTCGCGGCGCGGTCCCGGAAGACGACGGGGCCGTAGGCGGGGTGGATTCCGTTGCGCATGGCGGCGGTCAGCGCTCCTCTCGGAAGTCGACATGGCGGCCGGCGACCGGGTCGTACTTGCGCAGCGTCATACGGTCCGGGTCGTTGCGGCGGTTCTTGCGGGTCACGTAGGTGAAGCCGGTCCCGGCGGTGGACCGGAGCCTGATGACCGGGCGGAGTTCGTTGCGTGCCATGCTGCTACCTTACTGAAAATGAATTCCATTTGCTTCGATGTCTGAGGAGAGCTACGTCACCATGTCCGCGCACTGCATGCTCACCGGGGCCCGGCCGGGCTTCGGCAACCGCATCTCCCACTCCCACCGGCGCACCTCCCGCCGCTTCGACCCGAACATCCAGACCAAGCGCTACTGGCTGCCGAGCGAGGGCCGGCACGTCCGGCTGCGGCTGAGCGCGAAGGCGGTCAGGACGGTGGACGTGATCGGCGTGGAGGCGGCCGTGTCGCGCATCCGCGCCCGTGGAGTGAAGGTCTGAGGATCCGATGGCGAAGAAGAGCAAGATCGCGAAGAACGAGCGGCGCAAGGAGATCGTCGCCCGGTACGCCGAGCGCCGCGCGGAGCTGAAGGAGATCATCCGGCGGCCCGCCACCACCGAGGCCGAACGGCTCGCCGCGCAGCGGGAACTGCGCCGGCAGCCACGGGACGCCAGCGCCACGCGCGTCCGCAACCGCGACCAGGTCGACGGCCGCCCGCGCGGCTATCTGCGCACTTTCGGCCTGTCCCGGGTGAGCCTGCGGGAACAGGCCCACCGCGGATTCCTGCCCGGCGTCCGGAAGTCTTCCTGGTAACTGCTGTTGACTTGCTCTCCCTCCTGGAGGAGGGAGACTGCGGCCTGCCCGTCTGATGCTGTGCCATTACGCGGCACGGGCATCGGGCGGGCTTCCGTGGCTTCCTGCTTCGTCGCGCTGTGCCAGAACGGGTTCTGGTCCTACCGGCGCTCCACAGGCTGTCACCGCCAGTCCGGCGGCCGATTTCACGTTCTTCGCGGCGTTGTGGTCCCGGTCGTGGACGGTGCCGCAGGCCGTGCAGGTCCATTCACGCACGTGCAGGGGTTTGGGGCCGCTGCGATGACCGCAGGCGGAGCAGACCTGGCTGGTGGGCTCAAACCTGCCGACCTTCACAAAAGTCCGTCCGTACCGCTTCGCCTTGTACTCCAGCATGCCTACGAACTGTGACCAGCCCGCGTCGTGGACGCTCTTGGCCAGTCGGGTGCGCGCCAGGCCCTTGACCGCGAGGTCCTCCACGGCGACCGCTTGGTTCTCACGGATCAGCCTGGTGGACAACTGGTGGTGGAACTCCCGGCGCGCGTCGGCCACCTTCGCGTGAGCGCGGGCAACCTTCAGGCGGGCCCTTTCACGGTTATTCGATCCCTTCTGCTTACGGGACAGCTCCCGCTGTGCCTTCTTCAGCTTCTTCTCCGCGCGGCGCAGAAACCGCGGGGAGTCGATCTTCGTGCCGTCGGACAGCGCTGCGAAGTGGGCCAGTCCGAGGTCGATACCCGTACTCGCTTCCGTATGCGGCATCCGCTGCAGATCCGCTGCCGGGTCGGTGTCGATGACAAAGCTGGCGAAGTACCGGCCCGCCGCGTCCTTGATAACCGTGACCGAGGATGGGACAGCGGGCAGGACTCGGGACCACTTCACCCGCACCTCACCGATCTTCGGCAGGTGCAACCGACCGCCGGGCGTGACGGACCAGCGGGCATTCGCGGTGAACCGGATCGACTGTCTGCGGTCCTTGCGGGACTTGAAACGCGGGGCGCCCAGCTTGGGGCCCTTGCGCTGCCCTTCGAGCGAGGCGAAGAAGTTGCGATACGCCGTCTCGGCGTCACGCAGGGACTGCTGCAGCACCACCGCGGAGACCTCGCCCAGCCAGGACCGCTCGGCGGTCTGCTTGGCCTGGGTGATCAGCACGCGGGACAGCTCGGCAATCTTCGGGAACGGCCTGCCCGCCGCGCGGGCGTCCTCACGGGCGCGCACCGCGTCGTTGAACACAACGCGGGCACACCCGAACGCCCGAGCCAGCGCTACGCGTTGCCCCGGCGTCGGGTACAGGCGGAAGCCGTACCGAAGCTGCATGCCGATCAAGCTACGAACTTGGTTGTGGCCGAGATGTAGAACGTCAGAACTGATCGAGATGCGTTTTCGTGATGCTCATCCACCCGGTCTTGTGACCAAGTTCCGGCGCAGGGTGTCCACGGACTGACCGAGTTCAACGGTGAGGGCAACCACGACGCCCCGCGTCGCAACCGCCGGATTGGCTTCACCACCGGCCCGAAGGCCGATGCACTGCGAATGAATCCCGGTAGTTTGTGCTGCGGGCCAGCCGGCGAGGGCGGTCGGCCGCTACCGCGGAGGGAGCTTTTTCGGTGACTACTGCGAGGGTGCGGGGCGCGGTCTTGGCCGCAGGACTGGCGGGCGCGCTGGCGCTGACGGCGTGCAGTGAGGGCTCCGGGAACGGCGGTTCCAGGGACAAGGAAGGATCGTCGGCCTCGTCGTCTTCGTCGTCCGGTACGGCCTCCCCGGGCGTGACCGGCGTGTCCGCCAAGCTCCAGGGCAGCTGGATCACCACCGCCGACGGCACGATCGTGGCGCTGGTGATCAACGGGAAGCAGGCCGGGATCTTCGCGACCGGCGGGAGCATGTGCAGCGGGACCGCGGGCACCGAGGGCGGCATGCAGATGATCCATCTGACCTGCGCCGACGGCGGCAAGGACCGGGCCACCGGCATGGTCGACTCGGTCGACGGCACGACGCTGAAGGTGACCTGGTCGGGCAGGACCGGCCAGGAGACGTACACCAAGGCGGAGGGCGGGAAGCTGCCGACGGGGCTGCCGACGGTCCCCGTGAAGCAGTGAGGACACCCCTGAAGTGGTGAAGGACCTCTGACGTGGTGAAAGCACCTCTGACCTGGTGAAGGCCCACTTGAAGCGGTGAATCGGGCCGGGGCGCGTGATCCCGTCCCGGGCTCAGGGGCCATGATGCGGGGAGACCGTCACGACCTCGATGGGAACCTGCTCATGCGCGCCATTCCGCTCACCGTCACCGCCCTCGCCGCCGCCCTCCTGCTGACCGCCTGCAACGACAGCGGCGGGGGCAAGAACGGGAAGAGCAGCTCCGCCTGTGCGATCGGCGGGGTCTCGGTGCAGATCGGCTCGGCGAGCGTGGCCCCGGCCGCCGGGGACACCGGCGAGATCCCGGTCAGCATCACCAACCAGAGCGCCCCCTGCACCCTGGACCGCTTCCCGGGCGTCTCGCTGAACGCCGACGGCACCGAGGCCACCGTGCCCGTGCTCAAGGGCGCGAAGGCGCAGCAGCTGAAGCTGGCCAAGGGCGACTCCGCGAGCTTCTCCCTCAGCTATGTGCGCGGCAGGGACGGCGACAAGAACGCCCTGGCGGCGAAGACCGTGAAGATCACCCTGCCCGGCTCGGACACCAGCCGGAGCTTCCCGTGGTCGTACGGCCCGGTCGCCGGCAAGGCCGACGGGAGCGGACCGGACGCGTCCGTGAGCGCCTTCCAGCAGGTCGGCGACTGACTCCCGGTCAGGCCGCGGCCGGCGACGCTCACTCCAGCCGGGGGCGGGCCCTGACCTGCGCCCGGTCCGCCGCGCGTGCGCCCTCGGTCCAGCCCGCCGCGTCGCTCACACCGCGCAGCCGGGTCGTGGTGGTCTCCGGGAACATGCGTTCCAGCCGGCCGGTGACGGCTATCGCGCGCGTGGCCAGCACCGGCAGCAGGTCCTGGGTCACCTGGGTCTCGGCGGCAGCGGCGAGCCGGTCGCCCACGCGGTGCGCGTATGCCGCGAGGAACGACTGCCGGAAGGTCTTGGTGCGTTTGCGTCCGCCGGCTCTCTGGGCGGCCTCGGCCTTGGTCATCGCGTGCGTGGCCTGCACCAGCAGCGAGGTGTAGAGCAGCTCGACCGCCTCCAGGTCCGCCTCGAAGCCGACGACCGTGGAGAAGGCGAGCGGTTCGTTCCACACCGCGCGGCAGTGGTTCGCCGTGGCCACCGCGTCCAGCAGGACCGCCTTGGCCTGTTCGTACGGCGGCTCGACCCCGATGCGGCAGGCGCCGGGCGCGTCCGGCGCGGGTGCCTCGGCGGCGAGCAGCGCCTCGTCGACGCTGTGCCGGGCCATCAGCTCCTGCGCCTTGGCGCTGAGTGCCTCGGCCTCCTCCGGATACCCGGTCGCCTCGGCCTTGGCGAGCAGCGCGCGGATGCGGGTGAGCATGCGGGAGGCGGCCGGGCCGGGGGTGCGGCGGTGCTCCTCCTCCAGGGGCTCCAGGGCGGGCAGGCGCAGCAGCAGGCGGTACAGCTCCAGGACGGTCGTGGCGTGCGAGAAGCGGTCGGTGGTGCGGTCGGGGTCGGCGGGCAGGTCCGCCAGCTGGTCGGCCCAGCGGCGCCCGCGCGGACGGTCCCGCCCGGCCTGCGCCCGGATCAGCGCGGCGGCGAGGCGGACGTGCGCGTCCTCCAGCTCGCTCCGGACCAGCCGTACGACATCGGCGGGCTGCCAGCCGCGCTGCCAGGCCGTCGCCACGAAGTCCTCGCCGCGTCGCGCGAGTTCGGCGTCGGCCATGGGCTCGGCGGCGAGCAGGGACGCGCCCGTGTCGAGGCCGGTGTCGGTGTCGCCGTAGAGAGCGGCCCCGAAGGCCCGCTCGACGGTACTGGCAGTGCTGGTCACACAAACGATCGTGCCACGCGCCACCGACAACGGGCGGAGACTGTCCACAGGCTGTGGACAGTGAGGGCGGTATGCCGGGCGCCGTTCGCGAGCCGGGGCGTCTCGGTCTCACTCCCCGGAATTGCGCTCCGCGCGCGTGGGTGGGCGCCAAGCATGGCGGCATGATGGACATGTCTCTCTACGCGGCGTTCCTCGTCGCCGCGTTCGCGCTCTGCATCACCCCCGGTCCCGACATGATGTTCATCGTGGCGGTGGGCGGCCGGGGCGGCCCGCTGACCGGGGTGACGGCCGCCGCCGGGGTGGCCTGCGCGATGTTCGTGCACGCCGTCGCCGCGGCGCTCGGGCTGTCCGCGCTGTTCCTGACCCTGCCCGTGCTCTACCACGTGCTGCGCTGGGCCGGCGCGGCCTATCTGCTGTTCCTCGCGGTCAGGGCGTTCCGCGGCGACGGCGAGCCGGCCGGGACCGGGCCGGCGCCGGCGAAGGGGCGCCGGCGGGCCTTCTGGCGCGGAGCCGTCACCAACCTCCTCAACCCGAAGGTGATCCTCTTCAACGTCTCCTTCCTGCCCCAGTTCGTGAACCCCGACCTCGGGCACGTCCGGGAGCAGTTCCTGGTGCTGGGCTGCACGATCACGGCGATGGGTCTCCTGGTGGACGGCTCGGTCGGGCTGCTGTCCGGCAAGCTCGCCTCGCTGCTGCGGCGCAGCCGGCGCGTGGCGCGGGGCCTGGACTACTTCAGCGGGACGGTGTTCGCCGGGCTCGCGGTACGGCTCGCGGCCACGCCCGAGTAGGGCGGAGCATCAAGAGGAAGGTGGCGTCAACTATCGGTTGACACCCTCTGGGGTGCAACCTACGGTTGACATCATGGCGACCAACCCGAACATCACGGCATCCGTACGCCTCGACGACCTCATCGAGGCCATCAAGAAGGGCCACCCCGAGCCCCTCGACCAGCTCCAGGACGCGGTGATCGCCGCCGATCACCTCGGTGACGTGGCCGACCACCTGATCGGCCACTTCGTCGACCAGGCCCGTCGCTCGGGCGCGTCCTGGACCGACATCGGCCGGAGCATGGGCGTGACCCGGCAGGCGGCGCAGAAGCGGTTCGTGCCCAAGGAGTCCGCCGACCTCGACCCCAGCCAGGGCTTCAGCCGCTACACCCCGCGCGCCCGGAACGTGGTCATGGCGGCGCACAACGAGGCGGTGGCCGCCCGCAACGCCGAGGGCCGCCCCGAGCACCTGGTCCTCGGCCTGCTGGCCGAGCCCGACGGTCTGGCCGCGAAGGCGATCACCGCGCAGAACGTCCTCCTGGACGCCGTACGCCAGGCCGCGACCGCCGCGCTGCCGCCCGCCGCGGACGACGTCCCCGACCTCGTCCCCTACGGCCCCGAGGCCAAGAAGGTCCTGGAGCTCACCTTCCGCGAGGCCCTCCGGCTCGGCCACAACTACATCGGCACCGAGCACCTGCTGCTGGCCCTGCTGGAGCACGAGAACGGCCAGGGCGTGCTCAGCGGCCTCGGCCTCACCAAGGCGGCCACCGAGGAGCACCTCGGCAAGATGCTGGCGCTGCTGCTGGAGCGGACGGCCGAAGCGGGCGGCGAGCAGGGGTAACGCCGCAGGCCAGGGCGATTGTCAGTGGCCCCTGCCACACTCGCAGTCATGACCGACCGGTGGGCGCTCGCACCGGCCGAGGACGGTGGCGTGGACGTCGCCCCCCTCGGCCCGGACGGGCTGCCCGCCGGGCCGGTGCGGCGGGAGAGCGATCTCGCCGAGGCGGTGCGGAGCCGCCCGGAGGTGACACGCTGGGTGTGGCGGTCGACCCCCGAGGTCTACCCGAGTCTGCTCGCCGCGGGGGTGCGAGTGGAGCGGTGCTACGACATCGAGGACGCCGAGACACTCCTGCTGGGCCACGAGGGCCGGTACGGCGAGCCACGCTCGGCCGCCGCCGCCCTGGCCCGCCTCCGCGGCGGCCCCGTCCCGCCCGACCCGCCGCAGCGCGCGGCCGAACGGGGCGCCCAGTCACCGCTGTTCGAGCCCGCCGGCGTCCGCCTGGCCCTGCCGGACCTGCTCGCGGTCTACGCCGACCAGCTGCGGCGGCACGAGAAGACCGCCCACCCCGACCGGATGCGGCTGCTGACCGCCGCCGAGTCGGCCGGGATGCTGGTGGCCGCCGAGATGAACCAGGCGGGTCTGCCGTGGAGCGCCGACGTCCACCGCGAGCTGCTGCACGACCTGCTCGGCGAGCGGTACGCGGGCGGTGGCGAGCCGCGCCGCCTCGCCGAGCTGGCCGACGAGGTGTCCGCGGCCTTCGGGCGCCGGGTGCGGCCGGATCTGCCCGCCGATGTGGTCAAGGCCTTCGCGCAGGCCGGGATCAAGGTGAAGTCCACCCGCCGCTGGGAGATCCAGTCCGTGGACCACCCGGCGATCGAGCCCCTGCTGGAGTACAAGAAGCTGTACCGCATCTGGGTGGCGCACGGCTGGTCCTGGCTGCAGGACTGGGTCCGCGACGGCCGGTTCCGCCCCGAGTTCCTCGCCGGCGGCACGGTCACCGGGCGCTGGGTGACCAACGGCGGGGGCGGCCTGCAGATCCCCAAGGTGATCCGGCGGGCCGTGGTCGCCGACCCCGGCTGGCGGCTGGTGGTCGCCGACGCCGACCAGATGGAGCCGCGCGTGCTGGCCGCGATCTCCCGCGACCCCGGCCTGATGGAGGTGGCCGGCCGCACGAGCGACCTCTACCAGGCCGTCTCCGACCGCGCCTTCTCCGGCGACCGGGACCAGGCCAAGATCGCCGTGCTCGGCGCGGTCTACGGCCAGACCTCCGGCGACGGCCTGAAGAACCTCGCCGCGCTCCGCCGCCGCTTCCCGAAGGCCGTCGCCTACGTCGACGACGCGGCCCGCGCGGGCGAGGAGGGCCGGCTGGTGCGCACCTGGCTGGGCCGCACCTGCCCGCCGGCCGCAGGAGCGGGCGAGGGCGCGGAGGAGGCGGGCATCCCGGTGGCCGGCGAGGAGGAGCCGGAGCCCCAGACCGGCTGGGTCCCCGGGTACGCCTCGACCAACTCCCGCGCGCGGGGCCGCTTCACACGGAACTTCGTCGTCCAGGGCAGCGCCGCCGACTGGGCCCTGCTGCTGCTCGCCGCGCTGCGCCGGGCCTGCGCGGACCTCAAGGCCGAGCTGGTGTTCTTCCAGCACGACGAGGTGATCGTGCACTGCCCCGCCGAGGAGGCCGACGCCGTCGTCCGGGCCGTCCACGAGTCCGCCGCCCTCGCCGGCCGGCTGACCTTCGGGGAGACACCGGTGCGGTTCCCGTTCACGACGGCGGTGGTGGAGTGCTATGCCGACGCCAAGTGAGCTGTTCCGCGGGGCCTGGTCAGCCCTCAAGAAGCTCCCGCAGCTCCGCCAGCACCGCCTGCGCGTCGGTGCCGTCCAGGGCCGCGCGGGCCGCGCGCCACGCGTCGTACGCCTCCGCCCGCCGCCCCTGCTCGCGCAGCAGGAGGCCCTGCTGGTGCAGGGCCAGTCCGCCCATGTAGCGGTCGGCGCGGGCGTCGGCCCGGCGCAGCAGCTCGGCGCACTCGCCGGCCGCCCGCTCGGTCCGCCCCAGCTGCCGCAGCGCGCGGACCAGGCCCAGCCGGGTCTGGGACTCGCCGTGCCAGTCGCTGTGGCCGCCGAGGATGCGCAGGCTCTCCTCGAAGTGCCGGGCGGCGGCGGCCGGTTCGCCGAGGGTGAGCTGGGCGTAGCCGATGTTGCAGTGCGCCGAGTGCTGCACGATGACCGCGCCGATGGAGTCCCCGATCGCCAGCGAGCGCCGGTGCTGCTCGATGGCGGCGCGCGGGTCGGTGTGCTCGTAGAGGTTGCCCAGGTGGCTGCGGGTGACGGCCTCGCCGTAGGGGTCGTTCAGCAGCCGCGAGTAGGCGAGGCTCTGCCGCAGCGCCTCCCCCGACTCCTCGAACCGCCCGAGCCCCTCCAGCAGCAGCCCGCGGTTGTTCAGGCAGCGCCGGATCCGGGAGGCCGTGCCCAGCTGCTCCCAGATCTCCAGGGCCTGGTCGGTCAGGGTGAGGGCGTCGTTGTGCCGGCCGGTCAGGAAGTGCAGGCCCGCGAGGTCGCCGAGCGCGTACGCCTCGGCCGCCGGGTCCCGCAGCCGCCGCGCCGCACCGAGCCCGGCCCGCCCCAGCACCTCCATCTCGGCGACCTGGCCACCGCGCTGCACATACGGGAAGAGCAGCCGTACGAGCGTCGAGAGATGGGCCGCCGTGCACGGATCGTCGGTGTCCGTGTTCCGCGCCACCAGGGAGACGACGTTCTCCAGCTCCACCTCGCCCCAGGCGAATGCCTCCTCGGCCGATTCGAAGGGCGCCAGCGCGGCCACGTCCGCCGCGTGCCCCGGCGGCTGCGCGGCGGTCGGCCGCCGCCGGTCGTCCTGATCGAGCCCGGGCCCCACCACAGCCGTCAACACCCGCTCGGCCACGGCGGCGTACCAGCGGAGGGCGGTGAGGTCGGGGGCGGTACGGGGGTTGGTGCTCGCGGTACCTGCGGGGCTGTGGGTCTCGCCGGCGGCGGTGGGTGCGGTGGGCTGCGGGTCGGCGTCCGCCAGTTCGCGGGCGAAGTCACGGACCAGGTCGTGGGGGGCGTAGCGGCCGTACGCCGTCTCCTCCAGGAGGGCGACGTCGACCAGACGGTCCAGCGCGGCCTCGGCGCGGCGCTCGTCGGTGCCGGTGAGGCGGGCGATCAGCGGGGCGCCGTACGTCGGCAGGTCGAGCGCGCCGATGTGGCGCAGGGCGAGGGCCGCGTCCCGGTCGGCCTCGCGCTCGGCGGCGGCGAGCGCGTCGTGGGCGACGGCCAGGGAGCGGCGGACGCTCAGATCGTCGTACTCCAGGTGGTGCAGGCGTCCGCCGGTGGCGGCCAGTTGTCCGGCCAGGACGTCTGGGGTGAGGGCCCGGCGGGCGGCGAGCCGGGCGGCGACCACGCGCAGCGCCAGCGGGAGCCGGCCGGTCAGCTCGACCAGCGCGTGGCCGGCGTCCAGGCCCGCGCGTCCGCTCACCGCGCGCAGCAGGGCCGCGCTGTCCTCGCCGGTCAGCGGGGAGAGCGGGAAGCGCCGGGCGCCGTCGAGCGCGGTGAGCGGCGAGCGGCTGGTGACGATCACCGCGCAGCCGGGCCCGGCCGGCAGCAGGGGCCGTACCTGGGCCGCGTTCGCCGCGTCGTCCAGCACCAGCAGGATGCGCGCGGGCGCGAGCAGCGAGCGGAGCAACGCGGCGGCGGCATCCGGGTGTTCGGGGATGTTCCGGGGCTCGGCACCGAGGTCGCGCAGCAGCGCGGCGAGCGCCTGTGCGGCGGTGAGCGGGGTCATGCCCGGGGTGGCGCCATGCAGGTTGACGTAGAGCTGACCGTCGGTGAAACGTTCCCTCAGCTCATGGGCGACATGCAGGGCCAGCGCGCTCTTGCCGACGCCTGCCATGCCACTGATCACCGCGACGGCGGGGGCCGGGGCGGGCGGCTCGGTCAGGGCTTGGCGCAGCTCGCGACGGGCGTCGGAACGGCCGGTGAAGTGGGCGGGCGGGGCGGGTAGCTGGGCTGGGCGGGGGGTCTGGCGGGCGGGGGGAGCGTCGGCGTCTCGTGGGGAGGTGGGGGGCGTAGGGGGCTCGACGGGCTCAGGGGGCGTGGGGGACGCGGAGGATGCGGCGGCCGTGGGGTGCGCCGGGGTCGTGGTGGCATCCGTGGTGTCCCTGGCGTCCGGGACCTCGTCGGTGGGCGAGTCGGTGTTCCGCTGCGGCCGTCCGGCCGGGCCGGTCGGCTGCGGAGCCCCGTGCGACTCGTCCCGCCGTCGCCCCTCGCCGCTCTCCCGCAGCACCTCGACATGCGCGTCGCGGACCGCCGCGCCGGGTTCGATGCCGAGTTCCTCCACCAGGCGGGCGCGCAGATCGCGGTGGACGGCGAGGGCCTCCGCCTGGCGGCCGGTGCGGTGCAGGGCGAGCATCAGCTGACGGTGGAACGCCTCGCGCAGCGGATGCTCGGCGACCAGGGCCGCCAGCTCGGGGACGAGTGCGGCCAAGCGGGCGCCACCGAGGGCGAGTTCGGCGTCGTAGCGCCATTCCAGCAGGAGCAGCCGGGCCTCTCCCAGCCGCTGCACGAGGGCGTAGCCGCCGATGTCGGCGGGGAGCCCGCTCAGCGGGGTGCCGCGCCACAGCGCGAGCGCGGCGGCGCAGGCCCGCACGACGCCGGACCAGTCCCGCCGGGCGTGCGCGGCCCGCGCCTCGGCGACCCGGGCGTCGTAGACGTGCACGTCCAGCTCGCCGTGGTCGACCCGCAGCACATAGCCCGGGGGTACGGCCCTGAGTCGTTCGGGGTCGTCCAGGAGCCGGCGCAGCCGGGTGACGTGGTTGTGCAGGGATGCCTGCGCGGAGACGGGCGGCGCGCCGCCCCACAGCGCGTCCTTGAGCGACTCGACCGAGACGACCCGGCCGGACTCCAGCAGCAACGCGGCGAGCAGGGCGCGGACTTTGGGGCTGCCGATGGCCCGGACGCCGTTGTCGAGGGTGTCGTCGCCGGCGTTCTCGTCCTGGCGGCCGGGAGAGGGCTCGACGGAGGTTCCGGGAGGGAGATCGCCGGAGGTTCCGGGAGAGGTGTCGTACGAGATCTCGTACGACGATCGGTCGTAGAGGACCGGCGGTCCCAGCAGTCCGAAGCGCAGCTCGCACCGCCGCATCACGCCGTTCCACTGCCTTCCCGCGCGGTCGGGGCCGACCGTGCTCCGCGACGGGCGTGTGCCCGCCGTTGCCTGGCGGATTCCCACCCTGTCCACAACGGTTTCCCGCCACCTTCTGCCCATCGGCCCGGCACCGGATTCCGCCCGGTCCAGGGGTTGTTACCGCCACCGACGGATGACTTCCGGCCAACCCGTCCGCGGCCCGCCGACGAACCGTTGGCCACATGTTAGCGATCCGTTGGCGAATCCTGATGTGATCATTCCATCGGATCTGGCCCGACGGCGCGCGCGTATGTCGCGTTACTCGGGGGAGTGTCGCCGCAGGCTGGATCCGGGGACGACAAGGGCCCCGGCCGGCGGAGGTGAACGACCGGGGCCCCGTCCCGCTTTTTTCCTTCCGGCCGCCCGCTCCGGCTGTCCCGCCCGAGCCCGGCCCCCTTTCAGATCACCGGCGGACGCCCCAGCCGAGTGAGCCGCCACACCGTACGCCAGCGCATCGGCCGTCGCTCGCCGGCCGGCTCCCGCAGCCCCTCCGCGAACCCGCCGAACCACGCCCTGAGCCCCGCCAGGGAGCGGATGCGGGCGAGGGTGAGGAGCGTCCAGGCCCCGAGGTGCACGGGGACCAGCGGCAGCGGCAGCCGGCGCCGGACGAGCCAGACGCGGTTGCGGGCGTTGACCCGGTAGTAGATGGCGTGCCGGGCCGGTGAGGTCCTGGGGTGCTGGAGGAGCAGCTCGGGGGCGTACAGGATCTTCCAGCCCGCGTCGGCGGCCCGCCAGGCGAGGTCGGTCTCCTCGTGCGCGAAGAAGAACTCGGCGGGCCAGTCCCCGGTCTCGGCCAGCATCGCCATGCGGAAGGCGTGCCCGCCGCCGAGGAAGCCGGTGACGTAGCCCCCGCGCAGCGGATCGGACTTGCCCACCCGGGGCACATGCCGCCGCTGGGTCTCGCCGTGCTCGTCGGCGATGCGGAAGCCGACGATGCCGAGGCGGGGGTCGGCGGCGTACAGGTCGCGTACCCGGCGCAGCACGTCGGGGTCGACGAGGAGCCCGTCGTCGTCCAGTTCCACGACGACGTCGACGTCCCCGAACTCCCGCAGCCGGGCGAGGGCGACGTTCCGGCCGCCCGGGCAGCCGAGGTTCTCCTCGACGTCGACGGTGGTGACCTCGCCGGGCAGGGCGAGCCGGCGGGCGAACTCGGGCAGCCGGCAGCCGTTGCCGACGATCACGATGCGGGCGGGGGCGGGGTCCTGCTTGGCCACGGACTCCAGCAGGGCGTCGACCTCGGCGGGCCGGTTGCCCATGGTCACCACGGCCACGGCGATCCTCGGCTCCAGCACGTCCCTCACCCCATCCGGCCACCGGCGACAGCGCGCCCCTGCCGCGCGCTGCCCGCCGTTCACCAAGATGTTGCCTCGGGTCGGTGGGTTCACCGGACGCCGATTCACTTTGCGGCGTCTTTGATCCGGTTTTGTCACCGCATTCCACTGCGCCTGCCTGCCGGCCGAGATGCGTCGGATCTGCCCTCCCCACACGATGGGAAAGGGGCCGACCTGCCCGGACAGCTGGAGAAGACGGTGAATCGGACAGCTGGAGAAGACGGTGAACGCTGAACGACTCCCGCCGTCGTGGCTCTTCCCCGAGGCTCTGGCCCGGGCGCCGAGACCCATCGGAACCGAAACCTTCATAGCGGCGGCCGACGGGGCCCGGAATCCGCACTGTGAGTGCGGGCTGCTGCGCGCGATGATCGAAGGCACCTCCACCCCCGTGCTCATCCTGGACCGCCATCTGCGCCATCTCTACGTCAATCCGGCCTGGTCCCAGGTCACCGGGGTCCCCTCCGCCGCGTTCCTCGGCAGGACGTTCGCAGAGGTGCTGCCGGACGTGCAGACACCGGACGACACGCTGATCGAGGTACTCGCCGACGGGCAGCCCCGGGAAGTCACCCTGACCGGAACCACACGCGTCCCCTCACCCGTGGGGCGGCGGCTCTGGCGGGCCGTCTTCCACCGGCTGGAGGTGCAGGGGCAGGTCGTCGGGGTGTGTGGGATCGCCGTCGAGGTCAGCAATCTGCGCCAGTACCTGGACGACCTGGAGAACGCCCACCAGCGGCTCGCCCTCCTGGACGCCGCGGCCACCCGGGTCGGCACCACCCTCGATGTGGAGTCCACCTGCGCCGAGCTGACCGACTTCCTCGCGCCCTCGCTCGCCGACATCGTCGCGGTCGGGATCGTCGAGGACGAGTTCTTCGGCGCGCCCCCGCCTCCTCCCGGCATGCTCCGGCTGCGCAAGATGAAGATGTCGGCGCCCGCCGAACTGCACCGGCACCTGAGCGAACTCGGCGGGACGAAGCCGTACGTCGATCTCCCCCGCGGCTTCGCGCCCCGCCGCTGCATCGACAGCGGACGGCCGTGGCTGGGCAACCTGGCCTCCGACGAGCTGTTCGAAAAGGTCATCGCGGATCCCGCCCGCCTGCGCGTCTACCGAGCGGCCGGGGTCCACTCGGTGCTCATCGTCCCGCTGCCCACGTCCGGCCGCAGTGTCGGCGTCGTCATCCTCATGCGGATGGGAGAGTCCCCTCCCTTCAGCAACGACGACATCCTGACCGCGCAGGGCGTCGCCGCGCGGGCGGCCGTCTCCATCGACAGCGCCCACCGCTACAGCCGCGAGCACACGATGACGCTGGAGCTCCAGCGCGCCCTGCTGTCCGAGCCCGACCGCCCGCACCCCACGGTCGAGGTGGCCACCCGCTATCTGCCGTCCGGCCGCAGCGCCCTCGTGGGCGGCGACTGGTACGACTCCATCGCGCTCCCGGACTGTCGCACCCTGCTGGTCATGGGGGACGTGATGGGGCACGGCTTCCAGGCGGCGGTGGCCATGAGCCAGTACCGCTCCGTGCTGCGCACCGTCGCCGCCGCCGGGCTGCCCGTGGACGCCATGCTCACCGAAGCCGACCGCAGGGCCGCCCGTATCGGCCTCGACCGCGTCGCGACCTGCCTGCTCGTCCTCCTGGACCCCGGGGCCGGCACCTGCACCGCCGCCACGGCCGGGCACCTGCCGCCCCTCGTGATCCGCCCGAACGGCGGCCGTGACCTCATGCACCTGCCGGCCGGCCCTCCCATCGGCACGGAACTCGGCGCCTACGAGATGACAACGTTCGCATTCGAGCCGGGCTCCGTGCTGCTGCTCTACACGGACGGGCTCGTGGAACAGCGAGGCGTGGACATCGACGACTCCCTGCACGCCCTCACCGAGATGGACCTGTCGGCCGACGACTCGCTGGAGCACCTGCTCGACGCCCTCCTGACCCGCCTGACCAGCGGCATGTGCGAGGACGACATCGCCCTCCTCGCCGCCCGCCTACGCCCCCCGCACGGCACTCCGGGCTCCCCCGGCTAGCCCCGACCGACGACAAGAAGGCCAGGTCACGAACCACGTGACCTGGCCTCCAGTGGAGCCGCTTTCGGGATTCGAACCCGAGACCTACGCATTACGAGTGCGTTGCTCTGGCCATCTGAGCTAAAGCGGCGCGCTGCCCGCACTATGGTGCGATCGGCAACGTCGGTAAGTCTACACAGTTTCCGGGGGTGCTTCGTACCTGCCCCGGAGCGGGCGGCTCCGGGGCGGGTACCAGGGGTTATGAGCAGCGTTTTCCGGTGGTCGGCGGAGTGCCCCGGAGGAGGTACGTGTCGATCGCACGGTCGATGCAGGCGCTGCCGCGGCCGTACGCCGTGTGGCCGTCGCCGTCGTAGGTCAGGAGGCGGGCCGAGGAGAGCTGGCCGGCCAGGGACCTCGCCCAGCGGTACGGCGTCGCCGGGTCGCGGACCGTGCCGACCACCACGATCGGCGCCGCCCCCTTCGCCTCGATGCGGTGCGGCTCACCTGTCGCCCGCACCGGCCAGTACGCGCAGTTCAGCGAGGCCCAGGCCAGGCCCTGGCCGAAGACCGGGGACGCCTTCTCGAACGCGGGCAGCGCCTTCTCGACCTCCTCGGGGCCGTTGAAGGCCGGCGGGAGGTCCAGGCAGTTCACGGCGGCGTTGGCCATCATCAGATTGCTGTAGTGACCGGCCGCGTCCCGCTCGTAGTAGCTGTCGGACAGGGCCAGCAGTTCGGCGCCGTCGTCCTTCTTCATCGCCGAGGTCAGCGCGTCGCGCAGCTGCCCCCAGGCCCCCTCGTCGTACATCGCCGCGATCACCCCGGTGGTGGCCAGCGCCTCCCCCAGCTTGCGGCCGTGCCCCTCGCCCGCCGGGACCGGATGGGCGTCCAGCTCGCGGAAGAACGCCTGCAGGTGGTCGCCGACCTGCGCGGGCGTCGTGCCCTTCCCGCCGAGCGGGCAGTCGGAGTGCCGTACGCAGTCCTTCGCGAACGCCTGGAACGCGGTCTCGAAGCCCGCCGTCTGGTCCAGGTTCATCCTGCGGGCGTCCAGGGACGGGTCCATCGCGCCGTCGAGCACCATCCGGCCGACCCTCCCGGGGAACAGTCCCGCGTACGTCGCCCCGAGGAACGTGCCGTACGACGCCCCGACGTAGTTCAGCTTCCGGTCCCCGAGCGCCTCCCGCAGGAGGTCCATGTCCCGGGCCGCCTCGACGGTGGAGACGTGCCGCAGCAGCCGCGCCGAGTGCGCCCCGCAGCTCTCCGCGAACTTCCGGTCCGCCGCGACCAGCGTGTTCCGCTCCTGCTGGTCGTCGGGTGTCAGGTCCGTCTGCGCGAACGTGTCCATCTGCCGGCCGTTGAGGCATTGGACGGGCTCGCTGCGGGCGACGCCCCGCGGGTCCACCGCGACCATGTCGTAGCGGGCGCGGACCTCCGCGGGGTAGCCGACGCCCGCGTACTGCTGGAGGTACACGACCGCCGAACCGCCCGGGCCACCCGGGTTGACCAGCAGCGAGCCGAGCGGCTTCCCCTTGCCGGTGGCCTTCTTGCGGGCTACGGCGAGCCGGACCGTGCCGGCTTCGGGCCGGTCGTAGTCCAGCGGGGCCTTCATCGTCGCGCACTGGAATCCGGGGGCACCGCAGTCGCGCCACCGCAGCCGCTGGTCGTAGTACGGCGTCAGCGCCGACGGCGTCGAACGCGGCAGCGCGGCGAGCGCCGCCTGCACCGTCCCGCCCGCCGGTGTGGTCGGGGTCCCGGAGGAGCAGGCGGACACGAGCAGTGCGGCGGCCGTGAGCAGCGTGGCCGTGAGGCGGGCCGACGTCCGGGTGCGGGCGCCCCGGGGCCGGCGGGAGCGGGGGGATGGCCTGGTGTGCATCTGGCGAGCGTAACGCTGCGCGACGGGTTGGTTGCGTTCCGTGGGCATTGTGCCTCCTACGGGGGACACCTCCGGTTTCACACGTCTACGGCGTCAGCGTCCGCTCGCGCGGTCTCACCCCGCCCGCAGCGCCATCGTCATGGCCTCCACCGCGAGCAGTGGAGCCACGTTGCGGTCCAGGGCCTCGCGGCACGCCGAGATCGCCTCGATGCGGCGGAGTGTGGACTCCGGGGTGCTGCCGCGGGCCAGCCGCTCCAGGGCGTCCTCGGCGTCGGAGTTGGCGATCGCCACGCGCGTGCCGAGCTGCAGGGCGAGGACGTCACGGTAGAAGGCGGTGAGGTCGCCGAGGGCGACGTCCAGGCTGTCGCGCTGCGTACGGGTTCTGCGGCGCTTCTGCATGTCCTCCAGGTCCTTCATCACCCCCGCCGTGCCGCGCGGCAGCCGGCCGCCCTGGGCCGCGCCGAGGGCCGCCTTCAGCTCCTCGGTCTCCTTGGCGTCCATCTCCTCGGCGAGCTGCTTGGCGTCCTCGGCAGCCGCGTCGACCAGTTCCTGGGCGGCTCTGAGGCAGGCGCCGACCTCGTCCAGCCGCAGTGGCAGCTTCAGCACGGCGGCACGGCGCTCACGGGCCGCCGGGTCGGTGGCCAGCCGGCGGGCCCGGTCGACATGCCCCTGGGTGGCGCGCGCGGCGGACGCGGCGACCTCGGGTTCGATGCCGTCGCGCCGTACGAGCATGTCGGCGACGGCCTCGACGGACGGCGTGCGCAGGTTCAGGTGGCGGCAGCGGGAGCGGATGGTCGGCAGGACGTCCTCGATGGAGGGGGCACACAGCAGCCAGACCGTACGCGGGGCGGGCTCCTCTACGGCCTTGAGGACGGCGTTGGCCGACTTCTCGTTCAGCCGCTCGGCGTCCTCGACCAGGATGATCTGCCAGCGGCCGTTCGCCGGGGCGGTGAAGGACTTGCGGACCGTGTCCCGCATGTCCCTGACCAGGATCTCGGAGCCGACCGCGGCGACCGTCGTGACGTCCGCGTGAGTGCCGAGCAGCGCGGTGTGGCAGCCGTCGCAGAAGCCGCAGCCGGGGGAGCCGCCGAGGGCGCGGTCCGGGCTCACGCACTGCAGCGCTGCGGCGAAGGCGCGCGCCGTCTGGTTCCGGCCCGCGCCGGGCGGGCCCGTGAACAGCCAGGCGTGGGTCATCTTCGACGTCTCGGGCAGCGGCTCGTCCGCCGCGGCGGCCGTGACGAGGGCGTCGGCGTCCCGCGCGGCGGCGTCGAGCACCGCGCTCACCTTCTCCTGCCCGACGAGGTCGTCCCACACGGTCATGGGTCACGCCGCCCTTCCGTCACACTGCCCGTTCCGCAGTCCATTGTGCGGGTGGCCACTGACAACCAGGTGCCATGGGAACGCCGGTGCGAGTGGGCACCGACACCGGGACGCCACGAGAACGCCCGCACGGACGGGCACCGACATCCGGGACACCACCGAAACGCCCCCGCCGAAGGGCACCGACGACGAAGGCGCCCCGGAAACGCCGGCCCTCGCCGACGCCCGGGACGCCCGTCCCCGCACGAGTCCGCTCCGGTCAGCCCCGCCGGCCCCGGCCGCGTCCCCTGCGCCCCTGCTCCTCGCGGCCGGGCTCCTCACGGCTCTGCTCGCCGCCGTCGCCCTGGTCGTCGTACCCCTGCTCGCCGTACGACCCCAGCAGCTCGTCGGCCAGCGACGGCAGGTCGTCCAGCGGGGTCTCCTCGGCCCAGTCGGAGCGCGGCCGGCGGCGGGGTGTGCCGTCGGCGTCGAGCTGGGGCATCTCACGGGTGCGCGGCTCGGTGCCGTCGGGTCCGGCGGCGGGCCGCTCGTCCCGGAAGTAGCCGGGCGGCACCCGGTCCGCCGGGTCGTCCCCGCGTACCGGCGGCAGTACGGCGGTCTCGTCGGCCGCGCCCGGAGGCACCGGCGGCAGCTGGGCCGTCTCGTCGGCGGGCACCGGCGGCAGCACGGCCGTCTCGTCCGCCGCGCCCGGGGTCCGCGGCAGTACCGCCGTCTCCTCGGCCGGGCCGGAGGCGGCCGGCGGCTGCGGCAGCTCGGCGGTCACCTCGGAGTCCGGGTGAGGTCCCTGGGCGTCGCGGGCGTCGCCGGCAAAACCGCCGCGCTCCTCGCGCACCGGCCTCAGCACCGTCGTCTCGTCCATGGGCCGCGGGTCCGTGCCCTGCGCGTCCGTACGACGCCCGTCCGCGCCCGGGGCCTTCGCGTCCGGCGCCACCACCGGTGTGGGGACGGTCTCCTCGGTGCCTCGGGGGGTGTCGGGAGACACCACCGGTGTGGGGACGGTCACCGCGTCGGGGACCACGCCCGGTGCCGTCGGCCGGGGCGCGCTGGGCCTGCGGGCCGCCGCGTCGGCCGCCGCCGCGGCCTCGGCCGCCTGCCGGCGGGCTTCCTCGGCCCGCAACAGCGCTTCCTCGGCCTTGCGCTGCGCCTCCAGGCGCCGGGCCTCCTCCTCGGCGCGCAGCCGGGCCTGCCGGGCCTCTTCCTCGGCGCGCAGCCGGGCCTCCTCCTCGGCCTGCTTGCGGCGCCGCTCCTCCTCGGCCTTGCGGCGGGCCTCCTCCTCGGCGCGCGCCTTCTCCTCGGCGAGCAGCCGCTGCCGCTCCTCCTCCGCGCGCCGGGCCGCTTCCTCGGCCCGCTGCCGGGCCTCCTCCGCCTGCCGTTCGGCCTCGCGCCGCTGCGCCTCCTCCAGCTCGCGGCGCTTGCGCTCCTCCTCCTCGGCGCGCAGCTTGGCGAGCTGCTCCTGGCGCTCGCGCTCCAGGCGCTCCTCCTCGGCCTTGCGAGCGGCCTCTTCCTCGGCCTTGCGGCGGGCTTCCTCCTCGGCCTTCTTCCGCGCCTCCTCCTGAGCCTTGATCTCGGCCTCGGACAGCGGCAGCACGGTGTCCAGCCGGTGCCGGATCACCGTGGTGACGGCCTCGGGTTCCTGCCCGGCGTCCACCACCAGGTAGCGGCCGGGGTCGGAGGCGGCCAGCGTGAGGAAACCGGCCCGCACGCGCGCGTGGAACTCCGCCGGCTCGGACTCCAGCCGGTCCGGTGCCTCGGTGAACCGCTCGCGGGCGGCCTCCGGGGAGACGTCCAGCAGGACGGTGAGGTGCGGGACGAGCCCGTTGGTGGCCCAGCGGTTGATGCGGGCGATCTCGGTCGGGGACAGGTCGCGGCCGGCGCCCTGGTAGGCGACGGAGGAGTCGATGTAGCGGTCCGAGATCACCACCGCGCCGCGCTCCAGGGCGGGGCGTACGACCGTGTCGACGTGCTCCGCGCGGTCGGCCGCGTACAGCAGCGCCTCCGCGCGGTGCGACAGGCCCGCCGAGGACACGTCCAGCAGGATCGAGCGGAGCCGCTTGCCGACCGGGGTGGCGCCGGGCTCACGGGTGAGCACGACCTCGTGGCCCTTGGCGCGGATCCACTCGGCGAGAGCCTCGGCCTGGGTGGACTTGCCGGCGCCGTCGCCGCCCTCCAGGGCGATGAAGAAGCCGCTCGCCGTCGGTGCCTGCACCGGGTCGTCGCCGCCGAGCAGCGCGTCCTTGAGGTCCTGGCGCAGCGGCACGCCGGACCGGTCGTCGACCTTGGCGAGGACCAGCGCGGCCACCGGGAGCAGCAGCGCGCCGACCAGCATCAGGGTGAAGGCCGCGCCGCCGTGCGCGAAGACGAACCTGCCGTTCTCCAGCCGGTGCGGGCCGATCAGCGCCGCGACCAGAGGCGCGATCAGGGCGCCGAGCGCTATGAAGACGCGGACCACGGCGTGCAGGTGCTCGGTGGTGCGCGCCCGGCGGTAGTCCTCGGTCTCCTGGTCGAGCAGGGTGTGCCCGGTGTTGGCGGCCACGCCCGCGCCGGCGCCGGCCAGCGTGACGATCAGCAGGACCGTGGTGACGTCCGGGACGAGCCCGGCGGCCAGCAGCGCGATGCCGGTGACGGCGATCGCCAGGGCCAGCAGGCGGCGGCGGGAGAGCGAGGGCAGCAGCGCGGGGGCGGTGCGGATGCCGACGGCGACACCGCCGGTGAGGCCCAGCACCAGCAGGCCGTACAGGACCGGGCCGCCGCCCAGGTCCTTGGCGTGCAGCACGCACACCGCGACGGCCGCGGCGATCGCCCCGGCGACGCCGGCGCAGGCCGGGAAGAGCAGCGGGACGGCGCCCGTGCGGCCCTTGTCGACACCGGTGCCGGTGCGCGGGCGGCGCAGCCCCTCCAGCGGGGACCGCGCGCGCGGGGTGCGCGTGTCGGGCAGCTCCAGGTACGTCAGCACGGACAGGGAGCCGGCGAACAGGCCCGCCGCCACATACGACCCGAGGGCCGCCTGGTGCTGGTCGAACCAGGCCACGCCCGTGCCCAGCAGGTTGTTCAGCAGGGCGGCGACGACCAGGGCGGCGGCGGCCAGCGGGACCGCCAGGAACGTCGTACGCAGCGACAGGCGGCGCAGGGCGTCCAGGTGGTCCGGCAGCGGCCGTACGGTCGCGCCCTCGGGGGGCGGGGCCGGCAGCAGAGCGGGGGCGGCGCTCTCCCGGCACACGGTCCACAGCCGCTCGGCGACGCCGGTGACGAAGGCGGTGACCAGCAGGACGGCGAGCGCGTCGTCCGGGGTCCAGTCGATCCACAGGGGCGCGACGATCAGCAGCGCGGCGCGCAGGCCGTCGGCACCGACCATGGTCCAGCGGCGGTCGAGCGGGCCCTCCGGGGAGGTGAGCGAGGTCAGCGGGCCGAGGAGGACGGCGCCGAAGAGCAGCGCGGCGAGGATGCGCACACCGAAGACCGTCGCCACTGCGAACGCCACGCCCCGGTAACCACCGCCGAAGGCCCCCTCGGCGATGGCCGCCTGGAGGACCAGGACGACCAGCACGAGGAGGGACAGGGCGTCGCCGACTCCGCTCACCAGCTGCGCGCTCCACAGGCGCCTCAGCTGCGGCCGGCGCAGCAGGGAGCGGACGGCACGCTCGCGGGAGTCCGCGACCAGGGCGTCGTCCGGGGCTGTGGTGGGGGCCGTTGGCTGCTCGGCTCGCGTCATGCGTTCAGCCTATCCGCAGCCACCGACAGCACACCTCGCGTGTCCGTGCGTACGCGTGCGCCCCGGCACCGAAAGGGTGCCGGGGCGTTCGTTTCGCGAACCCGATGCGCTGGTCACCGGAGAGGAGGTCGCGGCGCGGGCGTCAGTCCTCCGTGCCCGAAGCGGCCGTCTTCGAAGCCGTCGCCTTCTTGGCGGTGGTCTTCTTGGCGGTCGTCTTCTTCGCGGCGGCCGTCGTCTTCTTCGCGGCCGTCTTCTTGGCGGCGGTCTTCTTCGCCGGGGCGGTCTTCTTGGCCGCCGCCTTCTTCGCGGTCTTCTTGGCGGGGCCCTTCGCCCGCTTCTCGGCGAGCAGCTCGAAACCACGCTCAGGAGTGATCGTTTCGACACTGTCGCCCGAGCGGAGGGTCGCGTTCGTCTCGCCGTCGGTGACGTACGGGCCGAAGCGGCCGTCCTTGACCACGACCGGCTTGCCGGAGACCGGGTCCTCGCCCAGCTCCTTCAGCGGCGGCTTGGCGGCGGCGCGGCCACGCTGCTTCGGCTGGGCGTAGATCGCCTGGGCCTCCTCCAGCGTGATCGTGAAGAGCTGGTCCTCGGACTGCAGCGAGCGCGAGTCCGTGCCCTTCTTCAGGTACGGGCCGTACCGGCCGTTCTGCGCGGTGATCTCCACGCCGTCGGCGTCCGTGCCGACGACCCGCGGCAGCGACATCAGCTTCAGCGCGTCGTCGAGCGTCACCGTGTCGAGCGACATGGACTTGAAGAGCGACGCCGTCCGCGGCTTGACCGCGTTCTTGCCGGTCTTCGGGGTGCCCTCGGGGAGGATCTCCGTGACGTACGGGCCGTAGCGGCCGTCCTTGGCGACGATCTGGTGGCCCGTGGCCGGGTCGGTGCCCAGCTCGAAGTCACCGCTGGGCTTGGCCAGCAGCTCCTCGGCCAGCTCGACGGACAGCTCGTCCGGCGCCAGGTCGTCGGGGATGTCGGCGCGCTGGTGCTGCTCGGTGTCCTTCTCGCCGCGCTCGATGTACGGGCCGTAGCGGCCGACGCGGAGCACGATGTCGTTGCCCACCGGGAACGACGACACCTCGCGCGCGTCGATCGCGCCCAGGTCGGTCACCAGCTCCTTGAGGCCGCCGAGGTGGTCCCCGTCGCCGTTGCCGGCCTCGGCGGCGCTGCCGACGCCGTCGTGGCCCTCGCCGAAGTAGAAGCGCTTCAGCCACGGCACGGCCTTGGCCTCGCCCGCGGCGATGCGGTCGAGGTCGTCCTCCATCTTGGCGGTGAAGTCGTAGTCGACGAGCCGCCCGAAGTGCTTCTCCAGGAGGTTCACCACGGCGAAGGACAGGAAGGACGGCACGAGGGCCGTGCCCTTCTTGAAGACGTAGCCGCGGTCCAGGATCGTGCCGATGATCGACGCGTACGTCGACGGGCGGCCGATCTCGCGCTCTTCCAGCTCCTTGACCAGGGAGGCCTCGGTGTAGCGGGCCGGGGGCTTGGTGGCGTGGCCGTCGACCGTGATCTCCTCGGCGGACAGCGCGTCGCCCTCGGCCACCTGCGGCAGCCGGCGCTCGCGGTCGTCCAGCTCGGCGTTCGGGTCGTCGGCACCCTCGACGTAGGCCTTCAGGAAGCCGTGGAAGGTGATCGTCTTGCCGGAGGCGCTGAACTCGACGTCCCGGCCGTCGGCGGCGGCGCCACCGATCTTCACGGTGACGGAGTTACCGGTCGCGTCCTTCATCTGGGAGGCGACGGTCCGCTTCCAGATCAGCTCGTAGAGCTTGAACTGGTCGCCGGTCAGGCCGGTCTCCGCCGGGGTGCGGAAACGATCACCCGAGGGACGGATCGCCTCGTGCGCCTCCTGGGCGTTCTTGACCTTGGCGGCGTAGGTGCGCGGCTGCGGCGGCAGGTAGTCGGCGCCGTACAGCTGCGTGACCTGGGCGCGGGCGGCGGCGACCGCCGTGTCGCTCAGCGTCGTGGAGTCCGTACGCATGTACGTGATGTAGCCGTTCTCGTACAGCTTCTGCGCGACCTGCATGGTCGCCTTCGCGCCGAAGCCGAGCTTGCGGCTGGCCTCCTGCTGCAGCGTCGTCGTACGGAACGGGGCGTACGGCGAGCGGCGGTACGGCTTGGACTCGACGGAGCGCACGGAGAAGCGGGTGTTCTCCAGGGCGGCGGCGAGGGCACGGGCCGTCGCCTCGTCGAGGTGGAGGGTGTTCGCGCTCTTGAGCTGTCCCAGGGAGTCGAAGTCGCGGCCCTGCGCGACCCGCCTGCCGTCGACGGTCTGCAGGCGGGCGACCAGCGACGACGGGTCCGAGGGGTCCCCCGCGCGGCCGGTGGCGAAGGTGCCCGTCAGGTCCCAGTACTCGGCAGAACGAAAGGCGATGCGCTCGCGTTCCCGCTCCACGACGAGTCGGGTGGCGACGGACTGCACGCGGCCGGCCGACAGCCGGGGCATGACCTTCTTCCACAGCACCGGGGAGACCTCGTAGCCGTAGAGGCGGTCGAGGATGCGGCGGGTCTCCTGGGCGTCGACCAGCTTCTGGTTGAGCTGGCGCGGGTTGGCGACGGCCTCGCGGATGGCGTCCTTGGTGATCTCGTGGAACACCATGCGCTTGACCGGGATCTTCGGCTTGAGGACCTCCTGGAGGTGCCAGGCGATCGCCTCGCCCTCCCGGTCCTCATCGGTGGCGAGGAACAGCTCGTCGGAGTCCTTCAGCAGGTCCTTGAGCTTCTTGACCTGTGCCTTCTTGTCGGCGTTGATCACATAGATCGGCTGGAAGTCGTGTTCGACGTCCACACCGAGGCGGCGGACCTCGCCGGTGTACTTCTCCGGCACCTCCGCGGCGCCGTTGGGAAGGTCGCGGATGTGCCCGACGCTCGCCTCGACGGTGTAGCCGGGGCCGAGGTAGCCCTTGATCGTCTTCGCCTTGGCAGGCGACTCGACGATGACGAGTCGGCGACCGCCGTGTGCGGTCTCGCTGGTCGGGGACAACTTCGCTCTTCTCTCCGGTCGACGCTGGGGCCTCCCCAGGCCTTCGTCCCGGGGTCGCGGCGTACTGCTGGCTCGTGTGACGCTGCGGAGTGTGACGCTACATCCCGCCCCCGTGTCAAACGGGAAAAGCCCACAACGGCCACTCGAACGGTAACCCGACTACCGCCATTCCTGCCGCCCGGACTGCCCGGCCGCACCCGTACCCCTGTCCGGAGCGTGACGCTCCCCTTACTCGGTGGACACGGCACCCGCCGGTCTCAGAGCCGGGTCAGGCAGTATGCACCGAGGCTCAGCGCGACCGTCCCGGCCACGCTCGCGACCGTGGCCGATGCGATCCGACTCACACCGAGGGCCACCGGTTCCCGGCGCCGCAGACGCGTCCCGGTCCAGGCCAGCAGACCGGCCCCGAACAGGGCGAACACCGCTCCCGCGAAGATCGCCGGCCCACTCTCCATCGCCCGCCCACCCTTCCCTGCCGTCGGCTCTGCCCAGCGCCCGGAGGGTGGCACGCGCGGGAGACGGGCGGGCGACATCAGGGTGAACGGAAGGCCGCCATGTAATCGAACTCACGCGCGAAAGGGGATAGACCTCGATCCGCCGCGCATATTTTCCGGCCGTTTTCCGAAAACGGGTCCGCGCCCCGCCCCCACGGCATGCTCTTCCGGCCAGTGCCCCCGGCATACGACGATGCCCCGCGCCGGGGTCGGAGGATGATCCGACCGCGGCTACGACGGCACGGGCGCCGGGGCGGCGCCTGCCCGGCACCGCCCCTCCGCCCCGGGATTCCCGCCCGGGCGCGCGCCAGCGCATCCCGCGCCCCGGCAGGCACTTTCGCGCTACGTGCGCCGGCGCGTTCCCCGCCCCCTGGCGCTCCCCAGCGTGCGCCAGGTCGGTCCCCCGGCGCGGGCGTGCGCCCGCCTCAGCCGGCCGGCTCCAGGAAGCCCTGCTCCACCAGCAGCCGGATCTGCGCGGGGGTGCGGTCGCGGAGCAGCACCGGGTCCTCGCCGACGAGCTGCGCGATGGCGTCCAGGATGCGGCCCGCGCTCAGCGTGCCGTCGCACACGCCGGCGAACCCCGCGCCGACCGTGTCCACCTTCGTCGCCCGGCGCATCCCGCGGTGCTGACGCAGCACCACATGCTCCGGGTCCTCGGCGCCGGGCAGCCCGACCTGCTCCTGGACCACTTCGGCGGCGAGCTTGAAGTGGCTGTCCAGCAGCGCCGCGTCGTCGTGCTCGCGGAGGTAGTCGATGCGGTCGAAGTGCGCCCGGATCGTCTCCCCGAGCGGCTGCTCGACCGGGTGCGCCCACTCCTCCACGGTGACGACGGGCTCGGCGGACCCGGTCCTGCGCAGGGTGATCCAGCCGAAGCCGATCGACTTGACCTTGCGCGCCTCGAACTCGTCGAGCCAGGCGTCGTACCGCGCCTGGTACTCCGCCGGGTCCCCGCGGTGGTCGCCGGCGTCCCTCAGCCACAGCTCGACGTACTGCGTGATGTCCTGCACCTCGCGCTGCACGATCCAGGCATCGCACCCGCGCGGCACCCATGACCTGAGTCTGTCCTGCCAGTCCTCCCCCGCCACGTGCTGCCAGTTCGCGAGGAACTGCGCGAACCCGCCCTCGTTCAGCCGTTCCCCCGCCTGCTGAACGATCGAGCGGCACAGATCGTCCCCGCCCATGCCACCGTCCCGGTACGTCAGCCGGGCGCGCGGGGAGATCACGAACGGGGGGTTGGACACGATCAGGTCGAACGTCTCGTCGTCCCGGACCGGCTCGAACAGGGAGCCCTCGCGCAGCTCGGCGGCGGGCGCCCCGGAGAGTGCCAGCGTGAGCGCCGTGATGTGCAGCGCGCGCGGGTTGAGATCGGTCGCCGTCACGCGCGTGGTGTGCTGGGCGGCGTGCAGCGCCTGGATACCGGAGCCGGTGCCGACGTCCAGGGCGGAGGCGACGGGGGTGCGGACGGTGATGCCGGCGAGGGTCGTGGAGGCCCCGCCGACGCCCAGGACGACACCTTGGTCGCGCTGCCCGATGCCCCCCGCGCCGCCGACCGCGCAGCCCAGGTCCGAGACGATGTACCAGTCCTCGCCGCCGGGACCGCCGTACGGCCGCACGTCCACGGTCGCGGCCACCTCGCCGTCGCCCACGCGCGTGAGCCACCCGGCCTCCAGCGCCTCCTCGACCGGCAGAACGGCCGCCACGCGCGCGCGGGACACCGGTTGCTGGAGCAGGAAGAGCCGTACGAGCGTCTCCAGCGGCGTGTCGCCGCGGGTCGCCCGCAGCGCGGGCACCGTCTCGCTGCGGGCCAGCGCCGCGTACGCGGCGGCGCCGAGCAGTTCGAGCAGCCCGTCGGCGGTGAAGGAGGCGGCCAGCAGCGCGTCCCTCAGGCGCGCGGCGATGTCGGGCCGGTCGGAAACGGGCAGGGGAGCGAGTCCGGAGTCAGTCACGCCCCCATTGTGGCCCGCGACGGCTGCCCGGGGCCGACCACGCGCGGACCGCGACGGCCACCTGGGCCCCACTCCACGCGGACCGAGACGGCCACCTGGGCCCCACTCCACGCGGACCGCGACGGCCACCTGGCCCCGGCTCCGCGCGGACGCGACGGCCGCCCGGGGCCGGCCTCCTCGCGGACCGCCCGCCGGTGTCAGCCGGCCGTCGCCGACCCCGCCGGCTGGGCCGTCGCGGACGCGGCGACCTTGCAGCTGGGCTGCTTGGCCATCGCCTTCTTGACGTCGTCCTGCTCCAGCCGCTTCAGCGCCTGCGTGCCGCTCTCGCCCTGCTTGCCGACCTCCTTCGACTGGCTGGCGACCTCCTTGAGACCCCGAGCGAACTTGCCCTGGTCCTTGGTGTCGAGCCCGTCGACCTTCTTCTTCAGCTCGGCGTACGACGTGGAGAGGCCGGCGAGGTTCTTGGAGGCGTCCTGCTGGAGCTTGGCGCCACCGTCGATGCCGGGGGGCGCTCCGGCGCCGTCGAGGGCGTCCGCGAGCGCCTTGTAGCCGTCGGCCATGTCCTGGAAGGCCTGCGCGTACGTCTTCTGTGCGCTCTTGGGCGGGAGGTTGGTGTCCGTGGCTATCGCCGCGATCGAGGCGTTCGCCGACCTGATCTTCGCGTCCTGCGGGGGCACCGCGTCGCACACCGACTTGGCCCAGGACACCAGCTTGGGGTCGGGCTCCTTCTCACCGCTTCCGCTGGTGCACCCGGACATCGCCACCACCAGTACCGCACCGCCGGACAGTGCGGCCGCGAGCTTCTTGTTCACCGGATCGGTCCCTTCCATGGCTCTCGGCCCCCGGAATCTACACGGCGGACGCACCACCACCCCTAACCGAACGGCCTATAAGTCAGCTTTTGTGAGCATTCGCACCATGGGAGAGAAGGCTCACCACGTGGGCGAGCACACACGGAAGCGGGCGGCCGGCGCGTCAGCACGCGCCGGCCGCCCGCCCGTTGACCAGGCCTGACGACCTTTCCTACGAAACCACCGCGGCGTCGGGCGAGTTGGCGACCCGCTCGGCACCCTCGTCGTCCCCCACGGCGATCCCGCGCCGCTTGGAGACGTACACGGCGACGACGATCACCAGCAGCGCGAGGATCGCGATCCCGATCCGCACACCGAGGTTCTTGTCCTCACCGTAGGAGAACTTGATCACCGCGGGCGCGATGAGCAGCGAGACCAGGTTCATGACCTTCAGCAGCGGGTTGATCGCCGGTCCGGCGGTGTCCTTGAAGGGGTCGCCGACCGTGTCACCGATCACCGTGGCGGCGTGGGCCTCGCTGCCCTTGCCGCCGTGGTGGCCGTCCTCCACCAGCTTCTTGGCGTTGTCCCAGGCGCCACCGGAGTTGGCGAGGAACACCGCCATCAGCGTGCCCGCGCCGATGGCGCCGGCGAGGTAGGAGCCGAGCGCGCCGACGCCGAGGGTGAAGCCGATGAAGATCGGCGCCATCACCGCGAGCAGACCGGGCGTGGCCAGCTCCCGCAGGGCGTCCTTGGTGCAGATGTCGACGACCTTGCCGTACTCGGGCTTCTCGCTGAAGTCCATGATCCCGGGCTTCTCGCGGAACTGCCGCCGCACCTCGAACACCACCGAACCCGCCGACCGCGACACCGCGTTGATGGCCAGTCCGGAGAAGAGGAACACGACCGCGGCGCCCGCGATGAGGCCGACGAGGTTGTTGGGCTGCGAGATGTCCAGGGACAGGCTGAGCGGCGAGCCCGGCCCGGTCAGCTTCGCTCCGACGTCGTGCACGTTGGTGGTGATCGCGTCGCGGTACGACCCGAACAGCGCCGACGCGGCGAGGACGGCGGTGGCGATGGCGATGCCCTTGGTGATGGCCTTGGTGGTGTTGCCGACCGCGTCCAGGTTGGTGAGCACCTGGGCGCCCGCGCCCTCGACGTCGCCGGACATCTCGGCGATGCCCTGCGCGTTGTCGGAGACGGGACCGAAGGTGTCCATGGCGACGATCACGCCGACCGTGGTGAGCAGACCGGTGCCGGCCAGCGCGACCGCGAACAGCGCCAGCATGATCGACGTACCGCCGAGCAGGAACGCGCCGTACACGCCGAGCCCGATCAGCAGCGCGGTGTAGACGGCCGACTCCAGGCCCACCGAGATGCCGGAGAGGACGACGGTGGCCGGGCCCGTGAGGGAGGTCTTGCCGATGTCCCGGACCGGGCGGCGGTTGGTCTCGGTGAAGTAGCCGGTCAGCTGCTGGATCACGGCGGCGAGCAGGATGCCGATGGCCACCGCGACCAGCGCGAGGAGGCGCGGGTCGCCGTCCTTGCCCCTGATCGCCGCGTCGGTGACGCCGTCGAGGTCGGCGTACTTCGACGGCAGGTAGACGAAGACCGCGACCGCGACCAGCGCCAGCGAGATCACCGCGGAGATGAAGAAGCCGCGGTTGATCGCGGTCATGCCGCTGCGGTCGGCGCGCCGCGGGGCCACCGCGAAGATGCCGATCATCGCCGTGAGCACGCCGATGGCGGGCACCAGCAGCGGGAAGGCCAGTCCGGAGTCGCCGAAGGCGGCCTTGCCGAGGATCAGCGCGGCCACGAGGGTGACGGCGTACGACTCGAAGAGGTCGGCCGCCATGCCCGCACAGTCGCCGACGTTGTCGCCCACGTTGTCGGCGATGGTCGCGGCATTGCGCGGGTCGTCCTCCGGAATGCCCTGTTCGACCTTGCCGACCAGGTCGGCGCCGACGTCGGCGGCCTTGGTGAAGATGCCGCCGCCCACGCGCATGAACATGGCGATCAGGGCGGCGCCGAGGCCGAAGCCCTCCAGCACCTTCGGCGCATCGGCCGCGTACACCAGCACCACACAGGAAGCGCCCAGCAGGCCGAGGCCCACCGTGAACATGCCGACGACGCCGCCCGTGCGAAATGCGATCTTCATCGCGGTGTGTGAGACGGTAGTGAGATCTTTTGCCGGTTCACCCGGACCGGGAGTGGCTTCACGGGCCGCCGCGGCGACCCGCACGTTGCTGCGTACGGCGAGCCACATGCCGATATAGCCGGTGGCCGCCGAGAATGCCGCTCCGATCAGGAAGAACACCGAGCGGCCGGCCCGCTGATTCCAGTCGTCCGCCGGCAGCAGCATGAGCAGGAAGAAGACGACGACGGCGAATACGCCGAGCGTGCGCAACTGCCGGGCGAGATACGCCTTGGCACCTTCCTGGACCGCCTCGGCGATCTCTTTCATGCTGTCGGTACCCTCGCCCGCCGCCAGCACCTGACGCACCAGGATCCCCGCGACCACCAGCGCGGCCAGGGCGACCGCCGCGATGACGGCCACGATGATCCGGTTGTCGTCTGTCAGGACCGCGGCTGCGAGGGATGTGGGGTGACCCAACTGCTGTGGGGTAGAAAGCCCCGCCATTCGTCCTCCTTGACGCTTGGGCTGAGCTCAAGATGTGGACGGATTGTAGGTACCCGCGAGTGATCTAAACAGGGGACGGTAAACGGAATCAGCCTTCTCGTGCTCTTCAGCAAATGATCGAGACAGCACCATGGAACCCGAAAGAGGTAATGCCCCAAAGGCATTGACGGCCGCATTGGCTCTTGATCGAATTATCGGGCTATCGATCGTGAATTCTTTCACGAATTCCGGGATGTGCCGGAGGCATGTCGAAGATGTGACCGGGGCCTGCCGGAAAATACGAAAAAGGCCCTGCTGAGCAGGGCCCTCGGGGGTGTGTACGACGGCTCGACGGCGGGTCGGCCGGACGGGTCAGGGAAGCACCGTGGCCGGCGGTGTGGTCGGCCAGGTCATGCGGATCAGGCCGCCGTTCTGCCCGGTGGTGACCTCCACGTCGTCGACGAGGCCGCTGATGACCGCGAGGCCCATCTCGTCCTCCTCGACCTCCGCGTCTCCGTCCTGCCCGCCGCCGGGCGTGTCGCCGGGGGTGGCATGCGGGGCCTCGTCGCCGACCTCGATGGAGAACTGTTTCTCCTCCTCGATCAGCGCCACCTTCACCGGCGCCGTGACACCGCTGCTCTGGTGCAGTCCGACGGCACGGGAGCAGGCCTCGCCCACGGCGAGCCGGACCTCGTCCAGGACGGCCTCGTCCACTCCGGCCCTGCGCGCCACCGCTGCCGCCACCAGCCGGGCGGTCCGGACGTGCTCGGGCAGCGCGCTGAAGCGGAGTTCGACGGTGGCCATGCATCCCCCTCGCGACTACGGGCGTGCGGTCGGGAACGGGGCCGCCGAGCGCCCGCACCCCTGGTGTACTTCTGCGCTCCGGACCGCTACGGCAGCCCGGAGCCGGACCGTTCACCGGCCCGGCACGGGACGGTGAACGGCCCGGACAGGACCGGCCGGCGGCCGGGCCCCGACAGGTGCCCGACGCCGGTGACCGGTCCAGGGTCGGTCGGTGATCAGCGGGTGGCCGCTGATCAGTCGTTGGCCGCCACCGCTTCCTCGACCGAGGTGTGGATCGGGAACACCTTGGTGAGGCCGGTGATGCGGAAGATCTTGAGAATGCGCTCCTGGTTGCAGACCAGGCGCAGCGAGCCCTCGTGGGCACGCACCCGCTTCAGGCCGCCGACCAGCACGCCGAGCCCGGTGGAGTCGAGGAAGTCCACGCCCTCCATGTCGACGACGAGGTGGAAATTCCCGTCGTTCACCAGCTCGACCAGCTGCTCGCGCAGCTTGGGCGCGGTATATACGTCGATTTCGCCACCGACCCTGACGATCGTGCGATCGCCCATGGTCTCGGTCGACAGGGACAGGTCCACGGATCCTCCAGCACCTTGCTATCGAGCGGTCGCCCCTCGGACACCTCGGCTTGAAGCCCCCGGGACGCATCGCCAGCCGCGATGGCATTCAATCACTTACCGGCAGGCGTGCACGACGCCTTGACTCCATTGTCCGTCACGCCAGTGACACACTCGGTGCCGATGGCCAAGAATCACCGATCCGATCGAACCCCGGCGGACCCGGCGTCCCGCCCGTCTCCGGGCGTGGTCCTGGGCCGGCTCGCCTCCGGGCCGAGCCGGGCTGCGCGCATCACTCATACGGAGCACTTGCCCCCGCGCGCGGGCCGCCATGCCGTCTGGCCTGACCGGATTCGGTCCGAGGTGATCGCGGCCGTGCAGGCGTGCGGCATCGAGCACCCCTGGGCGCACCAGGCGCTGGCCGCCGAGCACGCTCTGGACGGCGACTCGGTGGTCGTCGCCACCGGCACCGCCTCCGGCAAGTCCCTCGCGTACCTGGTGCCCGTCCTGTCCACCCTCCTGGGTGGCGCCGAGGCCCCGAACGGCCGCGGCGCCACGGCCCTCTACCTGGCCCCCACCAAGGCCCTCGCGGCGGACCAGTGCAGGTCGGTGAAAGAACTTTCACATCCTCTCGGCACGTCGGTGCGCCCGGCCGTGTACGACGGCGACACCCCGTTCGAGGAGCGCGAGTGGATCCGCCAGTACGCCAACTACGTCCTCACGAACCCGGACATGCTGCACCGCGGGATACTTCCCTCACACCCGCGCTGGTCCTCCTTCCTGAAGTCGCTCAGATACGTCGTCATCGACGAGTGCCACACCTACCGGGGCGTCTTCGGCTCGCACGTCGCCCAGGTGCTGCGCAGGCTGCGCCGCCTGTGCGCCCGCTACGGCTCCTCCCCCGTGTTCCTGCTGGCCTCGGCGACCGCCGCCGAGCCCGCGGTCGCCGCCCGCCGGCTGACCGGCCTGCCGGTCGTGGAGGTCGCCGACGACGCCTCCCCGCGCGGCGAGCTGGTCTTCGCCCTCTGGGAGCCCCCGCTCACCGACCTGCAGGGTGAGAAGGGCGCACCCGTACGGCGTACCGCCACCGCCGAGACCGCCGACCTGCTGACCGACCTCACCGTGCAGGGCGTACGTTCGGTCGCCTTCGTACGTTCCCGGCGCGGCGCCGAGCTGATCTCGGTGATCGCCCAGGAGCGGCTCGCCGAGGTCGACCGCTCCCTGGTCCGGCGTGTCGCGGCCTACCGCGGCGGCTACCTCCCCGAGGAGCGCCGCGCCCTGGAACGCGCTCTGCACTCCGGCGAACTCCTCGGCCTCGCCGCCACGACGGCCCTGGAGCTGGGCGTGGACGTCTCGGGGCTGGACGCGGTGGTGATCGCCGGCTACCCGGGCACGCGCGCGTCCCTGTGGCAGCAGGCGGGCCGGGCGGGCCGCTCCGGCCAGGGCGCCCTCGCGGTCCTCGTCGCCCGCGACGACCCGCTGGACACCTTCCTCGTCCACCATCCCGAGGCCCTGTTCGACCAACCGGTGGAATCGACGGTCCTCGACCCCGACAACCCCTACGTCCTCGCCCCGCACCTGTGCGCCGCCGCCGCGGAACTGCCGCTGACCGAGGAGGACCTGGAGCTCTTCGGCCCCGCCTGCGCGGACGTGCTGCCGCAGCTGGAGGCCGCGAAGCTGCTCCGCCGCCGCACGAAGGCCTGGCACTGGACGCGCCGGGAGCGGGCCGCCGACCTCACCGACATCCGCGGCGCGGGCGGCCGTCCGGTGCAGGTCGTCGAGTCCGGCACGGGCCGGCTGCTCGGCACGGTCGACGCGGGCGCCGCGCACTCCACGGTCCACGACGGCGCGGTCCACCTGCACCAGGGCCGCACCTACCTGGTGCGCTCCCTGGACCTGGAGGACTCGGTCGCCCTGGTCGAGCAGGCCGACCCGCCGTACTCGACCGTCGCCCGCGACACCACGTCGATCTCCATCCTGGAGACGGACACCGAGATCCCGTGGGGCGCCGGCCGGCTGTGCTACGGCTCCGTCGAGGTCACCAACCAGGTGGTCTCCTTCCTGCGCCGGCGTCTCATCACCGGCGAAGTGCTGGGCGAGACGAAACTCGACCTCCCTCCCCGTACGCTGCGCACGCGCGCGGTGTGGTGGACGGTCACCGAGGACCAGCTGGACGAGGCCCGGATCATCCCGGAGATCCTCGGCGGCTCCCTGCACGCCGCCGAGCACGCCTCCATCGGCATGCTGCCCCTCTTCGCGACCTGCGACCGCTGGGACATCGGCGGCGTCTCGGTCCCGCTGCACCCCGACACGCTGCTCCCGACGGTCTTCGTGTACGACGGCCACCCCGGCGGCGCGGGCTTCGCGGAGCGCGCCTTCCACACCGCCCGCGCCTGGCTCGCCGCCACCCGCGAGGCCATCGCCTCCTGCGAGTGCGAGGCCGGCTGCCCGTCCTGCATCCAGTCCCCCAAGTGCGGCAACGGCAACGACCCACTGCACAAGCGGGGGGCGGTACGGCTCCTCACGGTGCTGTTGCGGGGAGCGCCGGAGGAGAAGCCCGCGGAGGGGCGGGAGGCCGAGCAGGGGACGCCCTGCCCGGGACGTCGGGCGGCACCGGGCCCGCCGGGCCCGCTCTCGCCCTGACCTCCGCCGCGAACGGCTCTCTCCCCGAGGCCGCCGTCACGTCCGAGGTGTCGCCCACGATCGCGCACCGCACCAGTCGCACGCCCTGGGCCTCCGCCAGCCGCTCGGCCCGGGCGCAGGCCGCCGCGCCGCCCTCGGCCCAGTGGTCCGCCGCCGCGAGCGCGGCGAGGTCCGCGCCGCCCGCCGCCCGGTGCCGTACGACGACCGCCTGCCCGAGGGCGAGCACGGCGCCGAACACCAGGCACAGCACGGCGATCGCCCCCAGACTCCAGACGGTGGCCGACCCGCGGTCGGAGTCCCGCGACCGGCCGAGGCACCGGCTCCCCCGTCCCCAGGCCCTCACACGCTTCTCCCGGCCGGCCCGCCGCCCGCCGTCGGCACGCCCCCGCTCGCTGTCCGGCTCACCCCCTCGCTTCACGGCCCCGCCTCCCCCGCTGCCGCCGGCGCCCCCACGGTGTCCTCCGCGAGGGCCACGGCCTCCTCCCGTACCTCGAACGGCAGCCCGCTCAGTACCGGTGGCTCGGCCACGACCGTCACCCGGACCCGGTCGCCCTCGCGGGCGACGGTCACCCGCGCTCCGCGCGGGGCCGCCTCCCGGGTCACCGACACCACCGCGTCGGCCGGGTCCTGCCGGGCGGCGGCCCGGGCGCCCGCGCGGGCCGCGTCCACGCACTCGATCTGCGCCGCCACCATGAGCAGCGCCCAGACCAGCGCCATCGTGAACGCCACCAGCACGGACAGCACCACGGCCGCCTCCGCGGTCACGAACCCGCGGTCCCCGCCTCGCTCACATCCGCGCACTGAGGGCCTTCTTCACGATGGCCTGCAGCTCCGCTTGTACCTGGCCGCTGGTGACGACCTCGTAGAGCAGCACCGCGAACCCGACGGCCGCGATGATCCCCATGGCGTACTCGGACGTCACCATTCCGGCGTCCTGACGGCACGCCCCACGCAACCGGACCGCCACTTTCCTGATCTTTCCGAACATCTCAACCCCCGTAAGGTTCTGTCTGTTGTCGTTCTCCGCGCGTACCTGACGTCTGTGCGCGCGTCCGCTCCCGTGCGCCTCACCCCCCTCCCATCACCCCGCCCGCCAGTCCGATCACGACGGGCAGCACCCCGACCGCGATGAACGCGGGCAGGAAGCACAGGCCGACCGGCGCGGAGATCAGTACGGCCGCCCGGCGTGCCCGGGCCGTCGCCGTGCGGGCCCAGTCCGCGCGCGCGTCCGACGCGAGCCGGGCGACCGGGCCGGCCGCGGGGAGCCCGGACTCGTCGGCCCGCTCCAGCAACCGGGCCAGGACACCGGCGCCGGGCAGCAGGGCCAGGTTCCGCCAGGCGTCCGCCGGTGCGCCGCCGAGCCGCACCTCCGCCGCGCCCCGCGCCAGCGCCTGCCCGACGGGCCCGCCGAGGGCCTCCCCCACCGCCTGGGCGGCGATCACCGGACCGGCACCGGCCGCGATGCAGGCGGCCAGCAGGTCGGCCGCGAGCGGAAGTTGGCGTGCGGCCCCGGCGGTGTCGGTCACCGCCTCCTGGCCGGCCGCGGTCTGCCGGTCCCGCCACCGCAGGAGCGCAACGCCGGCCCCCAGCCCCAGCACGACACCCACGGCCCCGCCGACCAGCACCCACGCGCCGCACGCCGCGCCGGCCGGCGGCAGCCACCGCCGTACGGCGCCCGGGATCACGAACGGCTCTCTGGTCAAGGGCACTTCGAGGCCCAGCAGCTCCGCCACCCGGCGCCGCGCCCGACGCCGTCGCCGCGCCAGCTCCAGCCGCCGGGCACCCCAGCCGAGGACCAGCACCACGACCCCGGCCGTCCCCAGCCTGTGGACGACTTCCCCGCTCATACCGCCTGCCCTCCCCGCACATTCCGGACCGCCCGGCGCGCCCGCGCATCCCGGCCCCGTCGCCTTTCCCGCACACGCGGGGCCGCTCGCCCCGTCTCGACCACCTCGAACGCCATGACGAGCGCGGCCCCCTCACGCCACCTCCACCTCTCGCGACCGGCACCCCGCGCCCCGGACGCCACACCGAGCCCCCTCACACCGCCTCCGCTCTCCGCACGATCCGCATGGCCCACCACGTCCCGGCGGCCTCGAACACCGCCCCGGCCGTCAGACAGCCGAGGCCGGCTCCGCTGTGGAGCAGTACGCGCAGCGGGTCCGCGCCCATGGCCGCGCCGAGGAGCAGGCCCAGGGCGGGCAGTGCGGCGAGCAGCACGGCGGTGGCCCGGGCGCCCGCCAACTGGGCGCGCAGGTCGGCTCGCTGGTCCCGCTCGGCGCGCAGGGCTCCGTCCAGCCGGTCCAGGCCGGCGGCGAGTCCGGCGCCCTGGTCCACGGCGACCCGCCAGCACGCGGCGAGTCCGAGCAGGCCCTCGGCGCCCGGCTGCCGTGCCGCCACGGCGAGCGCTCCGGGCACGTCCCCGCCGAACCGTGCCGCCGCCACCACGGCGGCCTGTGCGTCGCCGAGTCCGCCGGAGTCCCGCGCGGCCCGCAGCAGCGCCTCTCCCGGCTGCCGTCCGGCCCGCACCTCCCCGGCGAGCGCCCCGCACAGGGCGATCACCGCGTCGGCCCGCCGCTCCCGGATGCGCCGGGCCTGCCGGGCCAGCCGCACCCTGCGCAGCACCGGCACCCCGGCCGCCCCCGCGACGACCGGAATCACCGAGGCGCCCAGCAGGGAGAGCACGAGACCGGCCACGAGCGCCCAGCACTCGGCACCCCACCGGCCGTGCAGCCGCCGCAGTTCCGCGAGGGCCTGCTCCCGGACGGGCGGCCCGGCCGCCACCACTCCGCCGCCGGCCAGCAGCAGCCGGGCCCGGCGCATCCCGTAGTGCCGCCCGCCCAGCAGCCAGACCAACGCGCCGAGACAGACCAGCGCGGCCTCCATCGGCATCTGACCGGCCATGTCGGTCACCTCTCCCCCTCGTCTGCGAGCTCACCCGACGCCCCCAGCAGGTGCCGCAGGCGCTCCCACCCCCGCTCCCGCGCGAACGCCCGCTCGCCCCAGCGCAGCGCCGGTACCGTCCGCACCAGCCCCGTGGCGTCCCGCTCCAGCACATGCACCTCGGCGATCCGACGCCGCCCGGACCGGTCCCGTACGAGGTGCACCACCACCGAGAGGGCCGCCGCCAACTGGCTGTGCAGCGCGGCCCGGTCCAGCCCGGCGGCCGTGGCCAGCGCCTCCAGCCGAGCCGGCACATCCGCCGCAGCATTAGCATGGACCGTGCAACAGCCGCCTTCATGGCCGGTGTTGAGGGCCGCGAGCAGATGCACCACCTCAGGCCCGCGCACCTCGCCGACGACCAGCCGGTCCGGCCGCATCCGCAGCGCCTGCCGCACGAGGTCCTCCAGGGTGACCAGGCCGGCGCCCTCCTGGTTGGCGGGCCGGGTCTCCAGCCGGACGACGTGCGGGTGGTCCGGCCGCAGCTCGGCCGAGTCCTCGGCGAGCACGATCCGTTCACCCGGTCCGACGAGCCCGAGCAGGGTGCTCAGCAGGGTTGTCTTGCCGCATCCGGTTCCGCCGCTCACGAGGAAGCTCAGCCGGGCCGCGAGCAGTGCTCTCAGGATCCGGTCGCCGCCGGGCGGCACCGTGCCGGCCGCGACGAGTTCCTCGACGGTGAAGGCCCGGGGCCGTACCACCCGCAGGGCCAGGCAGGTGCAGCCGACGGCGACCGGGGGCAGCACCGCGTGGAGCCGGGTGCCGTCGGGCAGCCGGGCGTCCGCCCAGGGCCGGGCGTCGTCCAGCCGGCGTCCGGCCACGGCGGCCAGCCGCTGCGCGAGGCGTCGTACGGCCGCCGCGTCGGGGAAGGCGACCGGGGTCAGCTCCAGGCCCCGGCCGCGGTCCACCCACACCCGGTCCGGGGCGGAGACCAGGACGTCGGTGACGTCCGGGTCGGCGAGCAGCGGTTCCAGGGGGCCGGTGCCGACGAGTTCGGACCGGAGGTGTTCGGCCGCGCCGAGGACCTCGGCGTCGCCGAGCACCCGGCCCTGTTCGCGCAGGGCCTGGGCGACGCGCGCGGGGGTGGGTTCGGCGCCGCTCTCCGCGAGCCAGCGGCGGACGCCGTCGAGCAGGGCCGCGCCGTCGGCCCGGTCCAGTCCGGGCAGGGTCATCGGGTGCCTCCCGCCTCGACCAGCGCGCGCTCCCAGAAGTGCGTGCAGAACCGGGCGAGAGGGCCGCGTCCGGTCGCGCCGGGGGGCTTCGCGCCGCCCTGCGGGCGAAGCAGCGCCGGTTCGACGGGCACTTCGCCTGCCAGCCGAAGGCCGAGCAGCTGGGCCACCTCCTGGTCGTCCAGGCCGGGTGCGTACGGTCCGCGGACCGCCACGCGCAGATCGCGCACGACCATGCCGACGGCGGAGGCGACCCGGCCGGCGGCTGCGACCGCCCGCAGTTCGGCCGGGACGACGAGCAGGGCGAGGTCGAGCTGGGCGAGGGCCTCGGCGACCCCGTCGTCGAGACGGCGGGGCAGGTCGACCACGACGGTGCCGCCGCGCCGCCGGGCGGCGGCCAGCACCGCGCGCACCGCGGGAGGCGGGACGGCGACGCAGTCACCGCGGTCCCAGCTGAGGACGCGCAAGGAGTGCAGTTCGGGCAGCGACTCCTCCAGGGCGCCGCCGCCGACCCGGCCGCGGGAGGCGGCGAAGGCGGGCCAGCGCAGCCCTTCGGCGCTCTCGCCGCCGAGGAGTACGTCGAGTCCGCCGCCGAGCGGATCGGCGTCCACCAGGAGGGTGCGGAGTCCCTCGCGCGCGGAGGTGACGGCGAGCGCGCACGCGAGCGTGGACGCCCCGGCCCCGCCCCGGCCGCCGATCACCCCGACGGTGAGGGCCGGACGGCCGATGCCCTCGGCGACGTCGGCGATGCGGTCGACCAGCCACGGCTCGCCGTCGGGGAGCATCAGGACGTGGTCGGCACCGATCAGGACGGCTCGTTTCCACACCCCCGGGTCGTCCTGGTCACGGCCGACCAGCACCACTCCGGGCCGGCGCGCGGCCCCGCTCACCCGGCCGGCGGCATCGTCGCCGACGAGCACGAGCGGGGCCGTCGCCCAGCCGTCGCCGGATTCCGGTACGCCGTGGTGGACCTCGGGTGTGGCGCCCGCCGCCGCGCACAGGCGCAGCAGATCGTCCAGGAGAGCGGCGTCCTCGGTGACGATGAGCGGCCGTCCGGGCCGGTCTGCGGAGCCGGGCGGCGGGTCGTGGGTGACGGTTCCGGTCACGGGTGTTCCCCCTTCGCTGCACGGGCCGCGCAGCCCCTGCGGCCACGCGATTCCCAAAGGTGTGAAGAACCGGCAAGCGGCCTCCATATGAACGGCCGATAGGAACCGGCCATACGCGCTCCGACAATCGGAACCGGCCATGAACTCGCCGCGGCCGGAGTGCGCTGGAATCACGGTGCAGCGATCCGCGAAATGATGTGGATCATGGTCGAAAACTGTGGACAACCGCGATCCTGTGAATATCTCCGTCACCCATACCGGTGACCCCTGTACTCACCGGTGTGCGACTTCCACAGAGCAGCGTGACGATTACCCTCGGTGACCGATCATGGGCATGCCGAAGGACGCCGCCGGGGCGACGCAGGGCAGACCGTACGGCCGTGTGATGAAAGGGAAGAAGGGAGAAAACCCGCCCGGACATGCGACGACCCCCGCCGGGGGGGAGAGCGGGGGTCGTCCCCACGGCCGACTCGGGGGGGGAGGAGTCGGGCCGGGTTAGCACGGTCGCGAACGATCCGTGACTTCCATGGTGTACCCGAGAGCCCTCTCAGGCAAACCCACACGCCCCACCTTACGCCGAATGGTGGGCGCCTATGCTCATGGGCGTGGAAAACCACTCCTTGCCTCGCGCGGCGGCCTTCTTTGATCTGGACAAGACGGTCATTGCGAAGTCGAGCACGCTCACCTTCAGCAAGTCCTTCTACCAAGGCGGGCTGATCAACCGCAGGGCCGCGCTGCGTACCGCATACGCCCAGTTCGTCTTCCTGGCCGGCGGCCTGGACCACGACCAGATGGAGCGCATGCGCGAGTACATGGCCGCGCTGTGCCGCGGCTGGAACGTCCAGCAGGTGAAGGAGATCGTCGCCGAGACCCTGCACGACCTGATCGACCCGATCATCTACGACGAGGCCGCCTCGCTCATCGAGGAGCACCACACGGCCGGCCGGGACGTGGTGATCGTGTCCACCTCGGGCGCCGAGGTGGTGGAGCCGATCGGCGAGCTGCTGGGCGCGGATCGGGTGGTCGCCACCCGCATGGTCGTCGGCGAGGACGGCTGTTTCACCGGAGAGGTGGAGTACTACGCCTACGGCCCGACCAAGGCCGAGGCCATCAGGGAGCTGGCCGCGTCCGAGGGCTACGACCTCGACCGCTGCTACGCCTACAGCGACTCGGCGACCGACCTGCCCATGCTCCAGACCGTCGGGCATCCGCACGCCGTGAACCCGGACCGCACGCTGCGCCGCGAGGCACTCGCGCGCGGGTGGCCCGTTCTGGCGTTCCGCCGGCCGGTCCCGCTGAAGAAGCGGCTGCCCACGTTCTCCGTCCCGCCCCGCCCGGCGCTGGTCGCGGCGGCGGCCATAGGCGCGGCGGCGGCGACCGCCGGCCTCGTCTGGTACACCAGCCGGCGCCGCAGCACCGCCTGACGGCGCCCGCTTCACCCCTTTTGGACCTGAAAGTAAAGAAGTGCAGGTAGGGGTTCCGCTTCACCTCGGCTCGCGGTACAAAGAACGTAGGCCCGCGAGACCAAAGGACATCCGAGAGGATCCCCTACCACTACGCAGTTGGCCCACGGACCCAGCATGAACATCGGGCACCCACGCGACGTCGACCCGTCGATTACGGGCCAGCCGCACCAGGTCACGGGCAAAGCATCCCGACCTGATGGGCAATACATCGAGGACGCTTGGTAACCCGGTGAACATGCCAGCGGCGGTACGAGAACTCGTACCGCCGCAACTATGCCCGGGGAGCTTCCCGGGTTCCCTCAGGCCGCGCCGCGCTGCAGCGCCTCGCACACCGCGGTCGACTCCCGTACGCCCAGCTCGATCGCCCGGCCGCAGTGGGCGATCCAGGCCGCCATGCCCTCGGGGGTGCCGGAGACATACCCGTCCAGGGCGGCCAGATAGGCGGCGCGGCCCAGTTCGGCGTGGCCGACCTCGGCCGGGCAGATCGCCTTCGGGTCCAGGCCGCTGCCGATCAGCACGATCCGCTCGGCCGCGCGCGCGACCAGGCCGTTGTGGGACACGAAGGGACGCAGCGCGAGCAGCTCGCCATGCACCACGGCGGCCGTGACCAGCGCGGGCGCGGAGGTGCCGGCGATGATCAGGTCCGACAGCCCCTCCAGCCGGCCCGAGACCTCCTCGGCGTCCGGCAGGGGCAGCTCGACCAGCGGCTCGTCCACCTGCTCGCCGGCCTGGCGCGGCCTGCCGACCCGGTCGTCACCGCTCGCCGCGGCCACCAGATGCAGCCGGGCCAGCACCCGCAGGGGCGACTGACGCCAGATGGACAGCAGCTGTCCCGCCTCGGCGGTGAGCCGCAGGGCCGCCCCCATGACGCGCGCCTCGGGGTCGACACCGAAGTCGGTGCGCCGTCGCACCTCCTCCAGGGCCCAGTCCGCGCCGGACAGCGCCGCCGAGCCACGGGCGGCGCGCAGGGCCGCCTCGGAGGTGATCTCGTTGCTGCGGCGCCGCATGACCCGGTGCCCGTAGACCCGGTCCACGGCCTTGCGCACGGACTCCACGGAATCGGCCACACCGGGCAGCGAGCCCAGGGCCGCGAGCGGATCGGCGGTCGCGCCTGTCGTACTCATGAGTACGACACTACGCACCTCACCGCCCCACCCCACGAAGGAGTGGTCTTCTTCACTTCACGTGACACCTACAGCTATCGCCCGACTACGCTTGGTGAACATGAAAATTGCTTTCGTCGGGAAGGGCGGCAGCGGCAAGACCACGCTCTCCTCCCTCTTCATCCGCCATCTCGTCGCCTCCGGGGCCCCGGTGGTCGCCATCGACGCGGACATCAACCAGCACCTCGGCCCCGCGCTCGGCCTCGGCGAGGAGGAGGCGGCGGCGCTGCCCGCCATGGGCGAGCGGCTGTCGCTGATCAAGGACTACCTGCGCGGCAACAACCCGCGCATCGCCTCGGCCGCGACGATGATCAAGACGACCCCGCCCGGTGAGGGCTCACGGCTGGTCCGGGTGCGGGAGCCCAACCCGGTCTACGACGCCTGCGCGCGCCCGGTGGAACTCGACGGCGGCGCCGTCCGTTTGATGGTCACGGGCCCCTTCACGGACGCCGACCTGGGGGTCGCCTGCTACCACTCCAAGACGGGAGCGGTGGAGCTGTTCCTGAACCACCTCGTCGACGGCCCCGACGAGTACGTCGTGGTCGACATGACGGCCGGTTCGGACTCCTTCGCCTCCGGCATGTTCACCCGCTTCGACATGACGTTCCTCATCGCCGAGCCGACCCGGAAGGGGGTCTCCGTCTACCGCCAGTACAAGGAGTACGCCCGTGACTTCGGGGTCGCTCTGAAGGTCGTCGGCAACAAGATCCAGGAGCCGGACGACATCGACTTCCTGCGCGCGGAGGTCGGGGACGACCTGCTCGTGACCGTCGGGCGCTCGGACTGGGTGCGCGCCATGGAGAAGGGCCGTCCGCCCCGGTTCGATCTCCTGGAGGAGGCCAACGCCCGCGCCCTGGACACGCTTCGGGCCACCGTCGACGCCGCCTACGAGCGGCGCGACTGGGAGCGCTACACCCGTCAGATGGTGCACTTCCACCTGAAGAACGCCGAGTCCTGGGGCAACGAGCGCACCGGGGCCGACCTGGCGGCGCAGGTCGACCCCCATTTCGTGCTCGGCGAGAGCGTGGCGGCGCCGGTCTGACGCCTAGCCCTTGACCGCCGGCGCCCCGGGCACGCCCTTGGGCGCCGGGGCCGGGCGGCCGGACAGGAAGGACGCCCAGCCCTGCCGGGGCGCCTCACCCACCTCCAGGGTGCGCAGCCTCGCCAGGGTCTTCGGGTCCTGGGCGTCCAGCCAGTCGACCAGCTGATGGAAGGAGACACAGCGCACCTCGGGCTTGGTGCACACCTCCTTGACCACCTCTTCGACGGCACGCATGTAGGTGCCGCCGTTCCAGGACTCGAAGTGGTTGCCGATGATCAGGGGCGCGCGGTTGCCGTCGTAGGCGCGGTAGAAGCCCTTGAGGAGGCCGTCGCGCATCTGGTCGCCCCAGTAGTCGAACTTGTCGGGGTCGCCCTGGGTCTCGGTGCCGGACTGGTTGACCATGAAGTTGTAGTCCATGGTCAGCTGCTCGTAGGTGTGGCCCGGGAAGGGCACCAGCTGCATCGACAGGTCCCACAGGCCCTGCTTCCTCTTGGGCCACACCTGGTCGTTGACTCCGCTGGAGTCATAGCGGAAGCCCAGCTGGCGGGCGGCCTTCATGAAGTTCTGCTGCCCTTCCAGGCAGGGGGTGCGGGCGCCGATCAGCTCCTTGTCGTAGTCGAAGGGCAGCGGATCCGCCCGGTTCATGCCGGTGTTGGTCCTCCAGGACTTCACGAACTTCTTGGCCTGGGCGATCTCGCTCTTCCACTCCTCCACCGACCAGGTGCCGACCCCGCCGTCGGGCCCGCAGAAGTGGCCGTTGAAATGGGTGCCGATCTCATTGCCCTCCAGCCAGGCCAGTCGTACCTGCTCCAGGGTGTCGGCGATGCCCTGCTCGTCGTTGAAGCCGATGTCGGAGCTGCCCGGCGGGTGCTGCGGCGGCTCGTAGAGGTCACGCTTCTCCTCGGGCAGCATGTACACACCGCTGAGGAAGTACGTCATGGTCGCGTTGTTCTCCTTGGAGACCTTGCGGAAGTGCGAGAACAGCTTCTGGCTGTCCTCGCCCGCGCCGTCCCAGGAGAACACCACGAACTGCGGGGGCTTCTGACCGGGGCGCAGCCGCTCGGGTCTGGGCAGATGCGGCTGGGATCCGGTGTACGCGGTGGATCCGTCGCCGATGAGCCGGAGCATGCTGTTCGGTGCCGGCGCCCCCTGCTCCGGGCCTGACGCGCCTTCCTTCTTGCCGTCGGAGTCGTGCGCACAACCGGCGAGCGACGCCGCACAGGCCGCGGCGACCATGGCGCCGACAGCGATCCTCTGGGTGGCGGTCATGATCCGTCCACCTTCTTCCTTCTCTCAGGCAAACGCTGATGTGGGCCATTTCTGGTGATGTGCCGGGCTTGCCCCGACAGCGCGGCCAAGGTCTCACGGGACCGAGAAGGAATTAGTACGACAAGCCGATCAAATGATTAGTTCACTCTGGCGAGCGATCTTCTGCACCATTTGCCCCGAAAAAGTATGCTTCGCCTTTACCTGGCATTACGGTTCTTTTACTGCGAGTTACTCCATCCCGCCGCTGTACGCCGTGACTCACGGCCGCGACCGAGCCCGCCCATCGCCGCGGGTCCCACCCAGTCCGCGACCGCGCCACCCCGGAGGAGACGGGACATGTCAGCCTGCGCACCGCCTCACGCCCAGCATCGCCAACCACCACACGGCCGCGCACCGTTGCGCCGCCGGCTCCCCGTCGCGGGCGCCGATCTGTCCGCGGCCGTAGCGGTCTTCCTGATCGCCCTGCCGCTCTCTCTCGGCATCGCCCTGGCCACCGGCGCCCCGCTCCAGGCCGGCCTCGTCGCCGCCGCGGTCGGCGGAGTCGTCGCCGGCCGGCTGGGCGGCTGCCCCCTCCAGGTCAGCGGGCCCGCCGCCGGACTCACCGTGGTCACCGCCGACCTGATCGACCGTTACGGCTGGCGGATGACCTGCGGCATCACCGTCCTGGCCGGCCTCGCCCAGCTCGGCCTCGGCTGTCTGCGGGTGGCGCGCGGTGCGCTCGCGGTCAGCCCGGCCGTGGTGCACGGCATGCTCGCCGGCATCGGCATCACCATCGCCGTCGCCCAGCTGCACATCGTCCTCGGCGGCAGCCCGGACAGCTCCGTCCTCGCCAACCTGCGGGATCTGCCCGCCCAGTTGGCCGACCTGCACCCGGGCGCGGTGTCGATGAGCGCGCTGACCCTGGCCCTGCTGTTCGCCTGGCCGCGCCTGCCCGGCCGCGCCGGACGGCTGCTGCGCAGGGTGCCGGCCGCCCTCGTCGCCGTCACCGGAGCCACCGCGACCGCCGCCCTCGCCGGCCTGGCCCTGCCCCGGGTCGATCTGCCGTCCTGGCACAGCCACGCCCTGGCCGGACTGCCCGAGGGACCGGCGCTCGGTCTCGCGGCCGCGGTGCTCACCACCACCCTGGTGTGCAGCGTGCAGTCGCTGCTCGGTGCGGTGGCCGTGGACAAGCTGGTCGCCGCCCGCACCGGCCCGCAGTCCCGGGTCGGCCGCTCCGATCTGGACCGGGAGCTGCTGGGCCAGGGCGCCGCCAACATCGTCTCGGGGGCGCTCGGCGGGCTGCCGATCGCGGGCGTGGCGGTGCGCAGTACGGCGAATGTGAACTCAGGTGCGGTCAGCCGGAACTCCGCGATGCTGCACGGCGTTCTCGTAGTAGTCGCCGCGCTGCTGATGGTCCCGATCCTGGAGGAGATCCCGCTCGCCTCCCTCGCCGCCCTGGTGATGGCCGTCGGCATCCAGATGGTGTCCCTGCACCACATCCGCACGGTGACGCGCCACCGCGAAGTGCCGGTCTACGCCGTGACCGCGCTCGGTGTGGTCCTCCTCGGCGTCCTGCAGGGCGTGTTCCTCGGGATCGCCGTGGCGGTCGCCGTCGCCCTGCGCCGCCTCGCCCGCACCCGCATCACCCACGAAGAGCAGAAAGGAGTCCATCACGTACGTGTCCGAGGCCAGCTGACCTTCCTCGCGGTGCCCCGGCTCAGCAGAGCCCTGCATCTCGTACCCCATGGCGCCCACGCCGTAGTGGAGTTGGACGGTTCGTTCATGGACCACGCGGCGTACGAGTCGCTGCAGGACTGGCGCAGTGCCCACACCGCGCGGGGAGGGACGGCCGAGTTGTCGGGCCGGCGCGGCGGAATCCGGACCGCCGAGCGGGCCCCGGCCGCCGAGTGCCGGTGCCGCCCCTGGACCCCCTGGCGCAACCATCAGTCCTGCTTCGCCTTCGCCGGAGCCCCCGCCGCCCCGGCAGGGCAGGAGGCCGGCCGGGAACTGGCCCGTGGCATCAGCTCGTTCCAGCGGAACACCGCACCGCTGGTGCGCGAGGAGCTGGCGCGGCTCGCCCGGGAGGGCCAGCGTCCCGCGCAGCTCTTCCTCACCTGCGCCGACTCCCGGCTCGTCACGTCGATGATCACCGCCAGTGGTCCCGGCGATCTGTTCGTCGTCCGCAACGTCGGCAACCTGGTGCCGCCGCCGGGCGAGGAGCGCGGCGACGACTCGGTGGCCGCCGCCATCGAGTACGCGGTGGAGGTGCTCGGGGTGCGCTCCATCACGGTGTGCGGGCACTCCGGGTGCGGGGCGATGCAGGCGCTGCTGACCGCCGGGGCCGGTCAGGGGGACACCCCGCTGGGGCGGTGGCTGCGGCACGGGCTGCCGAGTCTGGCGCGGATGGCCGGCGACCGGCGCGGCCGGCCCCGGCTGGCCGGGCGGGCGCCCGCGGACGCGGTGGAGCTGCTGTGCCTGAGCAATGTGGTCCAGCAGCTGGCGCACCTGCAGGCGCACCCGCCGGTCGCCCGGGCGCTGGACCGGGGCGAACTGGAACTGCACGGCATGTATTTCCACGTGGGCGAGGCACAGGCGTACCTGCTCGCGGGGACGGAAGGAGGAAGCGTGTTCGAGGACGTCACGGAAGGCGTCGCGGGAGGTGGGGAGACAGGCGGGCCGGTGCGGTCGACGAGCTTCAGACAGGTCTAAACCAATTTTCCGGTCGACCCTTGTCATCGGACCCCCGCGTCTGATGAGCTGTGGCCTGGGACACAACGGACACCCTTGGAAAGGGAGATGTCGTGAGCAACGAGAGCCTGGCCAACCTGCTCAAGGAAGAACGCAGGTTCGCGCCGCCCGCCGACCTGGCCGCGCACGCCAACGTCACCGCGGAGGCGTATGAACAGGCCAAGGCTGACAGGCTCGGCTTCTGGGCCGAGCAGGCCCGCCGGCTGACCTGGGCCAAGGAACCGACCGAGACGCTGGACTGGTCGAACCCGCCGTTCGCGAAGTGGTTCAAGGACGGCGAGCTGAACGTCGCGTACAACTGCGTGGACCGGCATGTGGAGGCCGGGCACGGGGACCGTGTCGCCATCCACTTCGAGGGTGAGCCCGGCGACAGCCGCGCGATCACCTACGCGGAGCTGAAGGACGAGGTCTCCAAGGCCGCCAACGCCCTGCTGGAGCTGGGCGTGCAGAAGGGCGACCGGGTCGCCATCTACATGCCGATGATCCCGGAGACCGCGATCGCGATGCTGGCCTCGGCCCGGATCGGCGCGGCGCACTCGGTCGTCTTCGGCGGCTTCTCGGCGGACGCGCTCGCGACCCGGATCCAGGACGCGGACGCCAAGGTCGTCATCACCTCCGACGGCGGCTACCGACGCGGCAAGCCGTCGGCGCTCAAGCCGGCGGTGGACGAGGCGATCGGCAAGGTCGACAACGTCGAGCACGTGCTCGTGGTGCGCCGTACCGGCCAGGACGTGGCCTGGACCGAGGGCCGGGACGTGTGGTGGGACGACATCGTCGCCCGTCAGTCGACCGAGCACACCCCGGAGGCGTTCGAGGCGGAGCACCCGCTGTTCATCCTCTACACCTCCGGTACGACGGGTAAGCCCAAGGGCATCCTGCACACCGCCGGTGGCTACCTCACGCAGGCGGCCTACACCCACTGGGCGGTCTTCGACCTCAAGCCGGAGACGGACGTGTACTGGTGCACGGCCGACGTCGGCTGGGTGACCGGGCACTCGTACATCGTGTACGGCCCGCTGGCCAACGGCGCGACGCAGGTGATGTACGAGGGCACGCCGGACACCCCGCACCAGGGCCGGTTCTGGGAGATCGTGCAGAAGTACAAGGTCACGATCCTCTACACCGCGCCGACCGCGATCCGGACGTTCATGAAGTGGGGCGACGACATCCCCGCCAAGTTCGATCTGAGCAGCCTGCGCGTCCTGGGCTCGGTCGGCGAGCCCATCAACCCCGAGGCCTGGGTCTGGTACCGCAAGCACATCGGCGCCGACCGGACGCCCATCGTGGACACCTGGTGGCAGACCGAGACCGGCGCCATGATGATCTCGCCACTGCCCGGCGTCACCGAGACCAAGCCCGGTTCCGCGCAGCGCCCGCTGCCCGGCATCAGCGCGACCGTCGTCGACGACGAGGCGAACGAGGTGCCCAACGGCGGCGGTGGCTACCTGGTGCTGACCGAGCCGTGGCCGTCGATGCTGCGCACCATCTGGGGCGACGACCAGCGGTTCATCGACACCTACTGGTCCCGCTTCGAGGGCAGGTACTTCGCCGGCGACGGGGCGAAGAGGGACGACGACGGTGACATCTGGCTGCTGGGCCGGGTGGACGACGTGATGCTCGTCTCCGGGCACAACATCTCCACCACCGAGGTGGAGTCGGCGCTGGTCTCGCACCCGTCGGTCGCCGAGGCCGCCGTCGTGGGCGCCGCGGACGAGACCACCGGCCAGGCCATCGTCGCGTTCGTCATCCTGCGCGGCACGGCCTCGGAGGACGAGGCGCTCGTCGACGAGCTGCGGGGCCACGTCGGCGCCACGCTCGGCCCGATCGCCAAGCCCAAGCGGATCCTGCCGGTGGCGGAACTGCCCAAGACCCGCTCCGGCAAGATCATGCGCCGCCTGCTGCGGGACGTCGCCGAGAACCGTCAGCTCGGGGATGTCACCACGCTGACCGACTCCACGGTCATGGACTTCATCCAGGCCAAGCTGCCCGCGGCGCCCAGCGAGGACTGAGCGAGGCGAGGGGACTGAGCGCAGCCCCACGGGGCACCCGGCCGGTGAACGTGCCGGGTGCCCGTGAGGCGTCTACGGTGAAGATCACCGGACCCGGCACGCGCCACCTTAGGTAAACTAAGCAAAGTGTCGTACGACGCGACACGTCAGGTGCGCCGGGAAGTCTGGTCGGCATGTGAGTTCCGCCTTCCTCCGGAGGTCTCCCGTGACCGCGCCCACCCGTACCCGCACCACCGCCCGCAAGGCCCTCGGCCGTCTGTCCCTGCCGGAGCGGACCTTCATCACGGACGCGCTGCGCACCGAGACCGTCGGCGGCGTCCTGCTGCTCCTCGCCGCCGTGGCCGCGCTGATCTGGGCGAACGTCCCCGCCCTGGGTCACAGCTACGCGAGCGTCAGCCACTTCCACCTCGGCCCCGACGCCCTCGGCCTGCATCTCTCCGTCGCCCACTGGGCCGCCGACGGCCTGCTCGCCGTGTTCTTCTTCGTCGCCGGCATCGAACTCAAGCGCGAGCTGGTGGCGGGCGACCTGCGCGACCCGAAGGCGGCCGTGCTGCCGGTGGTGGCGGCGCTGTGCGGAATGGCCGTACCGGCGCTCGTCTATACGCTCACCAACCTCACGGGGGGCGGCTCCACGCAGGGCTGGGCGGTACCCACCGCCACCGACATCGCCTTCGCACTCGCCGTCCTCGCAGTCATCGGCACCTCGCTGCCCAGCGGCCTGCGCGCCTTCCTGCTCACCCTCGCGGTCGTCGACGACCTGTTCGCGATCCTGATCATCGCGATCTTCTTCACCGACCGGCTGAACTTCGCCGCCCTCGGCGGGGCCGTCGCCGGCCTCGCCGTCTTCTGGCTGCTGCTGCGCCGGGGCGTGCGCGGCTGGTATGTGTACGTGCCGCTGGCGGTCGCCGTCTGGGCGCTGATGTACAACAGCGGCGTACATGCCACCATCGCCGGCGTGGCGATGGGCCTGATGCTGCGCTGCACCACCCGGGAGGGTGAGGAGCACGCGCCGGGCGAGCACATCGAGCATCTGCTGCGGCCCCTGTCGGCCGGGCTGGCCGTACCGCTGTTCGCGCTGTTCAGCGCCGGTGTGTCGGTATCCGGCGGGGTGATCGGGGACGTGTTCACCAAGCCCGAGACGCTCGGTGTCGTGCTCGGCCTGGTCGTGGGCAAGACGGTCGGCATATTCGGCGGCACCTGGCTGACCGTCCGCTTCACCCGCGCCCGGCTCAGCGAGGAGCTGGCGTGGGCCGACGTCTTCGCGGTGGCGTCGCTCGCCGGGATCGGCTTCACCGTCTCGCTGCTCATCGGCGAGCTGGCCTTCGACGGCGACGCCGTGCTCACGGACGAGGTGAAGGCGGCCGTCCTCGCCGGATCGCTGATCGCGGCGGTGTGCGCGACGGTCCTCCTGAAGCTGCGCAACGCCCGGTACCGCAGGCTGTGCGCGGACGAGGAGCGCGACGAGGACCTCGACGGCATCCCGGACATCTACGAGCAGGACGACCCGGCGTACCACCTCCGCATGGCCGAGATCCACGAGCGGAAGGCCGCCGAACACCGGCGGCTGGCCGCCGAGCGGGCGGCCGAAGCGCGCGACGGGCTTGCGGAAGTGCCGGGCGGGGCAGGCGAGGAGAGCGACCGTCCGGCATGATCTGACGAGACGGTACAAACAAGACGGCCGCACGCGCACGGCGGCCACCCCGGACGGCCGTACGAGCGACGGTCGTCCGACACGGCACACGTGCGGCACAAGAGAACTCTGAGGGAGAACGCGATGAGCGCACCCGACGGCAGCCCGGTCGGCGCCGAACGCAGCATCGGCCAGCTGTTCGCCTCGGCGACGACCGAATTGTCGGCGCTGGTGCACGACGAGATCGCACTGGCCAAGGCCCAGCTGAAGCAGGACGTGAAGCGCGGCGCGGCGAGCGGCGGCGCCTTCTCGCTGGCAGGTGCGGTACTGGTGTTCTCCCTGCCGATGCTCAACTTCGCCCTGGCGTACGGCATCCGCACCTGGAGCCACTGGAACCTGGCGATCTGCTTCGTGCTCTCCTTCGCGGCCAATGTGCTGGTCGCCGGCCTCCTCGCGCTCATCGGGGTGATGTTCGCGAAGAAGGCCAAGAAGGGCCAGGGCCCGCAGAAGGTGGCCGCCTCGATGAAGCAGACGGCGGGCGTCCTGCAGAACGCCAAGCCGCACCCGCGCCCGGAGCTGCCCGAGGACCGGGCTGCCGAGGCCATCGAGGCTGTGGCACGCTCGTCGTCATGACGGACCCTGCCGCCTCCTCGCCCGTGCGGATCGACCTCCCGGACGGGAGGCAGGTCACGCACCGGGATGTCGCCGCCAACGGCGCCCGCTTCCACATCGCCGAGCTGGGCGACGGGCCCCTGGTGCTGCTCCTGCACGGCTTCCCGCAGTTCTGGTGGACGTGGCGGCACCAGCTGGCCGCGCTCGCGGACGCGGGCTACCGGGCGGTGGCGATGGACCTGCGGGGCGTCGGCGGCAGCGACCGCACGCCCCGCGGGTACGACCCCGCCAACCTGGCCCTGGACGTCACCGGCGTCATCCGCTCGCTCGGCGAGCCGGACGCCGCGCTGGTCGGCCACGACCTCGGCGGCTATCTGGCGTGGACGGCGGCGGCCATGCGGCCCAAACTCGTCCGGCGCCTCGCCGTGGTGTCCATGCCGCACCCGCGGCGCTGGCGCGCGGCGATGCTCCGGGACGCCCGGCAGACGGCCGCCAACTCCTACATCTGGGGGTTCCAGCGGCCGTGGCTGCCGGAGCGTCAACTGACCGCCGACGACGGCGAGCTGGTGGGCCGGCTGATCCGGGACTGGTCCGGGCCGCAGCTGCCGGAGGACGCGGCCGTGGAGACGTACCGGCGGGCCATGTGCATCCCCTCCACCGCGCACTGCTCGATCGAGCCGTACCGCTGGCTGGTGCGTTCGCTGGCCCGCCCGGACGGCGTGCAGTTCTACCGGCGGATGAAGCGGCCGGTACGGGTGCCGACGCTGCATCTGCACGGCTCGCTGGACCCGGTCACCCGGACGCGCAGCGCGGCCGGTTCGGGCGAGTACGTCGAAGCGCCGTACCGCTGGCGGCTGTTCGACGGTCTGGGGCACTTCCCGCACGAGGAGGACCCGGCGGCGTTCTCCACGGAACTGATCAGCTGGCTCAAGGACCCGGAGCCCGACCGGTGACCGTTCTGTGAGCATTGGGGTGCACGGAGTATCCGAATCGTGAACAGTTGTCCCTCGAACGGCCACATGCCTGCCGCATAGGCCAATTGGGGGGCGCGCGGGCGGTTATCGACCTTGGGGCGGGGGCACACGTCGGGGTATGGGCTGGACGCACGACTACAGTGACGCACCCCGCAACCGCCGCTCGGCCACGGGCCTGAGCACGCCTCAGCGAGGCGCCCCGCAACTGGGGGAGGGAGATCTGCGGGTGGGGATTCCGCACATCCTGCGCCGCCGGGCCCGCTGGGTCTCGGTGCGCCTGCGTCACCCGCGGGGCTGACCGCCGCCGCGCCGTCCTACAGGGCGCAGCTGTCCGTGCCCACCTGCTCGTTCGCCGTACGGCCCCGCTCGATGTCGGGCTGGATCTCGTCCGCCGTCAGGGCGTAGCCGGTGTCCGCGTCGTCGAGGGACTTGGCGAACACCACGCCGTAGACCTTGCCGTCCGGGGTGAGCAGCGGGCCGCCGGAGTTGCCCTGGCGGACGGTGGCGTACAGGGAGTAGACGTCGCGGCGGACCGTGCCGCGGTGGTAGATGTCCGGGCCGTTGGCCGTGATGCGCCCGCGCACGCGCGCGGCGCGCACGTCGTACGAGCCGTTCTCCGGGAAGCCCGCGACGATCGCGCCGTCTCCGCCGTCCGCGTCCTGCGGGGTGAACCGCAGCGCGGTCGCCTTCAGGTCGGGTACGTCGAGCACGGCGATGTCGCGCTTCCAGTCGTACAGCACGACCTTCGCGTCGTGCTTGCGCCCCTCTCCGCCTATCTGCACCCGCGGCGCGTCGACCCCGCCGACCACGTGGGCGTTGGTCATCACGCGGCGGTCGGCGAAGACGAAGCCGGTGCCCTCCAGGACCTTGCCGCAGCTCTGGGCGGTGCCGGTGACCTTGACGATGGAACGCTGGGCGCGCACGGCTGCGGGGCTCTTCGCGAGGGCCGGGTCGGGCGGCCGGACGTCCTTGATCGGCTCGTTCGCGAAGGGGCTGAAGACCTGCGGGAAGCCGTTCTGCGCGAGCACGGAGGAGAAGTCCGCGAACCAGGTGTCGGCCTGCGCGGGCAGCGCCCGGGAGACGCCGAGGAGCACCTTGGAGCCGCGGACCTCCTTGCCGAGCGTCGGCAGGGTCGTCCCGGCGAGGGCGGAGCCGATCAGCCAGGCGACCAGGAGCATCGCGACGACGTTGACCAGCGCACCCCCGGTGGCGTCCAGGGCGCGGGCCGGGGACCAGGTGATGTGCCGGCGGAGCTTGTTGCCCAGGTGGGTGGTCAGGGCCTGGCCCACCGAGGCGCAGACGATGACGACGACCACGGCCACGACGGCGGCAGTGGTGCCGACCTCCGCGTTGTCGGTCACGGCGTCCCAGATGACGGGCAGCGTGTACACGGCGACGAGGCCGCCGCCGAGGAACCCGATCACCGACAGGATGCCGACGACGAAGCCCTGGCGGTACCCCACCACCGCGAACCAGACGGCCGCGACGAGCAACAGGATGTCCAGCACGTTCACTGCTTCAGGCCTCGCCTACTCACTCCGGTCCCCGCGGCCCGGCCGGGGGTCCGGGGGCCCACGGCGCAGCCGCCGACGTCACAGCCCCCGGAAAACACAGCACGGGGATCACCCTGTCATGCGTGCCAGTCGAGCGGGACCCGCTTCTGCCGGTCCCAGGGGCGCTCCCAACCCGCGTAGTGCAGCAGGCGGTCGATCACTCCGGCCGTGAATCCCCACACCAGGGCCGATTCGACCAGGAATGCCGGACCTGTGTGGCCTCGGGGGTGGACGGCGGTGGCACGGTTGTCGGGGTCCGTGAGATCCGCCACGGGCACGGTGAAGACCCGCGCGGTCTCGTTCGCGTCGACGACGCCCACCGGGCTCGGCTCGCGCCACCAGCCGAGCACCGGGGTGACGACGAAGCCGCTGACCGGGATGTACAGCCGCGGCAGCACGCCGAAGAGCTGCACGCCGGAGGGGTCGAGTCCGGTCTCCTCCTCGGCCTCGCGCAGCGCGGCCCGCAGGGGGCCCTCGCCCTGCGGATCACCGTCCTCCGGGTCCAGCGCGCCGCCCGGGAAGGACGGCTGGCCGGCATGCGAGCGCAGCGAGCCCGCGCGCTCCATGAGCAGCAGCTCGGGGCCCTGCTCGCCCTCGCCGAAGAGGATCAGCACGGCCGACTGCCGCCCCGAGCCGTTCTCCGGCGGCAGGAAGCGGCTCAGCTGGAGCGGCTGGACCGTCTCGGCGGCGTGCACCACGGGCTCCAGCCAGTCCGGCAGTCCTTCCCTGCTGAGCGCCACCGGACCGCCCTGTGTGTCGCTTGCCCTCGTCATCGCCACCCCTGTCGCTCTGCCCTCTCCAACGCCCGAGGGCTCCGAGATCGTTCCGTCACGCGGCCTCCAGCGGCGGCGCCGGTTTGCCGCCCGCGTCCAGGTAGGCCTGCGGGGGCTTGAGCCGCTGGCCCGGGAAGCCGCCCTTCTCGTACTTCAGGAGCTTTTGCGCCTTCTCGGGGTCGGTCTCGCCCTCGCCGTAGGCCGGGCAGAGCGGGGCGATGGGGCAGGCACCGCAGGCGGGCTTGCGGGCGTGGCAGATGCGACGGCCGTGCCAGACCACGTGGTGGGACAGGTCGGTCCAGTCGCTCTTCGGGAAGAGCGCGCCGACGGCGGCCTCGATCTTGTCGGGCTCGGTCTCGGCGGTCCACTGCCAGCGCCGGACCAGCCGCTGGAAGTGGGTGTCCACGGTGATGCCGGGCCGGCCGAAGGCGTTGCCGAGGACGACGAAGGCGGTCTTGCGGCCCACGCCCGGCAGCTTGACCAGGTCCTCCAGCCGGCCGGGCACCTCGCCGCCGAAGTCCTCGACGAGGGCCTTGGAGAGCCCGATCACCGACTTGGTCTTGGCCCGGAAGAAGCCGCAGGGGCGCAGGATCTCCTCGACCTCCTCCGGGTCGGCGGCGGCGAGGTCCTCGGGGGTGGGGTACTTGGCGAAGAGCGCCGGGGTGGTCTGGTTGACGCGCAGGTCGGTGGTCTGGGCCGACAGCACGGTGGCGACCAGCAGCTGGAAGGGGTTCTCGAAGTCCAGCTCGGGGTGGGCGTACGGGTACACCTCGGCCAGCTCGCGATCGATGCGGCGCGCGCGGCGGACCAGGGCGGTGCGGGACTCGTCCGCCGGAGGCCGCACGGCGATCGTCTTGACGGGCGCGGCCTTCCCGGCGGGTTTCTTGACGGTCCCGCCCGTCGTCACCACGTCCTTGGCAGGCGCGATCTTCTTCGCGGCCTTCTTCACGGCCTTCTCGGCGGTCTTCTCGGCAGCCTTCTTGGCGGGCGCCGTCTTCTTGGCAGACGCCGTCTTCTTGGCAGACGCCGTCTTCTTGGCCGGAGCCGCCTTTTTGGCCGGAGCGGCCTTCTTCGCCGTCACGGCCTTCCTGACAGGCGTAATCTTCTCAGCAGAACCCGATTTATCTGTTTTGCCTGTTTTCTTACTACCGCTGGAGCCCTGTTCGCCCACAGCGGAATCACGACGTACAACCACCCGCCCAGCCCCCTTTGCCTGCGCTCTCACCGGCGATTTGGACACCCGGCCAGCCTAGAGCCCGGTACCGACATCCGCCCCGGACCCGGAAGATCGGCCCCCGATTGGACCCCTGCCGCTTACCTCGGGACACCTGTGCGGCATCCTTGTGACAGATCACACTGTTTGGACCGTCCGGCAAAATGGGGAGCACGGTCCCCTGGTACCAAGGGGAAGCAAGATCCCCTGAGCAGGTCGACAAGGAGAGAACTCGTGGACGACGTTCTGCGGCGCAACCCGCTCTTCGCGGCTCTCGACGACGAGCAGTCCGCGGAGCTTCGCGCCTCCATGAGTGAGGTGACCCTCGCACGTGGCGACTCCCTGTTCCACGAGGGCGACCCGGGCGACCGGCTCTACGTCGTCACCGAGGGCAAGGTCAAGCTGCACCGCACCTCGCCGGACGGCCGCGAGAACATGCTCGCCGTCGTCGGCCCCGGGGAGCTGATCGGCGAGCTGTCGCTGTTCGACCCGGGCCCGCGCACGGCGACCGCGACCGCGCTGACCGAGGTCAAGCTGCTCGGTCTCGGCCACGGCGACCTCCAGCCCTGGCTGAACGCCCGCCCCGAGGTGGCCACCGCGCTGCTGCGCGCCGTCGCCCGCCGGCTGCGCAAGACCAACGACGCCATGTCCGACCTGGTCTTCTCGGACGTCCCCGGCCGCGTGGCGCGCGCCCTGCTGGACCTGTCCCGTCGCTTCGGCGTGCAGTCCGAGGAGGGCATCCACGTCGTCCACGACCTCACCCAGGAAGAGCTGGCCCAGCTGGTCGGCGCCTCCCGCGAGACCGTGAACAAGGCCCTCGCGGACTTCGCCCAGCGCGGCTGGCTCCGCCTGGAGGCGCGGGCGGTCATCCTGCTGGACGTCGAGCGGCTGGCGAAGCGCTCGCGCTGAGGTCACCGGGGGCGGTCGCCCCCGCCCCCCGCTGGTCCGCGCCGGAAATTGCGGCGCACGGCCGCGCCCCCGCACGGCACAGTGAGCGCATGCCCGAACCCGTTCGCCGTCCCGGACTCGACGCCGAGGGGTACCTCGTCCGCGAGGGCTCCCTCGCGCACGTGCCGCCCGCCTTCCGCGCGGTCGTGGCCGCCGCCCGCGACCGGCTGCCGGCCGTCTTCGGCGCGCGCCTGCACAGCGCCTACCTCTACGGGTCGATCCCGCGCGGCACCGCGCGCGTGGGACGCAGCGACCTGGACCTCCTGATCGCCCTGCGCGAGGAACCGGCCGACGCCGACCGGGCCGCCGTACACGCCCTCGGGGAGGCGCTCGACGAGGAGTTCCCGCAGATCGACGGCGTCGGCACGCTGCTGTACAGCCGGGCGAGGCTGCTGAGCGACCTGGAGCGGTACGACCTGGCCTGGTTCGTCGCCTGCCTGTGCACCCCGCTGCTCGGCGACGACCTCGCCGCACACCTGCCCCGCTACCGCCCCGACTCCCTGCTGGCCCGCGAGACCAACGGCGACCTCGCCCGGTGGCTGCCGCGCTGGCGGGAGCGGATCGCGGGTACGGAGGACACCGAGGAGGCCCGCCGGCCGCTGGTGCGCTTCATGTCCCGGCACCTCGTCCGCACCGGCTTCACCCTGGTCATGCCCCGCTGGCAGGGCTGGACCAGCGATCTGCGGGAGATGGCCGAGGCGTTCGGCGCGTACTACCCCGAGCGGGCCGCACAGCTGCGTACGGCGGCCGAGTACGGCTACGAGCCCGTCGGCGACCCGGTCGTCCTGCGGTCGTACGTGGACGACCTCGGGCCCTGGCTCGCCGACGAGTACACGCGCGTGCACGGCACCAAGGCGCCGCGCCCCGACTAGATCAGGCCGTGCTCGCTGAGGTAGTCCAGCTGGGCCCGGACCGACAGTTCCGCCGCCGGCCACAGCGAGCGGTCCACGTCGGCGTACACGTGCGCGACGACCTCGGACGGGGAGCGGTGGCCGTTCTCGACCGCGGTCTCCACCTGGGCGAGCCGGTGGGCGCGGTGGGCGAGGTAGAACTCGACGGCGCCCTGGGCGTCCTCCAGGACCGGCCCGTGGCCCGGCAGGACGGTGTGCACGCCGTCGTCCACCGTCAGGGACCTCAGCCGCCGCAGGGAGTCCAGGTAGTCGCCGAGCCGGCCGTCGGGGTGCGCCACGACCGTCGTACCGCGCCCGAGGATGGTGTCGCCGGTCAGCACCGCCCGGTCGGCCGGGAGATGGAAGGACAGCGAGTCCGCGGTGTGCCCGGGGGTCGGTACGACCCTCAGCTCCAGGCCGCCGACCGTGATCACGTCCCCGGCCGCCAGGCCCTCGTCGCCGAGCCGCAGCGCCGGGTCGAGGGCACGCACGCGCGTGGCGGTCAGTTCGGCGAAGCGGGTGGCGCCCTCGGCGTGGTCGGGGTGGCCGTGGGTGAGCAGGGTCAGGGCTATGCGCTTGCCGGCCTTCTCCGCCGTGTCCACGACGTTGCGCAGATGACCGTCGTCCAGCGGGCCCGGGTCGATCACCACGGCCAGGTCGGAGTCGGGCTCGGCGACGATCCAGGTGTTGGTGCCGTCCAGGGTCATCGCGGAGGCGTTGGGCGCGAGGACGTTGACCGCCCGGTCGGTGGCCGGACCCGAGAGGACCTGGCCTCGGGGCTGGCCCGGCAGGGCTGCTGCTTCGGTCATGCGGGGCCTCCACCGGGCGTCTCGGCGGTCGTGGGAGCGGTCGGGACGTGCTTGGTGAACTCGTCGTGCCCGGGCCAGGACAGGACGATCTCGCCGTCCCTCAGGCGGGCGCGCGCCAGCACCGGCGTCATGTCGCGCGCGGGCGCGGCGGCCAGGGTGTCGGCGGCGGTGCCGTACGGGAGCAGCTGGCGCAGGGTGGCGATGGTGGGCGGCATCATCAGCAGCTCGCCCTTGTCGTACCCGGCCGCGGCCTCCTCGGGGCGGATCCACACCGTCCGGTCGGCCTCCGTGGAGGCGTTCCGGGTGCGCTGCCCCTCGGGGAGGGCGGCCACGAAGAACCAGGTGTCGTAGCGGCGGGTCTCGAACTCCGGGGTGATCCAGCGGGTCCAGGCGCCCAGCAGGTCCGAGCGCAGCACCAGGCCGCGCCGGTCGAGGAACTCGGCGAAGGACAGCTCGCGCGCGACCAGGGCGGCGCGGTCGGCCTCCCAGTCGTCGCCGGTGGTGTCGCCGACGACCGAGTCCGGGTCGGGCCCGGCGAGCAGCACGCCGGCCTCCTCGTAGGTCTCCCGTACGGCCGCGCAGACGATCGCCTGGGCGCCCGGCGCGTCGACGCCGAGGCGCTCGGCCCACCACGCGCGCGCGGGGCCCGCCCAGCGGATCTGACGGTCGTCGTCCCGCGGGTCGACACCGCCCCCGGGATACGCGTACGCGCCTCCGGCGAAGGCCATGGAGGCGCGTCTGCGCAGCATGTGGACGGCCGGGCCGTCCGGGGTGTCCTTCAGGAGGAGCACGGTGGCCGCACGCCGGGGGGACACCGGGGTGAGCGTGCCGTCCGCGAGCGCGCGGATGCGGTCGGGCCACTCCGGGGGGTACCACTGACCGTTCGCCATGGCCGGAGGCTATCCCGTATAGGGCGAATGTTCGAGAGGTGCCCGAGGTCAGCGGGGCCGTGGGGGACTACTGGGCGAGTTCCACCTGGATCTCGACCTCGACCGGCGCGTCCAGCGGCAGCACCGCGACGCCGACCGCGCTGCGGGCGTGCACGCCCTTCTCGCCGAGCACCTCACCGAGCAGCTCGCTGGCGCCGTTGACGACACCGGGCTGCCCGGTGAAGTCGGACGCCGAGGCGACGAAGCCGACGACCTTCACCACGCGCGCGATGCGGTCCAGGTCGCCGACGACGGACTTGACGGCCGCGAGCGCGTTCAGCGCGCAGGTGCGGGCCAGCTCCTTGGCCTCCTCCGGGGTGACCTCGGCGCCCACCTTGCCGGTGATCGGCAGCTTGCCCTCCACCATCGGCAGCTGGCCGGCGGTGAAGACGTACGCGCCGGACCGCACGGCCGGCTGGTACGCGGCCAGCGGCGGGACGACGTCCGGCAGGGTCAGGCCCAGTTCGGCCAGCCTGGCCTCGACCGCGCTCACGCCTGGTGCTCCGGCTTCTCGCGCTTCAGGTAGGCCACGAGCGACTCCGGGTTGGGCCCGGGCACGACCTGGACCAGCTCATAGCCCTGGTCGCCCCAGCTGTCCAGAATCTGCTTCGTGGCGTGGATGAGCAGGGGCACGGTCTGGTATTCCCACTTCTTGGTCATGGGGCGACTGTAGCCGCTGTGACCCACGGGACAGGCGGACGCCCGGGAGCGCCGTTATCCACAGCCTCTCGCGTGACTGTCGGCCGGACTGGTTAGTCTCGAAGACGTGAGCAGGCTCCAGGTCGTCAGCGGCAAGGGCGGGACCGGAAAGACGACGGTCGCCGCCGCACTCGCGCTGGCCCTCGCGACCGAGGGGAAGCGGACGCTTCTCGTGGAGGTCGAGGGCCGGCAGGGCATCGCGCAGCTCTTCGAGACAGAAGCGCTGCCCTATGAGGAGCGGAAGATCGCGGTCGCTCCGGGCGGCGGCGAGGTGTACGCCCTCGCCATCGATCCCGAACTGGCCCTTCTGGACTATCTCCAGATGTTCTACAAACTCGGCGGCGCGGGCCGGGCCCTGAAGAAGCTCGGCGCGATCGACTTCGCCACCACCGTCGCGCCCGGCCTCAGGGACGTCCTGCTGACCGGCAAGGCGTGCGAGGCCGTGCGCCGCAAGGACAAGTCCGGCAGGTTCGCGTACGACTACGTCGTCATGGACGCCCCGCCGACCGGCCGCATCACCCGCTTCCTGAACGTCAACGACGAGGTGGCGGGCCTCGCGAAGATCGGCCCGATACACAATCAGGCGCAGGCCGTCATGCGGGTGCTGAAGTCGCCGGAGACGGCGGTGCACCTGGTGACGCTGCTGGAGGAGATGCCGGTCCAGGAGACCGCCGACGGCATCGCCGAACTCCACGCGGCACGGCTGCCGGTGGGCCGGGTCATCGTGAACATGGTCCGTCCGGAGGTGTTGGACGCGACCGACCTGGAACTCGTACGGGCCGTGGAGCGTTCATCGGTTGCACAGGCGCTCTCGGCGGCCGGTCTGGGCGGGGCCCGGCGGGGCGGGAACGCCGAGAAGCTGGTGGACCCGCTGCTGGAGCAGGCCGCGGAGTACGCCGAGCGGTACGCGCTGGAGCAGGAGCAGCGCGCGGTCCTCGGCGAGCTGGGCCTGCCGCTGCACGAACTGCCGCTGCTCGCCGAGGGCATGGACCTCGCGGGCCTGTACGAACTCGCCACCGAGCTGCGGAAGCAGGGGTTGTCATGAGTCCGGACCGGGCAGAGGCGCGGGAGGCCCCCGCGGGGCACAGGACGGCCGAGGCGCAGGAGTCGGCCCGGCACCTGTCCCCCGCGCGCGTGCTCGACATCGATCCCCTGCTGGACGACCCGAAGACGCGGATCGTGGTGTGCTGCGGCTCGGGCGGGGTCGGCAAGACGACGACCGCGGCGGCCCTCGGGCTCCGGGCGGCCGAGCGGGGCCGCAAGGTGGTCGTGCTGACCATCGACCCGGCCAAGCGGCTGGCCCAGTCGATGGGCATCGACTCCCTCGACAACGTGCCGCGCAAGGTGAAGGGCGTCGAGGACCAAGCGGGTGCGGCGGGCCCCGACGCGCCCGCGGACGGGCGGCGGGCGGGCGGCGAGCTGCACGCCATGATGCTCGACATGAAGCGCACCTTCGACGAGGTCGTGGAGGCGCACGCGGACCCCGAGCGGGCCGCCGCGATCCTGGCGAACCCCTTCTACCAGTCGCTCTCGGCGGGCTTCGCGGGCACGCAGGAGTACATGGCGATGGAGAAGCTGGGCCAGCTGCGGGCGAGGGACGAGTGGGACCTGATCGTGGTCGACACCCCGCCGTCCCGTTCGGCGCTGGACTTCCTGGACGCGCCCAAGCGGCTCGGCTCCTTCCTGGACGGCCGGCTCATCCGCCTGCTGACCGCTCCGGCGAAGCTCGGCGGCCGCGCGGGCATGGCCTTCCTGAACGTCGGCATGTCGATGATGACCGGCACGCTGGGCAAGCTGCTGGGCGGTCAGCTGCTGAAGGACGTGCAGACGTTCGTGGCCGCGATGGACACCACCTTCGGTGGTTTCCGTACGCGCGCGGACGCCACCTACAAGCTGCTCCAGGCGCCCGGTACGGCGTTCCTGGTGGTGGCGGCCCCCGAGCGGGACGCCCTGCGCGAGGCCGCGTACTTCGTGGAGCGGCTGGCCGCGGAGGACATGCCGCTGGTGGGCCTGGTGCTGAACCGGGTCCACGGCAGCGGTGCCGGCCGGCTGTCGGCCGAGCGGGCGCTCGCCGCCGCGGAAAATCTTGAGGACCCCCGCATTGTGGATCAGGCGGACGGGAAAGCTGGACTTCGTAACTCTCCCGACACGTACGGCAGTTCACGACCTCCCGCATCCGAGGCCGCAGCCACTGCTCCCGAAGAAGGCTCCCCCGCCGACGAGGAGCGCTCCGTCGACCGGCTCACCGCGGGTCTGCTGAGGCTGCACGCCGACCGCATGCAGCTGCTCTCGCGCGAGCAGCGCACGCGCGACCGCTTCACCGCCCGCCACCCCGAGGTGGCGGTGGTCGAAGTACCCGCACTGCCCGGCGATGTCCATGACCTCGCGGGCCTGCGCGACATCGGGGACCGGCTGGCGGCCGGGCACCCCGAGCGCACATAGGCACACACACGACGCGCAAAGGTACATATACGACACACAGAGGCAGGTGCAGGGCGCACCCGGGCACGCACACGGCGGGCGTCAGCCAGGAGTGATGAGGCCAGACCATGACGAGACGGGCCAAGCCGGGGCGATGTGCCCCCGGTATGTGCCGGAGGGCGATGCCCTCAGCTCACCGCCGCGTAGTTCTCGTACACCTCGTCGCTGTCGAGGGGCACGATTCCCGCGCCGCGCTCGTACTCCGAGCGGGCGGTTTCCAGCAGTCTGCGCCACGAGGTCACGGTGGGCCGCCGGCGCAGCAGTGCGCGGCGCTCCCGCTCCGTCATGCCTCCCCACACGCCGAATTCGACGCGGTTGTCCAGCGCGTCCGCCAAGCACTCCGTGCGTACCGGACATCCGGTGCACACCGCCTTGGCCCTGTTCTGCGCTGCTCCCTGAACGAACAGTTCATCCGGATCGGTAGTGCGGCAGGCAGCCTGCGCACTCCAGTCGGTTACCCAGCCCATACCGGCGCCGTCCTCTCCCGAATCGAGGCTCCCCCACGGCGGCAGCGGCATATTCACCGCCGCCAGTTGAGGACGTTACGGAAGGTGGGGACAGCGCAACACCCCCTTCGGGCCCAATCTTGAATGGCCCGAACGGACTATGGGTAAGCGGCAGATCACCCGCGGGAGTGAGCTGACGACATGCGTGATCAGCCCGGCAAAGCGGGACAGTCGTGGTACGACACACCGGGCGCCGCGTGACACACGCGGCGGATTCGGGCTCGCCCCCCTCAGGAAACGGGGCACGTTCCCGGAGAATTTCGGACTGCGTCCGGAACGTTTCGGGGTCGCCGGACGTATTGATACGTGGCCGCACAGCTGTGACAGTTGAGAGCAGCTTAGGCCAATGCCTGCGCGCGTGTCCGGCGAATGGGAACGTAGGCATCCCGCTTTGCCGTGCCGTGACGCGGACCCGCCCGCTCCGGTGGGCTCCCATGGTTCCTCAGGCGGTACGTCACGATCCGGTACTCGGAACATCCCGAGAAGCGGTCGCTCCCTCGGAACGCTCAACAGTACGGATTAGGCTGCCCCCATGCCAAAGAAGCGCTCGGGCGGCGGTCTGTCGCCCATGCAGCAGGCCGCCAAGTTCCTCGGTGTCAGTGTGCTCGCCGGAGCTGTGATGGCGGGCATCGCGCTGCCCGCGGCCGGCGCGCTGGGCCTCGCGGCCAAGGGCTCGGTCCAGGGCTTCGACGAGATCCCGGCCAATCTGAAGAGTCCCCGGCTGAGCCAGCGCACCACGATCCTGGACAACCGGGGCAACCAGATCGCGACCGTCTACTCCCGCGACCGTACGGTGGTCGACCTCAAGGACATCTCGCCGTACATGCAGAAGGCGATCGTCGCGATCGAGGACTCGCGCTTCTACAAGCACGGTGCCGTCGACCTCAAGGGCGTGCTGCGCGCCCTGAACAAGAACGCGCAGGAGGGCGGGGTCGCCCAGGGCGCCTCCACGCTCACCCAGCAGCTGGTGAAGAACTACTTCATCGAGGAGGCCGGCGACGACCCGACGAAGGTCGCCGAGGCCACCCAGCAGACCCTGGGCCGCAAGATCCGCGAGCTGAAGTACGCGATCCAGATCGAGGACAAGCTCGGCAAGAAGAAGATCCTTGAGAACTACCTGAACATCACCTTCTTCGGCGAGCAGGCCTACGGCGTCGAGGCCGCCTCCCAGCGGTACTTCTCCAAGCACGCCAAGGACCTGAACGTGCAGGAAGCGGCGCTGCTGGCGGGCATCGTGCAGTCCCCGAGCCGCTACGACCCGGTCAACGACGAGGCGGAGGCCACCAAGCGGCGCAACACCGTCCTGCAGCGCATGGCGGAGGTCGGCGACATCTCCCAGAAGGAGGCCGACCAGGCCAAGGAGAAGCCGCTCGGCCTGCACACCAGCCGTCCCAAGAACGGCTGCATCACCGCGGTGAAGGGCGCCGGCTTCTTCTGCGACTACGTCCGCCAGGTCGTCCTCACCGACCCGGTCTTCGGCAAGTCGAAGGAGCAGCGGGCCAAGCTCTGGAACCAGGGCGGCCTGACGATCCGTACGACGCTCGACCCGCAGGCCCAGGAGTCCGCGCAGGCGTCCATCAAGGACCACGTCTACAAGAGCGACGCCGTGGCGACCGCCGCGACCATCGTCGAGCCGGGCACCGGCAAGATCCTGGCCATGGGCCAGTCCCGCCCGTACGGCGTCAACATCAAGAACGACGAGACGACGATCAACCTGTCCGTCAACTCGGACATGGGCGGCGGCGCCGGCTACCAGCCCGGTTCCACGTTCAAGCCGATCGTCGCCGCGGCGGCCGTCGAGGGCGGCAAGCAGCCGACGCAGGAGTACTCGTCGCCGTACGAGATGGCGTACCCCAGCCCGGTGAACGCCTGCGACGGCAAGGTGTGGCGCAACGACCGGTACCGGCCGGCCAAGCTGAAGAACGAGAACGAGTCGGAGCACGGCCCGTACGGCATGGAGGAGGCGACCGCGAAGTCGGTCAACACCTACTACGTGCAGCTGATCAGCGACATCGGCATCTGCCCGGTCATCGACATGGCCAAGAAGATGGGCGTGGCGCGCGCCGACGGCCGCAAGATCGACCAGGCGCCCTCCATCGCGCTCGGCACCCAGGAGATGTCCCCGCTGACGATGGCGAGCGCGTACGCCACCTTCGCCTCGCGCGGGATGTACTGCACGCCGGTCGCCATCGAGTCGGTCACGCAGAAGGTCGGCAGCGAGCAGAAGTCCCTGCAGGTGCCGAAGTCGACCTGCTCGCGGGCGATGTCGGAGAACACCGCCGACACGATCAGCACGCTCCTCAAGGGCGTGGTCGAGGACGGCACCGGCCAGGAGGCCGGCCTCGGCAGCCGTCCGAGCGCGGGCAAGACGGGTACGACGGACGAGCGCTACGCGGCCTGGTTCGTCGGCTACACGCCGAACATGGCGGGCGCGGTCTGGGTCGGCGACCCGCAGCACAAGCGCAAGATGACCAACATCACCATCGGCGGCGTCCCGCACGCCAAGGTCTACGGCGGTGAGGTCCCGGGCCCGATCTGGCGCGACATGATGAGCGGTGCGCTGGAGGACAAACCCGTGGAGGACTTCCACCTGATCGACATCCCCGACGTCACCCACGAGGACGATGATCAGGGAAAAGGCCACCGGGGGGAGGACGGGAACAACGGGGACACGACGGGGCAGGTGATCGGGGGACTGATCGGCGGCCCGACGGACGGGGGAGCGACCGGCGGCACCACGGGTGACACCGGCGGCGACATCGGCGGCGACATCGGGGGCGCCTTCCCGACGCCGACGTTCTCCGTCCCCGAGAACTTCATCCAGGGCCAGGGGAACGGCGGGAACAACGGCAACGGTATCGGGGGCGGCCGGGGCTAGCGCGTTCGCGGTACGACGGCGGGGCCGCACCTCCGGGAGGGGGTGCGGCCCCGCGGTCGTGTCGGCGGTGTTGCCGTGCCAGCCAGCTGCGGCATGAGGGCTGCCAGCCCTGTTGCAGCGGGGGTTGTCAGCCCTGGAGCAGTGGGGGTTGTCAGCCCTGGAGCAGCTTCTTCACCGCGGCGGCGACCCGGCCGCCCTCGGCCTGGCCGGCCACCTTCGGGTTCACGATCTTCATGACGGCGCCCATGGCGCGCGGCCCCTCGGCCCCGGCGGCCTTCGCCTCCTCCACGGCCTGGGCGACGATCGCGTCCAGCTCCTCGTCGGACAGCTGCTTGGGCAGGTACTCGGCGAGCACCTCGCCCTCCGCCTTCTCCCGCTCGGCCGACTCGGCACGACCACCCTGCTCGAACGCCTCCGCGGCCTCCCGGCGCTTCTTCGCCTCGCGGGTGATCACCTTGAGGATCTCGTCGTCGGACAGCTGCCGCTTCTCCTTGCCCGCGACCTCCTCCTTGGTGATCGCGGCGAGCGTCATCCGGAGCGTCGAGGAGCGCAGCTCGTCGCGCCCCTTGATCGCGGCGTTGAGGTCGTCCTGCAGCTTCGACTTGAGCGTGGTGGTCATGACCACGATTGTCGCAGGTGCACCGCCGGCTACGCCCGCTCATTTATCCGGCGGCCGGTCTCGTCGCCGTCAACCGGTCTGACACGATGGGCGTATGCGCGCGCGATACGGAATTCCCCTGGGGATCGTGGCGGCCGGCGCCGCCGGCCTGGTGTATGCGGCGGGCTTCGAGGCCCGCTCCTTCCGCCTCCGACGGGTCACCGTCCCCGTCCTGCCCCCGGGCATGCGCCCGCTGCGTGTGCTGCAGGTCTCCGACATCCACATGGTGAGCGGACAGCGCAAGAAGCAGCGCTGGCTGCAGTCGCTGGCAGGGCTGCGCCCCGACTTCGTGATCAACACGGGCGACAACCTCTCGGACCCCGAGGGCGTCCCCGAGGTCCTCGACGCACTCGGCCCCCTGATGGAGTTCCCGGGCGCGTACGTCTTCGGCTCCAACGACTACTACGGCCCCAAGCCCCGCAACCCCGCCCGCTACCTGCTGGAGAAGGCGAGCGGACGCCACGGTCTGAACGGCAACCCGCCGGTGGTGGGCGCGATCCACAACCCGTGGGAGGACCTGCGGGACGGGTTCGACGCGGCGGGCTGGCTGAACCTGACGAACACGCGGGGCGCCCTGAAGGTCGAGGGCATCTCGATCGAGCTGACCGGCCTGGACGACCCGCACATCAAGCGCGACCGCTACGCCCAGGTGGCCGGGGGCCCCTCGGAGCCGCACGACTTCTCCCTCGCCGTCGTCCACGCTCCGTACCTGCGGGTACTGGACGCGTTCACGGCGGACGCCTACCCCTTGATCCTGGCCGGCCACACGCACGGCGGCCAGCTGTGCATCCCCTTCTACGGCGCCCTGGTCACCAACTGCGACCTGGACGCGGACCGAGTGAAGGGCCTGTCCACGCACACGGCGGAGGGCCGTACGTCCTACCTCCACGTCTCGGCGGGCTGCGGCACCAACCGCTACACCCCGGTCCGCTTCGCCTGCCCACCGGAGGCGACGCTGCTGACGCTGGTGGCGCGGGACTAGACCGACTGGGCGACTGGGCCGACCAGGCGGGGCCAGGCGGGTTGGGCCGGGGGGTAACCCACCCGGCCCAACCCACCTGGCCGCCCCCCTCCCCCACTCCTAGCGTGAGGGGCATGACCGCCCCGATACCCAGGGAGATCCCGGACCTGCCCGCGGTCCCGGGCCCGCCCCTGCTGCTGCCCGCCCCGGTCCCGGCCACGGCAGTGGTGGCCCCCCTCCGCCGCCCTCTGGCCGCGTTGCTCCGTCTCCTGATCGCCGTGGCGGCGGCCGGCGGCGTCGCGCTGGAGCTGCTGCTGGGTACCCCGGCCCGCACCCTGAGCTACTTCAGCGTCCAGACCAACATCCTGGTGACCGTGGTCATGCTCCTGTCGGCGGCGAGGGCCTGGCGGGCCCGCCGCGCACTCCCGTCCGCCGTGACAGGCGCCACACTCCTCTACGCCGTGATCGCGGCGCTGGTCTACCACCTGCTCCTGGACCACACGACGCCCCCGTTCTCCATGACCGGCGCGACGACGGCCCCGGAGCGCTGGCACGCCCAGTGGGCGGCCCTCCAAGTCCTCCACGTGCTGGTCCCGGCGGCGGTCGTCCTGGACTGGCTCCTCCTCACCCCCGCGGCCCGCCTGCACCTCCGCCAGACCGCCGCCTGGCTCCTCTACCCCCTGGCCTACCTGGCCTTCTCCCTCATCCGGGCCGCTTTCCTCGCACCCTCGAACCCGGCCCGCTACCTCTACCCCTTCCTGGACGTGACGGCCCACGGCTACCGCAGCACCCTGGCCAACGCCCTCCTCCTGGGCCTCGCGATCTACACCCTTGCGGTCCTCCTGGTGGGCCTGGACCACACCCGCCCGACCCCGACCCGCCACCGCGCCTAAACCGGATTTCGTCTACAGCCAGCAGTGGGCTAAAGTAAACGACGTCGCCGCGACAAGCAGCGACATCGGGGTGTAGCGCAGCTTGGCAGCGCGCTTCGTTCGGGACGAAGAGGTCGTGGGTTCAAATCCCGCCACCCCGACAGCCGCAAGACCAGGTCAAGGGCCTGATCCTCTCAGAGGGTCAGGCCCTTCCTGCACCTGCGGTGATCGTTTGGGGAAATTCGGGAGAAGGATCATCCGCGCCTGACCGCTACGCCGTGCCGGCGGAGCGGCCGAATGGTGAGCTCCCGCCGCCTTGGGGTCCATGTCAGCCCGCGCCGCTCCTGTCTTCGTTCATGACCGCCTTACTGATCGTTTCAGAATGATGTTCGCCAGCTGCCCTTCCATGCAGGCGTCCGGCTGGGGTCAGGCTCTCCAGGACAGGTGCGGTTGGACCGTGCCTCTGGGGGCGGGGTGAGTCGAATAATGCTTTGACAGCCCCGGAAGGCGTCCTGTTAGCTTCCAGGCAGTCGTTCTGATTCGTTCTGGGCCTGTGTGCCCTGGAAAAGGGTGTTTGATGACCCGGCCCGCGCCGAGTGCGCCTCGCCACACCGCGTAACCGTCCGTAGTCTTCCGCTGCCCGTTTCTCCGGGCCGCTGCCGGACGTGTCTTCCGGTGTTCTGACCTGCCTGCCCGCCGCCGTCCTGGCGGCGTCATCGGGCTGCCCTCTGACGAGGCCACTCGGCCTGCTCTTGCTGCTTTTGACCACTTCCCAGCAAGGAGCATCCGGGTGTCCAGCCACACCACCAACAACAACGCCCTCAGCACCTTCGCCTGCGCGTGGTGCGGTCTGACCGTGTCCGCGTACGCCGCCGACGGCTCGCCGCGCAACCACTGCCCGTCGTGCCTGCACTCCCGGCACATCCTCGACCACGCCGAGGGCGGCACCAGCGACTGCGAGGGCCGGATGTCCCCGATCGCCATCGCCGTGCTCCGCACCGGTGACTGGATGGTGATCCACCGCTGCGTGCGCTGCGACGAGCTCACCTCCAACCCGGTCTGCACGGACGACAACCAGCTCATCCTGATGCGCATGGCAGTCCGCCCTCTGGCCCAACCGCCTTTCCCGCTCGAAGCGTTCGGAACCCTCTGACCGCCGGACGGGACAAGGAGCACCACCGTGTCACGTAACAACCGCAGCAACCGCAGCAACCGTGGGCTGCGCCGTCCGCAGCGGCACAAGGACGTCCTGCACACTCAGGGCGGTCACCGGGCCAACGACTTCCGGTGCGCCTCTTGCCGACTGGACGTGTCCCTGGACGCGCCCGGGACCGCGCACCGCAACCACTGCCCGAACTGCCTGGCCAGCCTGCACGTCGACCGGAAGATCCCGGGCGACCGCGACGCGGACTGCCGGGGCCGGATGGAGGCGCTGGGCATGTCCGTCCGTACCGACGGCGAGTGGATGATCATCCATCAGTGCGCTACGTGCGGTGAGCTCAGTGCCAACCGCATCGCGGGGGACGACAACCCGCTCGCCCTGGTCCGCCTGGCCCTCAGACCCCTCGCCGATCCCAAGGCCGTCGGCCGTGCCCTGCTCACCCTGTGACCAGGGCACGGCGGCCCCGGGCGGGGCGCGCCCGCAGCCGTGCCCCGCCCCGCGGCTCCACCTCGACCACGACTTCGACCACCACAGAAACGGAACATTCCCACAGTGAAGATCAGGACCGGGACCCTCCACGACACGGACCGCGTACGCGAGGTGATCACCGCCGCCTTCGGCTCGCCAGAGGACGCCGACCTTGTCGACGCCCTGCGCGCCGACGCGTGCTGGATCCCCGAACTCTCCCTTGTTGCCGAGGACGAGAACGGCACCGTCATCGCGCACATCCTGTTCACCCGCGCCGGAATCGGCGACGCCCCGGCGCTGACCTTGGCCCCGGTCTCCGTCGACCCCGCCTACCAGGGCACCGGCATCGGCAGCACACTCATCCGCGGCGGCCTCGACACCGCCCGCGCCCTGGGCGAGCACACCGTCACCGTCCTCGGACACCCCAGCTACTACCCGCGGTTCGGCTTCGAACGCGCCGACGCCCACGGGGTCACCTGCACCCTGAGCGCCGGCCCCGACGAGGCCAAGATGGTCCTCTCCCTGGACGGCGACCCCATCCCGTCCGGTGACATGACCTTCGGCAAGCCCCTGGCCGACGCCATCAGTGCCTACCAGCCGGAATAGCCGCAACAGCGAAGCCCCGGGTCTCTGATCTGGCGCTTCGCCATGAAGCGCATGACGGGAATCGAACCCACCCCATCAGGCCGTGACCCACCGGCACCTGGCAATGTTCAGGTGCCTTACCGATCATTTCAGAACGCGGTCCGGAGTCGTCGGAGGCAGATGATGCTGCAGGCGAGACCGAGGAGACCCTGGTGGAGGTCAGCGCGTCGCTCGTAGCGGATGCGCAGTCGCTTGAACTGGTGCAGCCAGGCGAAGGCGCGCTCCACGACCCAACGCACCTTGCCCAGTCCGGACCCGTGGGCGACGCCGCGTCGGGCGATCAGCGGCTTGATTCCGCGCTTCCACAGCAAACGACGGTACTTGTCGAAGTCGTAGCCACGGTCGGCGTACAGGCGCCGGGGCCTGTGCCGGGGGCGTCCCCGCAGGCCCCGGATCGACGGGATCGCGTCCAGCAGCGGCAGGAGCTGGTGGCGTCGTGGTGGTTGCCGCCGGTGAGCGTGACGGCCAGCGGGATTCCGTGGCGGTCGACGATCAGATGGTGCTTGGAGCCAGGGCGGGCGCGGTCGACGGGCGAGGGGCCAACATGGTCCCCCCTTTGAGGGCCCGGACATGACAGGGCCTGTAGATCAGCCGGGAGGGTTCGCCGGGTCTGTAGCAGGCCAGGGCGGCCACTGATGAGCGGCGGCGGGAGCGGCCCCGCACGCGGACCACAGGGGTGTGGCCGCGGCGGGACCGGGTGCGGGTGGTCGGCGGCGTCATCGAGAATCCGGCCTCGTCCTCGAAGACGAGCCAGGCTCCGAGCGCCGCCACGGTCCTTCCACCTGGGGTCAGGTCTCCTTCACCCAGCCGGCCACCAGGGTCTCGTCTCGCTCGATCGCACGCCGGGCGGGGACCTGGCAGCTCCAGCCATGCCGCTTGAGCAGGGCGGCCACCCCTTGCACGGCGTAGCTCTTGTGGAAGCGGCGCCCGATCAGCGTCCTGATCCGCGACAGGGTCTTAGGCGGCCACTTCGGCGCGAGCCTCGAAGATCACGGCCCCAACCTCGTGCTTTACCGGGCAAGGTCCACAGACTGCCCGACGCGCCGGAAGCTTACGGGGCCATGATCACTCGCGCCGAAGCAGCTCCGGCCCAAAGCCGTTCCGCCGACCTGGCGTCGCTGCTGAGGCAAGCGATACGCCGGACGTGACAGCACAGCGCCTGCCATAGCCAGCATGGCGTAACCCCTCGTGCATCGGCGCTGGATGCATGGTGACGTTGGGACTGCATTGGTGGCAGCAAGTCACTGATTCACAGCTCAGCGTGAGAGAGGGAATCCTGCCCATGCCTCCGATCCCACTGAAACCTGGCGTCTACAAGCTTCACGCCCACATCGTTGGTCCGAGCTCCTTGGTGACTGCCACCGAGTACGCCGTGAAGTACGGCGCCCCCGTCATCACCGACCGCCTCAATCCCCTCCCGATCGAACAGGAGTGGGTCATCGAGCCCGTCGAGCCGGAGCCGGGAGCGCCCTACATGATTCACCTCGCCGCCCACGAGACCGCGGGGCTGGTGATCGCCGAGGACAAACTCTGGGTCAACAGCGTCCCCAGCAGCGAGTGGGCGAGGTTCACCTTCGAGCCGGTTCTCGGCGGCGTCAAGATCCTCTCGGAGAAGGGCCTCGCCTGGTCCGCTAGCCACCGCGGCGCGCAGATCGAACTCACCACACCCAAGCCCGAGTTCCAGCAGACGTGGACCCTGGAATTCGTGCGCCCGATCGACGAGTAGCAAGGGAAGGCCTGGTGCGACCGGCGTTGGTGCCAGCCGACCCTGGGCCATCTCTGGGCCGTCCGGTTCCACGGTGAGAGACACATCAGCCCAAGGTCGAACGCTGGGTGAATTGCTTCGGGACGAAGAGGTCGTGGGTTCGAATCCCGCCACCCCGACGCCGTAGTACCAGGTCAGGGGCCTGATCCGCTTAGCGGGTCGGGCCCCTGAGTGGTTCGGGGGCGTTTGGGGGCCGTTTGGGAGCCGGGTTCGGAATCCGGCTTCCGGCAGTGCGGGCAGGTCGTGGGCACGGCCCGCCGGCGCAGGTGAGAGGCGCAGCAGCCGACCCTTCGGGGCGGTGACCTCCTGCGCGTCACCCCATGCCGACGGTGCTTGTGGGGATAGTCCGCGCGCGAGTCACCGACCCGGTCGCACTCGGCGAAGGTGCCGTGTTCACGCAGGCACACCAGTGCCACCATCGCGCGCCGAGACGGACACGAGCACATGAGGAGGTCGAGTGCGGCAGGATGGATGGCCAACGAGGCCCGCGGACAGCGTGATTGAGTCTTCGGACGTCTCCACCACCGGCCCGGGGACCTCGCTCGTCAATCAATGAAGAACTGCACGAATCGGGGGCAAGATGAGTAATCTCGGGGCGTATCAGGTCATCACGACCGCGGCGAAGGAAGCTGGTGGCGTCGACAAGCTCATCAGCGCCATCAAGAAGGCCGCCGTGGATGGCGCGGCTCTGAGGCTGCGCGTGCAAGGTGTGGGAATCGGAGTGACGGGCACGCTGGTGGTCGGTGGAGCAGTCGCCGCGGCCAGTCGCCTCAGAGGTGCGAAGAAGGCGCGTCAAGAACGAGCCGAAGAGGCTGAGAAGCTGCTGAAGGCGAAGCTTCAGGAACCGGGGGATGCGGAGCGGAACGGTTCCTGAAGCGAAGCGATCCGGGGCGACCGTGCACGGGAGTGGATCCGGAGCTTGCCCCGTGCCATGGTCACCCTTCGAAGCGGTAGCCCATGCCCGGCTCGGTGATGAAATAGCGAGGGTGGGACGGGTCCGTCTCCAGTTTGCGCCGTAGCTGGGCCATGTAGACGCGCAGGTAGTTGGTCTTGGTGCTCTGCGGAACACCCCAGACCTCCTGGAGCAGGTGCTTCTGTGTGATCAGGCGGCCGGGGTGGGTGACCAGGATCTCCAGCAGGTGCCATTCGGTCGGGGTGAGGCGGACGTCCTTCCCGTTCCGTACGGCCTTCTTCGCGAGCAGGTCGAGGGTGAAGCCCTCCGTCTCGACCAGCGTCGTCTCGGGGGCCGTCGGCGCGGCCTCCGTGCGGCGGACGGCGGCCCGCAGCCGGGCGAGCAGTTCGTCCATGCTGAACGGCTTGGTGACGTAGTCGTCGGCGCCCGCGTCGAGCGCGGCGACCTTCTCGCCGGACGCCTGACGGGCCGACAGGACCATGATCGGGACGCGGGTCCAGCCGCGCAGGGCCTTGATGACGTCGACGCCGTCCATGTCGGGCAGGCCGAGGTCGAGCAGGACCACGTCCGGCTGACGGGCCGCCGCCAGCCGTAGCGCGGTGGCGCCGTCGGGGGCCGCGTCCACGCCGTACCGGCGGGCCCGCAGGTTGATCACGAGGGCCCGTACGAGCTGCGGGTCGTCCTCCACCACGAGCACCCGGGTCATGGGTGTGTGCCCTTCCTCTCGTACGTCGGGCCGAGGGGGCGCCGGATGCGAGGCAACCGACGTAGCGGTGGCGGGAGTTGACCAGCCTGGAGTGACTGCCGGCCGCCAACTCCCGCGCGTGTCGCGTAATCCCATCAGCGCTTTGCCGCGAGGTCCTTGAGCGCGATGTTGAGTTCCAGGACGTTCACCCGGGGCTCGCCCATGAAGCCCAGGGTGCGGCCTTCGGTGTGGTCCCTGACCAGCTTCTCCACCGCGGCGACGGACAGGCCGTTCTTCGCGGCGACCCGGTGGACCTGGAGCTCGGCGTACCGCGGGGAGATGGCCGGGTCCAGGCCGGAGCCGGAGGAGGTCACCGCGTCTGCGGGGACGTCGGACGGCTTGACCCTGTAGCCGGGCACCGAGTTGTCCCTCACCACGGCGGCCTTGGCGTCCTCGACCTGCTTGATCAGGTCCTTGTTGTCGGCGGCGAGGTTGGTGGCGCCCGAGAGGATCAGCTTGTACCGGGTGTTGACGCTGTTGCTGCCGAGGCCGTTGGCCGGGCGGCCCTGGAACCACTTGAGGTCGGGCTCCGGGGTCTCCTGCCCCTTCTTCAGCGGCAGGTTGTACGACTGCCCGATCAGGGACGAGCCGACGACCTTGCCGTCCGCCTTGATCTCGGAGCCGTTCGCCTTGTCGTGGAAAGCCGCCTGGGCGATGCCGGTGATGATCAGCGGGTAGGCGACGCCCGTCATCAGGGTCAGCACCAGCAGGGCGCGCAGGCCCGCGCCGAGCAACTTGGCCGTGTTCACAAAGGAGTTGTTCATGGCGATCAGCCGATCCCGGGGATGAGGGAGATGAGCAGGTCGATGATCTTGATGCCGATGAAGGGCGCGATCAGGCCGCCGAGGCCGTAGATCCCGAGGTTGCGGCGGAGCATCCTGTCCGCGCTCATCGGCCGGTACCGCACGCCCTTCAGGGACAGCGGCACCAGCGCGATGATGATCAGCGCGTTGAAGACGACCGCGGACAGGATCGCGGAGTCGGGCGAGGACAGCTGCATGATGTTCAGCTTGTCCAGGCCCGGGTAGACCGCCGCGAACAGCGCCGGGATGATCGCGAAGTACTTCGCGACGTCGTTGGCGATGGAGAACGTCGTCAGCGCACCGCGCGTGATCAGCAACTGCTTGCCGATCTCCACGATCTCGATCAGCTTGGTCGGGTTGGAGTCGAGGTCCACCATGTTGCCGGCCTCCTTGGCGGCCGACGTACCGGTGTTCATCGCCACGCCGACGTCCGCCTGCGCGAGGGCCGGGGCGTCGTTGGTGCCGTCACCGGTCATCGCGACGAGCTTGCCGCCCGCCTGCTCCCGCTTGATGAGGGCCATCTTGTCCTCGGGGGTGGCCTCGGCGAGGAAGTCGTCGACGCCCGCCTCCTCGGCGATCGCCTTCGCGGTCAGCGGGTTGTCACCCGTGATCATGACCGTCTTGATGCCCATGCGGCGCAGTTCCTCGAAGCGCTCCCGCATGCCGTCCTTGACGACGTCCTTGAGGTGGATGACGCCCAGGACGCGGGCACCCTGGTCGTCCTGGATCGCTACCAGCAGGGGCGTGCCGCCCGCTTCCGAGATGCGGCCGGCGATGGCGTCCGCGTCCTTGGCGACCATGCCGCCCTGCTCCTCGACCCAGGCGATGACCGAGGCGGTGGCGCCCTTGCGGATCCTGCGGCCGTCGACGTCCACACCTGACATCCGGGTCTGGGCGGTGAACTCGATCCACTCGGCGCCGGCCAGCTCGCCCTGGTGGCGTGCGCGCAGGCCGTACTTCTCCTTCGCCAGTACGACGACGGAACGGCCCTCGGGCGTCTCGTCCGCGAGGGAGGAGAGCTGGGCGGCGTCGGCGACCTCCGCCTCCGTCGTCCCGCGCACCGGGACGAACTCGGATGCCTGGCGGTTGCCGAGGGTGATGGTGCCGGTCTTGTCGAGCAGCAGCGTGGAGACGTCACCGGCGGCCTCGACCGCACGGCCGGACATCGCGAGGACGTTGCGCTGGACCAGGCGGTCCATACCGGCGATGCCGATCGCGGAGAGCAGGGCGCCGATGGTGGTCGGGATGAGGCAGACCAGCAGGGCGACCAGCACGATCATCGTCAGGTGCGTGCCCGCGTAGTCTGCGAACGGCGGCAGGGTGGCCACCGCCAGCAGGAAGACGATCGTCAGCGACGCCAGCAGGATGTTCAGCGCGATCTCGTTCGGCGTCTTCTGCCGGGCGGCGCCCTCGACCAGGTTGATCATCCGGTCGATGAAGGTCTCGCCGGGCTTCGTCGTGATCTTGATGACGATCCGGTCGGAGAGGACCTTCGTACCGCCGGTGACGGCCGAACGGTCGCCGCCGGACTCACGGATGACCGGGGCCGACTCGCCGGTGATCGCCGACTCGTCCACGGACGCGACTCCCTCGATGACGTCGCCGTCACCGGGGATGATGTCGCCGGCCTCGCAGACCACCAGGTCACCGATGGTCAGGGCCGTGCCCGGCGCCTGCTCCTCGGTGCCGTCCTTGAGCAGCCGGCGCGCCACCGTGTCGGTCTTGGCCTTGCGCAGGGTGTCGGCCTGCGCCTTGCCCCGGCCCTCGGCGACCGCCTCCGCCAGGTTCGCGAAGATCACGGTGAGCCACAGCCACGCGCTGATCGTCCAGCCGAACCAGTCGCCCGGGTCCTTGAAGGAGAAGACGGTGGTCAGGACCGACCCGATCCACACCACGAACATCACGGGGGACTTGACCATCACCCGCGGATCGAGCTTGCGGAACGCGTCCGGCAGCGACTTGACCAGCGCCTTGGGATCGAAGAGGCCTGCGCCGACACGGCCCTCGGCGGGCCGGTGCCCGGTCGGTGCGTCCCGATGGGGCGCGAGAGTGGGTGTGGACATCGAGTCCTCGTGCTTCTGTACGTCGGTGCTCATCACGCCAGCCCTTCGGCGAGCGGGCCCAGCGCCAGGGCCGGGAAGTACGTGAGACCGGTGATGATCAGGATCGCGCCCACCAGCAGGCCGGTGAACAGCGGTTTCTCGGTGCGCAGGGTGCCCGCCGTGACCGGCACCGGCGTCTGCCCGGCGAGCGAGCCGGCCAGCGCCAGGACGAACACCATCGGCAGGAAACGGCCCAGCAGCATCGCGAGTCCGGTCATGGTGTTGAACCAGTCGGTGTTCGCGTTCAGGCCGGCGAAGGCCGAGCCGTTGTTGTTCGACGCGGACGTGAACGCGTACAGGACCTCCGAGAAGCCGTGCGCGCCGGAGTTGAGCATCGAGTGCGGCGGGGTCGGCAGCGCCATGGAGGCGGCCGTGAAGACCAGGACCAGCGCCGGGGTGATCAGGATGTAGCAGGCGGCGAGCTTCATCTCGCGGGCGCCGATCTTCTTGCCCAGGTACTCGGGTGTACGGCCGACCATCAGACCGGCGATGAACACGGCGATGACCGCCATGATCAGCATGCCGTAGAGGCCGGAGCCGGTACCGCCGGGCGCGATCTCGCCCAGCATCATGCCGAGCATGGTGATGCCGCCGCCGAGGCCGGTGAAGGAGGAGTGGAAGGAGTCCACCGCACCCGTCGACGTCAAAGTCGTCGAGGTCGCGAAGATCGACGACGCGCCGACCCCGAAGCGGACCTCCTTGCCCTCCATCGCGCCGCCGGCCGCCTGGAGCGCCGGGCCGTGGTGCGCGAACTCGGTCCACATCATCAGCGCCGTGAAGCCCAGCCAGATCGTGAACATCGTGGCGAGGATGGCGTAACCCTGCTTCACCGAGCCCACCATCACCCCGAAGGTGCGGGTCAGCGAGAACGGGATCACCAGGATCAGGAAGATCTCCAGCAGGTTCGTGAACGGCGTCGGGTTCTCGAACGGGTGGGCGGAGTTGGCGTTGGCGAGACCGCCGCCGTTGGTGCCCAGCTCCTTGATGGCCTCCGTCGACGCGTACGCGCCCCCGCCCCACTGCTGCGAACCGCCCATGAACTGCCCGACCTCGTGAACGCCGGAGAAGTTCTGGATCGCGCCGCAGGCGACCAGGATCACCGCGGCGATCGCGGCACCCGGCAGCAGGATCCGGAACGTGCCCCGCACCAGGTCGGACCAGAAGTTGCCCAGCTCACCGGTGCGCGAGCGCGCGAAGCCGCGCACCAGCGCCACCGCGACGGCGATACCCACCGCGGCGGACACGAAGTTCTGCACGGCCAGCCCGGCGGTCTGCACGACGTGCCCCATGGTCTGCTCGCCGTAGTACGACTGCCAGTTGGTGTTGGTCACGAAGGACACGGCCGTGTTGAACGACTGCGCCGGGTTGACCGAGTCGAAGCCCATCGAACCGGGCAGGACGCCCTGGAGCCGCTGGAGCAGGTAGAGGAAGAGGACGCCGACCGCCGAGAAGGCCAGGACGCCGCGCAGGTAGGCGGGCCAGGTCATCTCCGTGTCGGGGTTGGCACCGATCCCCTTGTAGATCCACTTCTCCACCCGCAGGTGCTGCTTCGAGGAGTAGACCCGGGCCATGTAGGTGCCCAGTGGAATGTAGACGAGCGCCAGCGCGCCCATCAGGGCGAGCAGCTGGAGCACGCCGGCCGGTACGGGACCCATATCGTGTCTCAGAACCTCTCCGGGAAGATCAGGGCGAGGACGAGATAGCCCAGCAGGGAGACGGCCACGACCAGGCCGACGACGTTCTCGGCGGTCACAGCTTCGTCACCCCCTTGGCGACGAGAGCCACCAGCGCGAAAGCCGCGATCACGGTGACGACGAAGGCCAGATCGGCCATCGTGAACTCCTGAAGAGGTTCGGGGGTGGAACAAGGACGGTTCGAGGAAACCGCCTCCCTGGCCGGATCCGGACGTCGTTGACGGTCCTCTTACGGCCTCCCCCGCGGCTTTGACGGTCCTCTTACGGCTCCTGATCGATACCGGCCGGTAACTGAGCGTGCTCTTCAGGGGATCCGGAAGCGCAGCCGGCAGATCACCGCGTCCGTCTCCCGCCGTACGGCGTGCGCGACGACCGCGCCCCTCTGGTTCTGCAGCAGCCGCTGCCACAGCCGCTCCGGCTCCGTCTCCGGGATCAGCACGGTCACCCGCGTGGCCGGCTCGGCCGCGGCCACCTCACGGACGTACGCGGCGATGGGGCGGCCCAGGCTGCGCCGCTCGCACGGCAGCCGCACCAGCTCCACACCCGGGTCCCACTCGGCCCACGCCCGCTCCAGGGCGTGCAGCTGGGCCCGGTCCTCGGGGTCCGGGTAGCACACGGTCACCGCACGGACCTCGTCACCGAGGGAGGCGGCGGCGGTCAGGGCCTCCGAGGTGAGCCGGGACAGGGAGGCGACGGGGACGATCACCAGCGAGCGGTCCCGGTGCGGGGCCTCGGGGATCCGGCCCAGGGCGAGTCGGCCGCCGATCCGGTCGTAGGCACGGTGCACGGCGCCGAAGGCCGCGACCAGCAGCGGCAGCGCCACCACGATCAGCCAGGCGCCCTCCTCGAACTTGCTCGCGGTGACGACGACCGTCGAGACACCCGTGAGCAGCGCGCCGAAGCCGTTCAGCAGGGCCTTGCCCCGCCATCCCCTGCCGCGCTCCTGGCGCCAGTGCCGGACCATGCCCACCTGGGCGATGGTGAAGCCGACGAACACCCCGATGGCGAACAGCGGCACCAGGGTGTTGGTGTCGCCGCCCGAGAAGACCAGCAGCGCGGCGGAGACCAGGGCGAGGGCCAGCACGCCGTGCCGGTGGACCTGGCGATCGGCCTTCAAGGCGAAGACGTGCGGCGCGTAGTTGTCGCGGGCGAGCAGCTTCAGCAGCACCGGCAGCCCGCCGAACGACGTGTTCGCCGACAGGGCCAGCAGGATCATCGTCGCGAACTGGATGACGTAGAAGGCCCCGTTGTGGCCGAGGGAGGCGTCCGCGAGCTGCGCGAGGACGGTGACGCCCTCGACCGGCTGGAGGTGGAAGCGGCCGATCAGCACCGACAGTCCGATGAGCATCAGGCCGAGGACGGCGCCGAGCGCGACCTCCGCGCGCTGGGCCCGCCGTACGCGCGGGACGCGGAAGGAAGGGACGGCGTTGGCGATCGCCTCGACGCCGGTCAGGGCGCTGCACCCGGAGGCGAACGCTTTCAGCAACAGCAGCACTCCCACCGCCGAGGCGTTGCCCGCGACCACCGAGGCGTGCCCGGCAGTGGTCACCGTGCTGACCGGAGCCGACCGGAACAGACCGACCGCGATCAGCACGAAGATCGCCCCGACGAACACGACCGTCGGCACGATGAACACCTTCGCCGACTCCACGATGCCCCGCAGGTTGACGCCCGTGATCAGCACGAGCACCGCCAGGCACAGCCACAGCCGCTCGCCGTACAGGGACGGGAACGCGGAGGTCAGGGCGGCCACGCCCGCCGTGACCGCCACGGCCACGTTCAGGACGTAGTCCAGGATCAGCGAGGCCGCCGCCACCAGGCTCGTCCGCGCTCCCAGATGCCCCTTCGCGACGGCGTAGGAGCCGCCGCCGTCCGGGAAGGCCGCGATGACCTGCCGGTACGACGCCACCAGCACCGCCAGCAGTCCGGCGATGGCCAGAGTGACCGGCAGGGTGAAACCGAGGCCGCGGGCACCCGCGCCGGCCAGCACCAGCACGATCGCCTCCGGGCCGTACGCCACCGACGCCATGGCGTCCAGCGACAGCGCGGCCAGGCCGGTGACGGCGGTCAGCCGGTGTCGTTCGCCGGTATCAGGCGGTTCCTCGTCGGCGGGGGTGGCGCCGGACTCCGTGGTCAGGACGGTCATCAGTGCGTGCTCCTTCTTTCTGTGCGGATGCGGCAAGGTTGTGTCCGTTTCCGACCACGTCCGACGGATCCTTACGAGACCTTGGCGCCCAACCCCAGGACGATGACGGGACCTTGACGCGCGGCGCCTCTACCGTCCTCTCATGGAGACAGCGCACGACCGCCGCTGGGCGCGGGACGTCAAGGACGCCGTCCGGTGCGCCGGCGTGCTGCTCCTCCTGCTCCTGCTCGTCGACTGGGGGTCGGGCCGGTTCACGCCCTGGCGCGGCCTGTTGTGGCTCGCGCTCGCTCTGCTGCTGTTCCTCGTGCTGTTTCCCGCGCGCGTCTCGGCCGGTGAGGGCTGGCTGGCCGCGCGGCGACTGCTGTACGAGCGCCGGGTCAGGACCGACCTGCTGGTGTCCGTGCGCTGCCTGGGCGGCGTGTCCCCACGGCTTCTGCTGCGCGACGCGTCCGGGGCGCGTGTCGAGATCGACCCCGAGGTCCTGGTGAACAACCCCGACCTGTGGCGCCGCTTGGAGGAGGACGCCGGGAAGGCGGCGGCCGACGGTCTGCTGCTGTGCGGGCAGACGGCGCTGCGCCGGCTCTCGGCCCGCGTGGACCGCGAGACCGCGCTGGCCGTGTTCAAGGCGTCCGGACTGGAGTGACCAGGCGTCATGACCTCCAGCCGGCGGGCGCGCGCCGCGAGCCGGGCGACGATCACACCGGGGCGAGGCGGTCCCGCAGTGGCCAGGCGGGAGCCGGGGCATCCGTGCGGTGCGGCCTCCAGGCGCCTGTCTCCGTGCTCATCGCGCACCTCCTGTGGCCCCCGCGGTCCGCTCCGCGAGCGGCAGCGACACGACCATCGTGAGACCGCCGCCGGGCGTGTCCTCGGGGCTGAGGGCGCCGTTCATCGCCTCGGTCAGGCCCCGGGCGAGGGCCAGCCCGAGACCGAGGCCGGTGGTGTTGTCGGTGTCGCCGAGCCGCTGGAACGGCTCGAAGAGCCGCTCCCGGCCGGCCTGGGGAAGTCCGGGGCCCCGGTCCACGACCCGCAGCTCCACCCGGCCCGCCAGCGCGCTGGCGGTGACCAGCACCTTGTGCCCCGGCGGGGTGTGGCGGACGGCGTTGGAGGCGAGGTTGGCGATCACCCGCTCCAGCAGCGGCGGGTCGGCCAGCACCGCCGGGATCTCCTCCACGTCCGCCGTCCGCACCCCGGGGATGTCGGCGAGCGCCGTGGGCAGGACCTCGTCCAGCGAGGTCGGGCGCAGGTTCAGGGTGAGGGCACCGGCCTCCAGGCGGCTGAGGTCGAGGAGGTTCTCCACGAGACGGCTGAGCTTGGCCATGGACTCGTCGGCGGTGGCGAGGAGTTCGTCGCGGTCCTCAGGGGAGAAGGTGACGTCGCGGCTGCGCAGGGAGGTGACGGCGGCCCAGCCCGCGGCGAGCGGGGTGCGCAGGTCGTGGCCGACGGCCCGCAGCAGCGCCGTACGCATCCGGTCGGCGGCCTTCACGGGCTCCACCTCGGCCGCTGCCTCGGCCAGCCGGGCCCGCTCCACCGCCGAGCCGACGTGCGCGGCGAACGCGGCCAGCACCCGCCGCTCGGACGACGACAGGGCGCGTCCGCGCAGCACCAGGTACGCGCCCGGACCGGCCGGAACGGACGTCACGCCGTCCGTGTCCGGCGGCTCGTCGGCCAGCTCCGCCGCCTCCATGCCGAAGGTCTCCCGCGTCCGCTCCAGCAGGGCCGGGATCGTCGCCTCGCCCCGGACGATGGTGCCGGCCAGGGACGACATGGTCTCGGCCTCGGCGGTGGCGCGGGCGGAGCGGCGGGACAGCCTCAGGGAGCGGTCGACGACCCCGGCCACGGTGGCCGCGACGACCGCGAACACAGCGAGGGCCAGCAGGGCGTTGGGCTCGTTCAGGGTGAAGGAGCCGATGGGCGGGATGAACCAGTAGTTGAGCAGCAGGGACGCCGTCACCGACGCGATCACCGCGGAGGTGACCCCGCCTATGCAGGCCACCCCCACCACGGCGAGCAGGAACAGCAGGGCCTCGCTGGTCAGGTCCAGCGTCCCGCGTACCCGCGTGAGCACGGCGGTGAGCAGCACGGGCAGCACCAGGCCGGCCACCGGGCCGGCGATCAGCCGGGCCGTGGACAGGGTCCGGCGCCGGGACGGGAGCAGGGTGCCGCGTCCGGCGCGCTCGTGGGTGACGCGGTGGACGTCGATGTCGCCGGACAGCTCGGTGACGGTCTCCCCCGTGCCGGATCCGGTCAGGAACCGCTGCAGACGACCGCGTCTGCTGGTGCCGAGGACGAGCTGGGTGGCGTTCTCGGCGCGGGCGAACTCCACCAGGGTGCTCGCCACGGCGTCGCCGACGACCGAGTGGTAGCTGCCGCCGAGGTCCTCCACGAGCCGGCGCTGCCGGGCGAGGGAGGCCGCCGAGACCCCGCCGGCCAGGCCGTCGCTGCGGGCCACGTGCACCGCGAGCAGGTCGCCTCCGGCCGACCGGGCGGCGATCCGCGCGGCCCGCCGGATCAGCGTGTCGCCCTCCGGGCCGCCGGTCAGGGCCACGACGACCCGCTCCCGGGTCTCCCACACCCCGCCGATGCCGTGCTGCGAGCGGTACTCCTGGAGCGCCTCGTCCACCCGGTCGGCCACCCACAGCAACGCCAGCTGCCGCAGGGCGGTGAGGTTGCCGGTCCGGAAGTAGTTGGCCAGGGCCGCGTCGATCTTCTCGGGGGCGTAGATGTTGCCGTGCGCCATGCGGCGGCGCAGCCCCTCCGGGGGCATGTCCACCAGCTCTATCTGCCAGGCGCGGCGTACGACCTCGTCGGGCACGGTCTCGTGCTGCGGGACGTGGGTGATCTTCTCGACCACGTCGTTGAGGGATTCGAGGTGCTGGATGTTCAGCGCGGTGATGACGTCGATGCCGGCGGCGAGGAGTTCCTCGACGTCCTGCCGGCGCTTGGGATTGCGGCCCTCGCCGGGGACGTTGCTGTGGGCGAACTCGTCCACGATCGCCACCTGCGGCCGACGGGCGAGGACCGCGCCCAGGTCCATCTCCTGGAACCCTCCGCCGCGATAGGTGCAGGATGCGCGCGGGACGACCTCCAGGCCGTCGAGCATCGCCTCCGTGTGCGGGCGCCCGTGGCACTCCACGAAGCCCACCACCACGTCCGCCCCGCGCGCGGCACGGCGCCGCCCCTCGTCGAGCATCCGGTAGGTCTTCCCGACCCCCGGGGCAGCCCCGAGGTAGACCTTCAGTCGTCCGGGCCGTACGTCACTCATCGCCGCCGACGCGCTCCGCTCACTGGATCAGCTTCCCCATCGTGAAGCGGGGCTGCCCCCAAGGAAGCTCTTCCGCGAGCCCGGCGGGCCGAGTCTTGGCGGTTCCTTGGCGCCGGTCCCGGGGACCTTGACACTGTCTTGACGTGACCTGGGCCGATAGGGTGAAAGCGGTGTGCCGGGAAGTCTGGTCGGCGGGGAGCCGGGGCGGTTCCTCTCGTAGCCCCAGGGGGACGGCATGCGGAGCGTCGGTACGGTACTCGCGTTGGTCATCCTGGCCACCGTGGTGGCCACCTTCGCGCGCCGCTGGCGCATCCCCGCCCCCTCCCTGCTGGTCGTCGCCGGTCTAGCCGTGGCCCTGCTGCCGGGCACCCCGCAGATCGGGATCAGTCCCGAGATCATCGGCCTGGTCGTGCTGCCGCCGCTGCTCTACGCGAGCGCCGAGGACATGCCGTGGCAGGAGCTGCGGGCGGTGTGGAAACCGGTCGGGATCCTCGCCATCGGCCTCGTACTCGCCTCCGCGGCGGCCGTCGCCGCGGTGGCCGTGCTGCTCACCCCCCTGTCGTGGCAGATGGCGTTCGTGCTGGGCGCGGTGCTGGCCAGTACCGACCCGGTGGCGGTGACCGCGCTCGGCCGCAGGCTCGCCCTGCCGCCGAAGGTGCAGGTCCTTGTCCAGGCGGAGAGCCTGTTCAACGACGCGACCTCGCTGGTGCTGGTCCGGGTGGCGGCGGGCATCGCGGTCGCGTCGGCGGCGGCGGACTGGGGCGCGGCGAGCGGCCAGTTCCTGGTGCTGGCCGGCGGTGGCACGGTGATCGGCGCCGCCGTGGCCGGGGTCGTGGCGCTGATCCGGCGGCGTACCGAGGAACCGGTCCTGGAGACGGTGATAGCGCTGGTCACCCCGTACGCCGCCTATCTGCTGGCGGAGGCCGCGCACACCTCCGGCGTGACCTCCTGCGTGGTGGCAGGCGTGGTTCTCGGCGGCCGGGGCGACCGCCTCACCAACGCCCGCATCCGCCTCCAGCTCCACGCGGTCAACGGCACGGTGGTGTTCCTGCTGGAGAGCGTGGTCTTCTCCCTCATAGGGCTGGCGCTGCCCGCGCAGGTGCGGGCGCTGGCCGACGGCGACCGGACCTGGCCGCTGTACGCCCTCGCCGTCGCCGCCACCCTCGTCGCCGTACGGCTGCTGTGGCTCGCGCCGCTGTCGGCGGTCGTGCAGCGCGAGGGCGGCTTCGGCCGCATGAACTGGCGGGTGCCGATGGTGCTGACCTGGGCCGGCACGCGCGGGGTGATGCCGCTGGCCGCGGCCCTGTCCATCCCCGAGGTCACCAAGAGCGGCGGCACGCTGGCGGACCGCCCCCTGGTCCTCGTCCTCACCACGTCGGTGGTGGTGGTCACCCTCGTCGTCCAGGGCTTCACCCTCGCCCCGGTCGTCCGCGCCTCCGGCATCGCCCTGGAGCCCGCCCATACCGAACGCGAGGAGACCGAGGCCCGCTCCCGTCTCGCCCACGCCGGCCTGGCCCGGCTGGAGGAGCTCGCGGAGCTGGAGGCCGTCCCCGACATCGTCCTCGACCGGCTCCGCCGCGGTCTGAACGCCCGCCTGGAGGACGCCCGCGACCGCCTCGCCGACAGCGAGGGCACCGCGGCGGCCGGCGAGTCCGCCGACCTGGTCTACCGCCAGCTCCGGCGCGACCTGATCGCGGTGGAGACGGAGGAACTCCAGCGCCTCTACGACACCCACCGCATCAGCGACACCACCCGCCGCCGGCTCCAGCGGTCACTGGACCTGGAGGAGGCGCGGCTGGCGGACGCCTAGGCCAGGCCCTCTCGTTCGGATCATCCCGGCGTCGCGGGCCTACCGGAACTCTGCCAGCCGTGGCCGCAGTCCGAGCAGGGTGAGCACCATCGCCGCGAGCAGCAGGCCGCCGGCCCAGGGCAGCAGGCCGCTCACCGCCGAGCGGCCCGCCCGCACGGAGGAGGTGAAGTGGGGCGCGGTTGATGTCCGTCACCTCGTCCAGGGCGGCCATCCACGCGCCGAAGTGGGCGTTGGAGGTGCCCGGCTTCCAGTCCATGCAGAACTCCACGGCCTCGCGTTCCCTCCCTTCCGCGAGCAGCGCGCGGATCCTGCGGTCGTCGCGCTGGTAGACGGCGTACGTCCGCACGGTCTGCTCGGCCGCGGCGCGTTCCCCGGGGAAGGTGATGTTGTCCAGCTCGCGCCGGAACTCGCCGGTGAAGCGCAGATCGTGCCGGTCGGCCCCGTAGGCCCGCCGGCTGTCGGCCAGCCCGTCGTCGTACGTGTCGAGGGTCGCGCCCTTGATGCCGTACAGCTTCTGCGACTTGGCGAGGAACGAGCGCGCGTACTGGTCGCGGCGCTCGGGGTCGAGCAGGTAGCGGCTCTCGTCGGCGTTGGCGTCGTAGGCGACGGCCCGGGCGCGGGAGAGCGCCACGACGGAGTCGAAGGCGTCGCGGCGAGCGCCGCGCAGGTTCCCGGCCGACGAGGTCAGCATCTGCGCGCCGAGGATCACCGCGAGCAGGGCGCACACGGTGGCGGCGAGGAGAGGCGGGTTCAGAATCCGGTGGAAGCGCCGGGCCAGGTACCACTGGAGGACGCCGAGGACGGCCGGCAGCAGCACACCCATGACGAGGACGGCGGCGAGCTGCGCGGAGAGAGTGGAGCGTGCGGCACCGTACTCCGCGTCGAAAGCGCGGTCGTTGGCGGACACCAGCGTGCGTGAGTCGGGCAGGAGCCTGCCCTGCAGCAGGTCGGTCGCCCTGCGGTAGTCGGCCAGGGCGGCCGGCTTGCCCCCGGCGCGGCCGTCGTTCTCCAGGGCGCGTCCGATCAGCTCCTGGTACTCGGCGAAGTCGCCGGTCAGGTTCTCCACCGTCTTCTCGGCGGACCGGTCGCCCTCGGCCGCGACGGCGAGGGTCCGCAGGTCGTGCCCGATCTCGCGCCGGGCGTCCCCGTAGAAGCCGACCGCCTTGTCGTACGGGGTCCGCAGGCGTCCCTTCCCGGCGTCCCCGCTGGACAGCAGGATGTTGGCAGCCTGGGCGTCCATGTCGTTCAGGGCGAGATTGAGGTCGGCGGCGCTGGTGGTGCGCGGCGCGTCCCGTCCGGCGACGCTGTCCCAGGTGCCGTACGCGGCCAGCCCGGCGACGGTCAGCAGCAGCGTCACGGCGACGGCGAGCAGGAGCGTGGCCGCGCGCAGAAGGCGCAGCCGCGCGGGCACGGTGGCCCAGAAGCGGCGGTGCAGAGCGGCCCGCGCGGCCACGACCTGCCGCCCGAGGCGCAGCCCCGGACCCGGACCGGCCGTCTGCGAACCCCCTCGCTGCCGTGGTCCGGGGCTGCCCCCGAGCCGGGCGACCACCGCTCTTCGTGGCGCGCCTTCCTCGGTCCGAGGACTCTGCGCTGAGCCGGCCGTGAGAGTCACGGTCCCTCCAACGTCACGCCACGGACGGTCGCCCGTCCCCCGTTGACGATCAGTCTGCGACCGGATCCGGCCACACATGGCTTGCGTTGACGCGTCCCTGACGGCAATCCAGCCTTGTTTGACGGCACGTTGACGGCGCTCTCCGCCGGACCGTATGGGTGCCGCAAATTCCTCCCGCATCACGGGGGTTCGGGCCGTGAACCGGGCTAGGTTCGCTGTCGGCCGCCGCCGGGGCCACGGACGTCAGTGGCCCCGCACGAGGGGCGGAGTCCCCACTCCGCGGTGACGCGAAGGCGGTCCGGCGCGTGTCCGAGGGGACACGCGCCCGCGCAGGACGCCTGTCGTCGTCCCATCGCCGGCGTCCGTGCGCCACCGTGCGGTGCCGGGGCCCCCCGGCAGGGGCGACCCCCCCCGGAGCGC
>NZ_JBEYYR010000018.1:0-32097 GCF_040645635.1 Streptomyces sp. NPDC046727
GAGGGTGCCCTCGGGGTAGAAGGCGACGCACTCGCCGCGCTCCACGGCGTCGATCGCGGCCCGGAAGGCGCTGAGCGCGTCGGTGGACTCGCGGTAGACGGGGATCTGCCCGGTGCCGCGCATGGCGGCGCCGACGAATCCCTTCTTGAAAAGCCCGCTCTTCGCCAGGAATCGCGGGACCCGTCCGGTGTTGTACTGATAGTGCGCGTACGCGAAGGGGTCCACGTGGGAATTGTGGTTCACCGCGGTGATAAATCCGCCCTCGGCCGGAATGTGCTCCATTCCACGCCAGTCCCGCTTGATCAGAACCACCAGCGGCGGTTTGCAGATCACCGCGGCGAAGCGGTACCAGAAGCCGATTCTGCGGCGGGGCACAAGGACACCTTCCTCTAGGACTGCCACCCCGGCGGGGGCCGCACAAGTCTCGCCCCGGGCCGCCGGTCTGTCGAGAACACCGTACGCCCCGCTTCCCTCGGCGCCAGATGGCCCGGGTGACAATGAGCGGGACAAGAGAGGGACGGTACGCCGGTGCAGTGGACCTTGGTCATCCCCCTGAAGCCCCTGACGCAGGCCAAGAGCAGGCTCGCGGACACCGCCGACGACGGGGTACGCCCGGGGCTGGCACTGGCGTTCGCACAGGACACCGTGTCGGCGGCGCTGGCCTGCGCGGCGGTGGCGGATGTGGCGGTCGTCACGGACGACGAGCGGGCCGGCCGGGAGCTTTCCGCCCTGGGTGCGCGAATCGTCCCGGACACCCCCCGCGGCGGCCTGAACGCCGCTCTGGCGCACGGCGCGGCCGTCGTACGGGAAATCCGCCCCGGCGCACCGGTCGCGGCCCTGAACGCCGACCTTCCGGCGTTGCGCCCCGCGGAACTGGCCGTCGTCCTGGGTGCGGCCGGGGAATTCCCCCGGGCGTTTCTCGCGGACGCGGCGGCACTGGGCACGACTTTGCTGGCGGCGGCCGGTGACCGTGAATTGCGGCCGGCGTTCGGTATTGATTCCCGTTCCCGGCACCGGGCCTCGGGCGCGACGGAACTCCTGCTCGCGGGGGTCGATTCGGTACGGCAGGACGTGGACACCGGCGACGACCTGCGCACGGCGCTGGCGTTGGGCGTGGGCCGGCACACGGCCGCGGCGTCGGCGCGGTTGCCGATCCCTGGCTCGTGACACGGCGCCGCCCGCGAACGGTCCGTGCCCCTGCGGCGCATCCCGCGACGGCGAACACTAGGCTGGCCGTCATGCAGGCCACCGCATACACGTACGACCCGGAGACCCGCAGCGGACAGGTGCTGCTCGACGACGGCACCCCGGTGCCCTTCGACGCCGCCGCGTTCGACGCCGGAGCCCTCCGGCTGCTGCGCCCCGGACAGCGCGTCCGGATCGAGACCGAGGGCGGGGGCGACACCCTGCGCATCACCCTCGTGACCCTCCACACCTTGTAACCGCCCTTACACATGCCGCGGGCCGGGCTCCCCAGGGGAGTCCGGCCCGGCGCGTGAGTGCTGTGGCGGCCTTACGACGTCGCCTTGCGGGCAGTGGCCTTCTTGGCGGTGGTCTTGCGGGCCGTCGACTTCTTGGCCGGGGCCTTCTTGGCGGTGACCTTCTTGGCCGGGGCCTTCTTGGCGGTGGTCTTGGCCGCGGCGGTCTTGGCGGTCGCCGTGGCCTTCTTGGCGGGAGCCTTCTTCGCCGTGGTCTTCTTCGCGGCGGCCGTCGCCTTCTTCGCCGGTGCCGCCTTCTTGGCCGTGGTCTTCTTGGCGGCAGCCTTGGTGGTCTTCTTCGCGGCGGCCTTCTTGACCGTCGCGGCAGCCCCACCGGTCAGGCTGCCCTTGGGCGCCTTCTTCACGGCGACCTCGCCGCCGCGCGGGAGCTTCTTCGAGCCGCTCACCAGGTCCTTGAAGCCCTGACCGGCGCGGAAGCGCGGCACGGAGGTCTTCTTGACCCGAACCCGCTCGCCCGTCTGAGGATTGCGGGCGTACCGGGCGGGGCGGTCCACCTTCTCGAAGGACCCGAAGCCGGTGACCGAGACCCGCTCACCCGCGACGACCGCGCGGACGATGGCGTCCAGGACATGGTCGACAGCATCGGCGGCCTGCTGGCGGCCACCCATCTTGTCGGCAATCGCTTCTACGAGCTGCGCCTTGTTCACGTCTTCCCCTTCGGAGACATCGCCAGAACGAAAGTGTTCAAGCTTTTTCGCACGTTAGGCAGATATATACCGCAAATCAAACACGAAACGGGCTTATCACCCTTGTGCCGCAACGGACTCGGCTGTCTCGGACGGTTCAGCGGTCCTCTTCAGGGATCCGACCCGCGTCGAGATCCGCCGTGAACCGATCGAGCCGCCTTGCCGCGTCGGCGAGATCGTGCTTGGCCGCGGCCGTAATGACCAGCAGCTTCCGGGTCAGCGCCATCCGTACGCCCTCCGGGACTTGCAGTGCGCGCACCCTTGAGTGCGCTTCCTTGAGCTGGTTCGCGACCGCCGTATAGAGCTGGAGTTGGCCGTCGTGTTCCATGCACAGATTGTGCCATCTGGGGCGAGTTGTCGCCTGCGCAGGGGGCAACTGCCGCCTCAAATGGCCTTCCAGGCACTTGCGGCGGACGCGAACACAGCACTCACGTACCCGGCCAACAGGCTTCGTAACGTGGGAAGTTGAGCGAACCCGAACAGAGACGCAGGTCCGTTCGGGTGCAGACATGGCTGTACCCCCAATCGTGGCGATCGGGGGTACAGACGGGGTGGTTGGGTGGCCGAAACCCGACCCGCTCGGGGGATTCGGTCCGCGCGGATCAGATCGGGAGCGTCCGCGGCTTGTAGGCGGGCCGGCCGGCCTCGTACGCGGCGATGTCGGCCTCGTTCTGCAGCGTGATGGAGATGTCGTCCAGGCCGTTCAGCAGCCGCCAGCGGGAGTTCTCGTCCAGCTCGAAGGAGGCGGTGATGCCCTCGGCACGCACCTCACGTGCCTCAAGGTCCACAGTGACCTCAGCAGTCGCGTCCTTCTCGGTCAGCTCCCACAGCGCGTCCACGATCTTCTGGTCCAGGACCACCGTGAGCAGGCCGTTCTTCAGCGAGTTGCCCCGGAAGATGTCGGCGAAGCGCGAGGAGATCACGGCCTTGAAGCCGTAGTTCTGCAGCGCCCAGACGGCGTGCTCGCGGGAGGAGCCGGTGCCGAAGTCGGGGCCGGCGACCAGAACCGTGGCGCCCTGCCGCTCGGGGCGGTTGAGGACGAACTCGGGGTCCTTGCGCCAGGCCTCGAACAGCCCGTCCTCGAAGCCGTCCCGGGTGACCTTCTTGAGCCAGTGAGCAGGGATGATCTGGTCGGTGTCGACGTTGCTGCGGCGCAGCGGGACGGCCCGGCCGGTGTGGGTGGTGAAGGCTTCCATGGTTCTCAGACTCCAGCGGGCGCGGGGGCGTCGGACAGATCGGCGGGCGAGGCCAGGTGACCCAGGACGGCGGTCGCGGCCGCGACCTGCGGCGACACCAGGTGCGTACGACCGCCCTTGCCCTGCCGGCCCTCGAAGTTGCGGTTGGAGGTGGAGGCGGAGCGCTCGCCCGGGGCCAGCTGGTCGGGGTTCATACCGAGGCACATCGAGCAGCCCGCGTGCCGCCATTCGGCGCCGGCCTCCTTGAAGACCACGTCCAGGCCCTCGGAGACGGCCTGCAGGCCCACGCGCGCGGAGCCCGGGACGACCAGCATCCGTACGCCGTCGGCGACTTTGCGGCCCCGCAGGAGGTCCGCGGCGGCGCGCAGGTCCTCGATGCGGCCGTTGGTGCAGGAGCCTACGAAGACGGTGTCCACGTTGATGGAGCGCAGCGGCTGGCCGGCCTCCAACCCCATGTATTCCAGGGCCTTTTCGGCAGCCAGGCGCTCCGAAGCGTCTTCGTACGAAGCCGGGTCGGGGACGTGTGCCGAAAGCGGCGCACCCTGGCCGGGGTTGGTGCCCCAGGTGACGAACGGGGACAGCTCGGCGGCGTCGATGACGACCTCGGCGTCGAAGACGGCGTCCTCGTCGGTCTTCAGGGTCTTCCAGTACGCGACCGCGGCGTCCCAGTCGGCGCCCTCGGGGGCGTGCGGACGGCCCTTGAGGTACTCGAAGGTGGTCTCGTCGGGGGCGATCATGCCCGCGCGGGCACCGGCCTCGATCGACATGTTGCAGATGGTCATCCGGGCCTCCATCGAGAGCTTCTCGATGGCGGAGCCGCGGTACTCCAGGATGTAGCCCTGGCCGCCGCCGGTACCGATCTTCGCGATGATCGCGAGGATCAGGTCCTTGGCGGTGACGCCCTCGGGCAGCTCGCCGTCGACCGTGATGGCCATGGTCTTCGGGCGGGCCAGCGGCAGCGTCTGGGTGGCCAGCACGTGCTCCACCTGGGAGGTGCCGATGCCGAACGCCAGCGCGCCGAAGGCGCCGTGCGTGGAGGTGTGCGAGTCACCGCAGACGACGGTGGTGCCGGGCTGGGTCAGGCCCAGCTGAGGGCCGACGACGTGGACGACGCCCTGCTCGACGTCACCCAGCGGGTGCAGCCGCACCCCGAACTCGGCGCAGTTCTTGCGCAGGGTCTCCAGCTGGGCGCGGGAGACCGGGTCCGCGATGGGCTTGTCGATGTCGAGGGTCGGGGTGTTGTGGTCCTCGGTCGCGATGGTGAGGTCGAGACGGCGCACCTGGCGGCCGTTCTGGCGGAGCCCGTCGAAGGCCTGGGGGCTGGTCACCTCGTGCAGCAGGTGCAGATCGATGAAGAGGAGATCGGGCTCGCCCTCGGCGCGCCGGACGACGTGGTCGTCCCAGACCTTCTCCGCGAGTGTCCTACCCATCGCTTTCCCTCCGGCCGGCAAACGTCCGCCGACCCAACTAGAGATCTTGAGGAGCGGTGGCTGCCCTTTTCGGGGCCCCTGAACGTCGTGATTCCGGGCGTCCACCGCCAGGCCCGTTGGTCTGCGGGCCGCTGTGTGATTCCAGGGTGGCGCGTTCCACGGAAAATTGAACTTGCGTTTCACAGAGTGAGACGTGAGTATCGTTGCATGGACAACAGTAGCGGCGTCGGCGTTCTGGACAAGGCGGCCCTCGTCCTGAGCGCTCTGGAGTCCGGTCCGGCCACCCTCGCGGGTCTGGTCGGCGCCACCGGACTGGCACGACCCACGGCCCACCGCCTGGCCGTGGCCCTGGAACACCACCGCATGGTGGCACGCGACATGCAGGGCCGGTTCATCCTCGGCCCGCGCCTCGCGGAGCTTGCGGCGGCGGCGGGCGAGGACCGCCTGCTCGCGACGGCGGGCCCCGTGCTCACCCACCTCCGTGATGTCACCGGCGAGAGTGCGCAGCTCTACCGTCGCCAGGGTGACATGCGGATCTGTGTGGCCGCGGCGGAGCGCCTGTCCGGCCTGCGGGACACCGTCCCGGTCGGCTCCACACTGACCATGAAGGCCGGCTCCTCGGCGCAGATCCTGATGGCCTGGGAAGAGCCCGAGCGCCTGCACCGGGGCCTCCAGGGCGCCCGCTTCACGGCGACGGCCCTGTCGGGCGTACGGCGGCGCGGCTGGGCCCAGTCCATCGGCGAGCGCGAGCCGGGCGTCGCGTCCGTCTCCGCGCCCGTACGGGGCCCCTCCAACCGCGTGGTGGCCGCCGTGTCCGTCTCCGGCCCCATCGAGCGCCTGACCCGCCACCCGGGCCGTATGCACGCCCAGGCGGTCATCGACGCGGCGGCCCGCCTCTCCGAGGCCCTGCGCCGCTCGGGCTGAGCCGGCTCTCCCGGAACGCCGAGGGGGGCCTGCCCCAACGCCGCGGCAGGCCCCCCTCGCTCCCCCGTCCCCTCCCCCGTCAGCCGGCCTGCTCCGCCGCCGGCTCCTTCCGCGACCGGTACGCGAACCGGTCCTTGGCGGACCGCCCCCGCCTCTCCAGCGGCACCTGCCCGTGCGCGGCGGCCAGCCCGACCGGCGGCATGTCCCCGTATATCGCCTCGTACGAGCCCTCCGGCACGACGTACGTCTCGTGCCAGATCCCGACCTCCCCACGCAGCTTCCCGCCGCGCTCCTTGCGGTTGAGGGCGGCCCACGCCTTGTGGTGGAACGCGTCCGGCGCGGTCGCGTAGGCGTACAGCTTCTCCTTGGACTCCCAGTACTGCACGACGTAGTACGTCCGCGGCGACGCCGTCAGCAGGACCTTGGCGCGCAGCCCCCGCCCCGGATCCTTCCCCAGTTCCCGCAGCATGCGGACCATCGCGAGCAGCACGGGCAGCCACAGGTGCACCGCCCAGAAGCGGTTGATGCGCATGCCGATCAGCAGGACGACGACATCACCCTTCGCGTCAGCGGTCGTACGGGACACCATGAGTTCCCCTCCTCGGTGAGCGGCGCTATCCAATGCGCGCATGCTTGGATAGTGCCGTTATCCAAGGAGGAGCGCAAGGGATGCGGCTTGCCGAGCTGAGCAGACGCAGCGGTGTGGCCACCGCGACGATCAAGTACTACCTGCGCGAGGGGCTGTTGCCGCCGGGCCGCCAGGTCAACACGACGACCGCGGAGTACGACGAGGAGCACCTGCGCCGGCTGCGGCTGGTCCGCGCGATGATCCAGGTCGGCCGGCTCCCGGTGGCGACGGTCCGCGAGGTGCTCGGGCACGTCGACGACGACTCCCTGGGCCGCACGATCCGGCTGGGCGCGGCCCTGTGGGCGCTGCCGCAGGTCCCGGAGCCGGACGAGGACGACGAGTACGTCCAGGCCGCGCACCGGGAGGTGGGCGCGCTGCTGGACACGCTGGGCTGGGAGAACGCCAAGTCGCTCACGACGATCTCGCCGTCGTACCGCTCCCTGGTGGTGGCGGTGGCGGCGTTCCGCCGGCTCGGCTACGACTGGGACGTCGAACTGCTCGCGAGGCGGGCGGAGTTGATGCACCAGGCGGCGATCGCCGACCTGGACTTCATGGAGACGCATCCGACGGAGGCGGAGCAGGCGGAGGCAGCGGTGGCCAGCGCGGTCCTGGTCGAGCCGATGCTGGAGGCGCTGCACCGGCTGGCGCAGGAGGAGGAGTCGGCGCGGCGCTACGGCTTCGAGTGAGAGCCGCGGGAACGGCGAAGGCCCTCCACCGAGGTGGAGGGCCTTCCCTGTGCGTACCCCCGACCGGATTCGAACCGGCGCTACCGCCTTGAGAGGGCGGCGTGCTAGGCCGCTACACAACGGGGGCGTGGATCTTACGTTTCCGCAGATCCGAGCTGGTCTACCTGGACTCGAACCAAGACTAACTGAACCAGAATCAGTCGTGCTGCCAATTACACCATAGACCAATGATGGTTTAGACCAGTCGTACCCCCGACCGGATTCGAACCGGCGCTACCGCCTTGAGAGGGCGGCGTGCTAGGCCGCTACACAACGGGGGCCCTAGCGATCCCGACGAGGTCGAGATCAGTACCCCCGACCGGATTCGAACCGGCGCTACTGCCTTGAGAGGGCAGCGTGCTAGGCCGCTACACAACGGGGGCTTTGCAGATAAGCTCTGCGAGCTGGCCTACCTGGACTCGAACCAAGACTAACTGAACCAGAATCAGTCGTGCTGCCAATTACACCATAGGCCACTGGAACTCAAGCCCCTGCGGGGTTCTCGTTCTAGCTTGCTCCTCGGGGCTCCGGCCTTTCGGCCCGCTCCCCTCGGCGCAGGAAGAACATTACCCGAAGGTGGACGGGGCTCCAAAACGGGTATCCGTGCGGACGAGCGCCGGGAGTTCGGCGAGGGTCGAGATGCGGTGCGCCACGACCTCCCCGGCGGCCTGCGCGCAGGCCGTTCCGCGATCGATCCACACGGACATGAGCCCGGCCTCGGCGGCGCCCCGCCCGTCGATCTCCGGGTGGTCGCCGACGTACGCCACCTCGTGCGGAGGCAGCCGCAGCGCCTCGCAGGCGGCCAGGAAGGCGCCCGGCTGCGGCTTGGAGACGCCCAGCTCGGCGGCGCACAGCACGGACTCGAAGCGGTCGAGAAGGCCGAGGGCGCGCAGCTTGTGCTCCTGGACCGTGATGCTGGAGTTGGACAGCACCGCGTGCCGGTGGCTGGCCGCGAGGGCCTCCAGAGCGGGCAGGACGTCCGGGAAGAGCCGCCAGGCGGCCTCGTAGTACCCGAGGTACCGCTGGAACCAGGCGTCGGCCTCCGCGTCGGTCAGCTCCGCGTCCAGGAACACCCGGACCCGGTCCCGCCGCTGGTCCGGGAAGGTGACCTCGCCGGCCGCGTACCGCGCCCACTGCCGGTCGGTGATCTCCCGCCACCGGGCCAGCGCCGCCTCGGCACCGCCGTACCGGGCGAGCTGCCCTTCCGCCGCGAGATGGGCACGCATGCCCTCGCGGTCCGCGGTCGTGTAGTCGAAGAGGGTGTCGTCCACGTCCCAGACCACGGCTCTGATCGTCATGGCACCGACGGTAGCGCCGAACGGCTGGCAGACTGGTGGCCATGTGCGAGTGCCGCATCCAGTTCACGGTCGAAGCCCGCGCGGCATACGACTCCCTGCCCGGCTCCCGCCAGGCTCAGCTGGACAGGGCCCTGGGGATACTGGCCCGTGACCCGTGATCTTCGACGAGAGCCACTACTTGATCGACGAAGCCGACGCGCAGTGACCGACGCAACAGGGGCGGCACCCGGAACACCACCGGATGCCGCCCCTGACGCATGTGTCGGCTAGGCGCTCAGCTTCGCCAGCGCCGCGTCGATGCGGGCCAGCGTCGTCTCCTTGCCCAGGATCTCCAGGGACTCGAAGAGCGGCAGGCCGACCGTGCGGCCGGTGACGGCCACGCGGACCGGGGCCTGGGCCTTGCCGAGCTTGAGACCGAAGGCCTCGCCGGCGGCCAGGACGGCCTCCTTGAGGGACTCGGCCGACGTCCAGTCCGCCGACTCCAGCTTCTCGCGGGCCGTGCGCAGGAGGGCGTCGCTGCCTTCCTTCATCGCCTTGGTCCACGAAGCCTCGTCGAAGACGGGCTCCGCCAGGAACAGGAAGTCGACGTTGTCGGTGATCTCGGAGAGCACCTTGAGGCGGGTCTGGGCGTGCGGGGCGATCGCCTCCCACTTCGCCGCGTCGAAGTCCTCCGGCGCCCAGGGGGCGAACGGCGCCTGCAGCCACGGGCGGCAGCGCTCGGTGAACTCCTTCACATCCAGCATGCGGATGTGGTCGCCGTTGATCGCCTCGCACTTCTTCAGGTCGAAGCGCGCCGGGTTGGGGTTCACGTCGGCGATGTCGAAGGCCGCGACCATCTCGTCGATCGTGAAGATGTCCTGGTCGGCGGAGAGGGACCAGCCGAGCAGGGACAGGTAGTTGAGCAGGCCCTCGGGGAGGAAGCCCTGCTCGCGGTAGAGGTTCAGGCTCGACTGCGGGTCGCGCTTGGAGAGCTTCTTGTTGCCCTCGCCCATCACGTACGGCAGGTGGCCGAAGGCCGGGGTCTGCTTGGCGATGCCCAGCTCGGTCAGCGCCTTGTACAGGGCGATCTGGCGCGGGGTGGAGGAGAGCAGGTCCTCGCCGCGCAGGACGTGGGTGATCTCCATCAGGGCGTCGTCGACCGGGTTGACCAGCGTGTACAGCGGGGCGCCGTTCGCGCGGACGATGCCGTAGTCGGGCACGTTCTCCGGCGTGAAGGTCAGCTCGCCGCGGACCAGGTCGGTGAAGGTGATCGTCTCGTCCGGCATCCGGAAGCGGACGATCGGGGTGCGGCCCTGGGCCTGGTACACCTCGACCTGCTCGGCGGTCAGGTCGCGGCAGTGGCCGTCGTAGCCGGAGGGCTTGCCGGCGGCGCGGGCGGCCTCGCGGCGGGAGTCCAGCTCCTCCTGGGAGCAGTAGCAGTGGTAGGCGTAGCCGCCGTCCAGGAGCTTCTGCGCCACGTCGGCGTAGATGTCCATGCGCTGCGACTGGCGGTACGGCGCGTGCGGGCCGCCGACCTCGGGGCCCTCGTCCCAGTCGAAGCCGAGCCAGCGCATCGCGTCGAGCAGCTGGTTGTACGACTCCTCCGAGTCGCGGGCCGCGTCGGTGTCCTCGATGCGGAAGACCAGGGTGCCCTGGTGGTGCCGGGCGAACGCCCAGTTGAACAGGGCGGTGCGGACCAGGCCCACGTGGGGGTTACCGGTGGGCGAGGGGCAGAAACGGACGCGTACGGGGGAGCCGGGTGCGCTAGCCACGCTTGACAACCTTGTTGGTGAGAGTGCCGATGCCTTCGATGGTGACGGCGACCTCGTCGCCGACGTTCAGGGGGCCGACCCCTGCGGGGGTACCCGTGAGGATGACGTCGCCGGGGAGCAGCGTCATGGCCTCGGAGATGTTGACGATCAGGTCCTCGATGGGGTGGATCATCTCGCTCGTGCGGCCCAGCTGACGCTGTTCGCCGTTGACCGTGAGCTGGACGGTCAGGTCGTTCGCGCGGGCGAGGTCCAGGTCCGTCTCCACCCAGGGGCCGAGCGGGCAGGAGGTGTCGAAGCCCTTGGCCCGGGCCCACTGCTTCTCGCGCTTCTGCACGTCGCGGGCGGTGACGTCGTTGGCGCAGGTGTAGCCGAAGATCACGTCCTTGACGCGGTCGCGCGGCACCTCGCGGCACATGCGGCCGATGACGACGGCCAGCTCGGCCTCGTGGTGCAGTTCCTCGGAGAAGGAGGGGTACTGGATGTCGTCGCCGGGGCCGATCACCGAGGTGGACGGCTTGAAGAAGGCGAAGGGGGCGTCCGGCACCTCGTTGCCCAGCTCGCGCGCGTGCTCGGAGTAGTTGCGGCCGAAGGCCACGACCTTGTTGGGCAGCACCGGCGGGAGCAGTCTGACCTTGCTCAGCGGCACCTTCGTCCCGGACAGTTCGTAGTCCGCGAACGGGATGCCCTTGATGATGTCGAGGACGAGTTCGTCCTGCTTGTCGCCCTCGACCGCGCCGAAGGCGACGTTCCCGTCAATTGAGAACCTGGCGATGCGCACGGGATCCTTGCGCCCCTCACTGAGAACCGGCGTACTGACGCCTCAGGTTATCGGAGCTATGCGAAGTTGTTCGCTTCTGGGGGCATCCCCGCAGGTCAGAGGCGGGTCACCGGAGACGGGCGCGGCCGGGGGGATCGTCGCGTGATCCCCCCGGCCGCACTCGGCACGGTCGTCCGTCACTCGCCGGCCGCGGCGCCCACGCCGGCCGGGACGTCCACGAGGATCGTGCGCCGGGGGTTGGCCGTCTGCGCGGGGAGATCGACGGAGTGCTCCGGCAGCTGCGGCGTCTGCAGTTCGTCGGCGTCCTTGAGGTGCACCAGGGTCGTGCGTCGCGGGTTGGCTATCGTGCGGAACATCATCGTCGTCTTCACGGTTGTACGAGTCCTAGTCCTGTGTCGGCGGGCTGACAGATACGACCCTCACGTAAAGCGTCAGGCTAAACATCGGATTCCCCGCCGAAGACGCCAACTGCCCACGATCAACGTGTGAGTTTGCTCACGAACTCACGGGCAAACCGGTCAATTCCGGCCGACAACCCGCCCCAACGAAACGGACATTGACCCCCTGAAGCCATCATTCCGCTCCTGATCATGGCGACTGGGACACCAGGCACCGAGCGGCGACTCGCAGGGGTTCGTCCGTTATCGACCGAATCCGGCTCCACGGGCGGTGACCCACCCCTCACAGGCCGTCACGGAGGTCACAGCTCGGTCCACTGCCCTTGTTGGAGATCCTGCACTGTGCTGGAATTCCACGGACCGCCGCGGGATCGTGCCGGCGCACAGGGGGCGCATCAGCGCCGAGCGGCGGCGAGATAGGGGGGAACCAGCGCCGGTCACTCAAGACCACCGGGGGGCGTATTCAGGGCGCTCTCCAAAACGCCGACACCGTGTCCCTCCGTTCACGCGGGGGGGTGCCTGGTCCAGAGGTTGCGACGCTAGTGCAGGGACGTTTCAAGAGGGATGGCAGCGCTTCGGCGGAGCCGGAGCCGCACGGCGGGACTGCCCCCACGAAAGGCAGCTCCGTGCCCCAGCACGCCCAGAACCCGGGCCTGGCCCCGGCCGGAGACGGCGGTGAGCGCGGCGGCCGTTCCGGCGCGTCCGCCTCGTCGTCCGCCACGACGGCGGCGCCCGCGGGCAACCCCACGCCGTCGGTGAAGCCCGCGCAGGGCCCCACCGGCACCGGCTCGCGGCTGGCCCTGCGCAACTGGCGCATCTCCACCCGCCTGGTGTCGCTGCTCGCGCTGCCCGTGGTCGCGGCCACCTCGCTGGGTGCGCTGCGTATCAACCAGTCCATGGACGACATCCAGCAGCTCGACAACATGAAGCTGCTGACGGACATGACCAAGCAGGCCACCGAGCTGGCCACCGCACTCCAGGACGAGCGCGACCAGTCCGCCGGCCCCCTGGCACACGGCGGCCTGAAGTCGAACGACTACCAGATCAAGGGCTTCCAGCAGAAGACCGACCGGGCCCGCGAGAACTTCCTCGACGCCTCCGAGCAGATCGACGCGGCCAGCAAGGACGGCAACCTCCAGGGCGTCCGCGACGCGCTCGTCGGTCTCGCCAACCAGCTGGACGACCTGGCCAAGATCCGCAAGTCCGCGTACGCGTCCAAGACCAACGCCTCCCAGACGGTCGAGTCCTATCACCGGCTCATCACCCAGCTGATCAGCCTCTCCCAGGACATGGCCGAGGCGTCCAGCAACCCGGAGATGATCTCCCGCACCCGTGCCCTGGCGGCCTTCTCCACCGCCAAGGAGTACGCGTCCGTGCAGCGCGCCATGATCGCCGCCGCGCTGCCCGCGATCACCAGCACCAAGGGCGACCTCTCCGAGAACGACCGCCTCTACGGCCAGTCGGCGTACGAGAGCGAGAACTCCGAGCTGGCGATCTTCCGGAAGATCTACGCCAGCCAGAACGCCGAGGAACTCCTCAAGCCGATCGACGAGGGCAACCCGACGATCGAAGCCGCCGACACCTACGCGAAGCGCTCCTTCGAGTCCCCGGACGGCCTGCAGCAGCTGCCGGCGCGGTCCTACAAGGACTGGGTGGACGACAGCTCGACCAAGCTCGAGCAGATGGAGAAGATCGAGCACACGCTCCTGGAGGAGATGGAGCAGAAGGCCCGCGAGCTGAAGAGCGCCACCCAGCAGGACGCGATCATCTCCGGTGCGCTGATCCTGCTCGTGCTCGGTGTCTCGCTGGTCGGCGCGTTCGTCGTGGCCCGGTCCATGATCCGCTCGCTGCGCCGCCTCCAGGAGACCGCGACCAAGGTCGCCCAGGACCGTCTGCCCGAGCTGGTCAAGCAGCTGTCGGAGTCGGACCCGCAGGACGTCGACACCTCCGTGGAGTCGGTCGGTGTGCACTCCCGGGACGAGATCGGCCAGGTGGCCGCGGCCTTCGACGACGTGCACCGCGAGGCGGTCCGCCTCGCCGCCGAGCAGGCCCTTCTCCGGGGCAACGTCAACGCGATGTTCACCAACCTCTCGCGCCGCTCCCAGGGTCTGATCCAGCGCCAGCTGTCGCTGATCTCCGAGCTGGAGTCCCGCGAGGCCGACCCGGACCAGCTGTCCTCGCTGTTCAAGCTCGACCACCTCGCGACGCGTATGCGCCGTAACGGTGAGAACCTCCTCGTTCTCGCGGGTGAAGAGCCCGGCCGCCGCTGGACCCGCCCGGTCCCGCTGGTCGACGTGCTCCGCGCCGCCGCGTCCGAGGTGGAGCAGTACGAGCGCATCGAGCTGGCCGCCGTGCCGACCACCGAAGTGGCCGGCCGGGTCGTCAACGACCTCGTGCACCTGCTCGCCGAGCTGCTCGAGAACGCCACCTCCTTCTCCTCGCCGCAGACCAAGGTCAAGGTCACCGGTCACGCGCTGCCCGACGGCCGCGTGCTGATCGAGATCCACGACACCGGTATCGGCCTCTCCCCCGAGGACCTCGCGGCGATCAACGAGCGGCTGGCCTCGCCGCCCACCGTGGACGTCTCGGTGTCCCGCCGCATGGGTCTGTTCGTGGTCGGCCGGCTGTCGCAGCGCCACGGCATCCGCATCCAGCTGCGCCCGTCCGACTCCGGTGGTACGACCGCGCTGGTCATGCTGCCCGTCGACGTCGCCCAGGGCGGCAAGAAGCCCGCTCCGGGCAAGCCCGGCGCGCCCTCGACCGGTGGTCCCGCCGCCGCGCAGGCCGCCGCCGGTGCGGCCGCGGCCCGACGGCAGAACGGCAACAACGGCGGTGCCCTCGGCGGCGCCCCGGCCGGCGGCGGTCTGCTCGGTGCCGGTCCGTCCCCGCGCGGTCAGGTCGGCTCCGCCCAGGGTCCCCGGGCCGCGCTGCCCGGCACGGGCCAGGGCGGGCGTCCCGGTGCGCCGGGCGGAGCGCGTGGTCCCCAGGGCGGCCGGCCGGCGCCCGCCGGTTCCGGTGCGGGCGGCTTCGGCGGTCAGACGCCGGGCGCCCCGCAGGGCCTGCAGGCCGCGGGCCCGGGCGCGCCGCAGCAGGACCTGTTCGGCGGCCGTGGCCGGAAGCGTTCCGGCAAGTCCGCGGACCAGGGCCGCCAGCCCCAGCTGCCGCCGCGCGGCGGCCCGCGGGCCGAGCTGCCCGGCGGTGACCCGCAGTCCCGCACCCCGGACTGGAGCGACGCGCAGGCGCCGCTGTCCCGCGCCTCGCTGGACACCCCGCGCGGCCACGACGAGCAGGACCCGTCGCAGACCGCGCGCATGCCGCGCGTGGACGACCGGCAGGGACCGGGCTCGACCGCCGAGATGCCGGCGATCCCCCGTTTCGACGCGCAGGGTCCGGGCTCGACGGGCGAGTTCCCGCGTCCCGAGCTGCCCGGCGCGGGCGGTTCCGCCCAGCACACGGGCCAGTTCGCCCGCCCGGACAACGCCCAGCAGACGGGCCAGTTCGCGCGTCCCGACAACTTCCAGCAGACCGGCCAGTTCGCGCGCCCCGACAGCGCCCAGAACACGGGGCAGTTCACGCGCCCCGACGCCGGCGGGCAGGACCACTTCGGCGGACCCGGCGACCAGCAGGGCACCGGTTCGTTCGTCCGCCCCGACGTGTTCGGCACGTCGGGGACCGGGCGGCCGGACAACGGCGCGCAGAGCACGGGCCAGTTCCCGGCCCCGCAGGCCCCGCAGGCGTACGACAACGGCTACGACGGCAGCTCCACCGGGCAGCACTCCCTGCCCGGCCGCCAGGACCCCGGCCACACCGGGCAGTTCGAGCGCCCGCAGCCGGCCGGCCGTGACGACTTCGGCGCCCCGCGCCAGCCGGCCCCGCAGCAGCAGCGTCCGGCTCACCGGGAGCCGGAGGCGCTGCCGCCGGCCAGCAACCCGGGTGACGGACGGACCCCGCTGTACGACACGCTGGAGACCAACTGGTTCCACGGCGGTCCGCAGCAGGAGGGCGCGCCCGCTCCGCGACAGCCGCAGGCGTCCGCGCCGGCTCCGGCCCCGGCTCCGCAGCGGTCCGCGTCGAACACCGGCTCCTGGCGTACCTCGCCGAACGACGAACTCGTCCGGCAGGCCGAGCGCGTCCGGCAGCCCGCCGCGGGCGGGATCACCACCTCCGGCCTGCCGCGCCGGGTGCCCCGGGCGAACCTCGTCCCGGGCACAGCACAGCAGCAACAGCACCAAGCCGGTCCGCAGGTCTCGCGTGCGCCTGACGACGTACGCGGACGGCTGACCAATCTTCGTCGGGGCATCGCTCAGGGCCGTCAGGCCGGCAGCGGCCAGACCGGCAGCTACCCGAGCCCCACTCACCAGCAGGAGCGTTAGTTGAGTCCGATGAGCCAGGCGGCACAGAACCTGAACTGGTTGATCACCAACTTCGTGGACAACACCCCCGGGGTGTCCCACACGGTGGTGGTCTCCGCCGACGGCCTTCTGCTGGCGATGTCCGAAGGCTTCCCGCGGGACCGCGCCGACCAGCTGGCGGCCGTCGCGTCCGGGCTGACCTCGTTGACCGCCGGGGCGTCCCGGATCTTCGAGGGCGGCACGGTGGCGCAGACGGTCGTCGAGATGGAGCGCGGGTTCCTCTTCCTCATGTCCATCTCGGACGGGTCGTCCCTCGCGGTCCTGGCCCATCCCGAGGCGGACATCGGTCTCGTCGGCTACGAGATGGCACTGCTCGTCGACCGCGCGGGGGCGGTACTCACCCCGGACCTGCGCGCCGAACTCCAGGGAAGTCTGCTTCACTGACCGTCCCCGGCACCACCCACCTCACAAAAACACCGTCCGGCCGCCACAATCCCCCCACCGGCCCCGTCAGACGGCTTGACTGACCGACTTGCTGTCCCGCCCGGAGGATTCATGACCCCGCCCACCGCCCATCATGATCCGTACGCGGAGCCGTACGGGGACGAGGGCGACCAGCCGCTGGTGAGGCCGTACGCCATGACCGGCGGCCGGACCAGGCCTCGCTACCAGCTCGCCATCGAGGCGCTGATCAGCACCACGGCCGACCCGGCAGCACTCATGGGGCTGCTCCCCGAGCACCAGCGCATCTGCCACCTGTGCCGCGAGGTCAAGTCGGTCGCGGAGGTCTCCGCGCTGCTGGCCATGCCGCTCGGTGTGGCCCGGATCCTGGTCGCCGACCTCGCCGAGGCCGGCCTGGTCGCCATCCACCAGCCGGGTGGCGACGAGAACAACGGCGGCGCTCCGGATGTGACGCTGCTCGAAAGGGTGCTCAGTGGACTTCGCAAGCTCTGACGCGGGCCGGGCCACCACCTCCGCGAAGATCGTGGTGGCGGGCGGCTTCGGCGTGGGCAAGACCACGTTCGTCGGCGCCGTCTCGGAGATCAACCCGCTGCGCACAGAGGCCGTCATGACGTCCGCTTCCGCGGGCATCGACGACCTCACCCACACCGGGGACAAGACCACCACCACGGTGGCCATGGACTTCGGCCGCATCACCCTGGACCAGGACCTGATCCTGTACCTGTTCGGTACCCCCGGCCAGGACCGCTTCTGGTTCATGTGGGACGACCTGGTGCGCGGCGCGATCGGCGCGGTGGTGCTCGTGGACACCCGGCGCCTGGCCGACTGCTTCCCGGCCGTCGACTACTTCGAGAACAGCGGCCTGCCGTTCGTCGTCGCGCTCAACGGCTTCGACGGCCAGCAGCCGTACCAGCCGGACGAGGTGCGCGAGGCGCTGCAGATCGGCCCCGACACCCCGATCATCACGACGGACGCCCGCCACCGCGCGGACGCCAAGAGTGCCCTGATCACGCTGGTGGAGCACGCCCTGATGGCGCGGCTGAAGTAGCACTCAAGTACGACGGACCGTACGGCACTTGCCGTAAGCGAATCGGAGCCGACTGTGGCCTTTGACACGGTCGGCTCCGGTGTTCATAACAGTTCGGCAGAGGAATCACCCGGCATCACCACGCGACGCGGTCGAGCGGTACCGCTGTGCGCACAAACGCCCCGCCTTTTGGCGGGGCTCGCTCTTTATGACCGTTTTATCTGGCACTTACAACGGCCCCACCACCGGGTTTCCACTGTTTGGAAGTGCGCTGGTCCACGTGCTGGAATGCCTGAACTGCCCAATGGTCAAAGACGTACTCCGTAGTGGTCTGTGGCGAACCGGGCTCTGAGAGACTGCGGCACGACGAAGGTGCCGACCGCCGAGAGGTTGTTGGTCGAGTGAGGCGAAGCAAGAACGGTCCCGAGCCGTCGGCACGGGGCAACTTCACCCCGCCGCCGCGCGCTGCGGCGCCCACCCCCGTTCCCGGTGCGGAACCGGCGGCCACTCCCGCGTCCAGCGGCGGCCGTCTCTCCCCGCGGAACTGGCGGGTGCCGACCCGCCTGAACGCGATCCTGCTCATACCCGTGGCGGTCGGTCTCGTCATGGGCGGCTTCCAGGTGAAGAGTTCGATCGACACCTGGCAGCAGGCCCGCGACGCCGAGAACACCGCCCGTCTGGTGCGTGCCGCCCTCACCTACGCCGACGCTCTGGAGAGCGAGCGTGACGTCACCGCGGCACCGCTGCTCCTGCACAAGAAGGACGCGGCCAGCAAGCAGCTCGTCGACGACGCCCGCAAGGCCACGGACCAGGCCGCCGACGCCTTCCACGAGGCGGCGAAGAGCGCGCCGGACGAGTCGGGCCTGAACCGCCGGCTGAAGCTGTTCGGCGAGGCCGAGCCCACGCTGGTGCAGCTGCGGCAGCAGGCGTACACGTCCAAGAAGACCGGCGTGCAGACCGAGGAAGGCTACGTCGGCGTCGCCCACCCCCTGATGGAGTTCGCCAACGAACTCGGTCTGGGCACCGGAAACATCACCTCCTACGGCCGTACCGTCTATGCCATCTCGCTGACCAAGGCGGCGCTGTCGCTGGAGCGGTCGATCGGCACGCACCTGCTGGTCAAGCCGGGCCCGGACGCCCCGAACCTGGCGACCCAGCGGGTCTCCCTGTCCTCGTACGCCTACCTCGAGCGCATCGCCGTGGAGGAGTACAAGGGCGGTGGCACCGAGGCCGACGCGCAGAAGCTCGAGGACGCGAAGGCGAAGATCACGACGGAGGCCACCGCCGCGGCCCAGAAGGCCAAGGCGAGCAACCCGAAGTACGTCCCGCCGCCGTCCGAGCCGGCCGACATGGTCACGGCACTCGCCACCATGAAGGACACCAGCACGCTCACCCGTGACGAGCTGGCGGCCAGGGGCATCACCGCCGAGAACTGGTGGGCGGTCAACACGCTGAAGTACAAGGCCTACCGGCAGATCGAGTCGGACCTGGCCGACAAGGCGGTGAACGAGGCCTCCGACATCGCCGACGACGCCAAGACGTCCGCCTTCATCACCGGTGCCGTGGTCGTCATCGCCCTGCTGGCCGCGTTCATCCTGGCCGGCATGGTGGCCCGCCAGATGAGCCGCGCGATGCGCCAGCTGCGCAACGCCGCCTTCGGCATCGCCGAGCAGCGCCTGCCGATGCTGGTCGACCAGCTGTCGCGCACGGACCCCGGCCGCGTCGACACCCGGGTCGCCCCGATCCCGATCACCACCAAGGACGAGATCGGCGAGGTCGCCCGCGCCTTCGACCAGGTCCACCGCGAAGCGGTCCGGCTCGCCTCCGAGCAGGCCCTGCTGCGGGGCAACATCAACGCGATCTTCACCAACCTGTCGCGCCGCAACCAGTCGCTGATCGAGGGCCAGCTGACCCTGATCACCGACCTGGAGAACAACGAGGCCGACCCGGACCAGCTGGAGAACCTCTTCAAGCTGGACCACCTGGCCACCCGTATGCGCCGCAACGGCGAGAACCTCCTGGTCCTCGCCGGCGAGGAGCCGGGCCGCCGCTGGGACCAGCCGGTCCCGCTGGTCGACGTGCTGCGCGCCGCCTCCTCCGAGGTGGAGCAGTACGAGCGCATCGAGCTGTCCGGCGTGCCGGAGGCCGAGATCCACGGCCGTGCGGTCACCGACCTCGTGCACCTGCTGGCCGAGCTGCTGGAGAACGCGACGACGTTCTCCTCGCCGCAGACCAAGGTCCGCGTCACCGCGACCCGTCTCCCCGACGGCCGCGTCATGATCGAGATCCACGACAAGGGCATCGGCCTGACCGCCGAGGACTTCGCGGACATCAACCACAAGCTGGCCAACCCGCCGACCGTGGACGCCGCGATCTCCCAGCGCATGGGCCTGTTCGTGGTCGGCCGGCTGTCCGACCGGCACGGCATCCGGGTCCAGCTGCGCCCCTCGGGCGAGCAGGCCGGTACGACCTCCCTGGTCATGCTGCCGGACGCGATCACGCACGGCGGTGGCGGCGAGGCCCCGCTGGACCGCGAGGAGTTCACCGTCTCGCAGATCATCCCGGAGCAGCAGTTCCAGGGTGAGAGCTTCAACCAGGTGCAGCCCATGCGCACCGCCGCCGAGCTGGGCTTCGACGACAGCCAGTACACCGAGGTCCCGGACGACATCCGCGACCTGGACCCGGTCGGCCGCTCCCTGATGCGAGAGGAGCGCCGCGCCGCCCTGGAGGCCCAGACCCACGGCCAGCAGCCCGGCGACGCGCAGCAGGAGGCCGCCGAGGCCCCCGGCGGATACGCCGACCCGTTCACCGGTCAGCAGGCGTACCAGGAGCAGCCGCAGCAGGCGTACGACGAGCAGCCCCAGCAGGCGTTCCAGACGCCGGCGTACGAGGAGCAGCAGCGCACGTCGTCGTACGAGCAGCGCTACGAGCAGCCGTACGAGGAGCAGTACTACGCGTCGAACGGCGAGGTGCCGCAGCAGGACGGCTTCTCCCCCAACGGCGGCTACCCGGAGCCCGAGGCCCCGTATGCGGAGCCTGCCCAGGCGCCGTCCTACCAGGACGACTGGCCGCAGCAGGACAGCTACCAGAACGGCTATCCGGCCCAGTACGCTGCGGAAACGGAATCCCCGCAGGCCGCTGACGCAGGTGAGCGGAACCGCGTAGGCTTCGACCGTCCGGGAACGGCCTCCCCCGCCGCACACGGCCTGACCGACGCCGGGCTGCCCCGCCGCGGGTCCTTCGCGGGCGGTTCCAACGGCGCCGGATCCGCGAACGGCACGGCGCGCGTGCAGCAGGATGCGCCGGCTCCGGCATCCGGGAACGCACCGGGGGCGGGCGGCGACAGCGGCTGGCGCTCGGCCAACGACGAGCGGTGGCAGCAGGCCTCGCAGCTCCGGAAGCCCAAGGCAGGCGGGGTCACCGCCTCCGGTCTGCCGCGGCGGGTACCCAAGGCCAATCTGGTCGAGGGTTCCGCCGAAACCACCCCTCAGGGAGGCCCACAGGTCTCCCGCGCCCCGGAGGACGTCCGGGGCAGGCTGAGCAACCTGCGTCGGGGCGTCCAGCGCGGACGCAGCGCAGGCAGTGAAACGAACGGCCAGGGCTTCGGTCCTGACAGCACCTACAACCAGGAGCGTTAGTGTGAGCCCGATGAGCCAGGCGGCACAGAACCTGAACTGGTTGATCACCAACTTCGTGGACAACACCCCGGGGGTGTCCCACACGGTGGTGGTCTCCGCCGACGGACTCCTTCTGGCGATGTCCGAAGGCTTCCCCCGCGACCGCGCCGACCAGCTCGCGGCCGTCGCCTCCGGTCTGACGTCTCTGACGGCAGGCGCCTCCCGGATCTTCGAGGGAGGCAGTGTGAACCAGACGGTTGTGGAGATGGAGCGAGGATTCCTCTTCATCATGTCCATCTCCGACGGTTCGTCGCTCGCGGTCCTGGCCCACCCGGAGGCGGACATCGGCCTCATCGGGTACGAGATGGCCCTTCTGGTGGACCGCGCGGGCACGGTCCTGACCCCGGATCTCCGTGCGGAGCTCCAGGGAAGCCTTCTCAACTAGAAGCCAGACGGTGCGTATTCGCGTCCCGGGGCCGTAAGGTTTCGGGACGCGGCTCCACAGGGATGGGTGCCCGGCACGGTCGGAGGAGGAGAGAAAGTGGCAACACCCCCAGGCGGTTCCAATAACGGCAACTGGTCGTACGGCCCTGCCCAGGGTCAGGGCGACGGTTCCGGGAACCGGTACAACTTCCCCTCCGCCCCGAGCCACCGGCAGCCGTACGCGCCGCAGGGACCCGGTCCTTCGCCGTACGACCAGCCCCAGGCCCCGCGCATCCAGCCGGTCCAGCCGCAGCGCCGCCCCGAGCCGGCCCCGGCCACGGCGAACAACAACCCCTTGGTGCGTCCGTACGCCATGACCGGCGGACGGACCCGCCCGCGCTACCAGCTCGCCATCGAGGCACTGGTGCACACCACCGCCGCTCCGCACCAGATGCAGGGCCAGCTGCCCGAGCATCAGCGGATCTGCAACCTGTGCCGGGAGATCAAGTCGGTGGCCGAAGTGTCGGCCCTGCTCACGATCCCCCTCGGCGTGGCCAGGATTCTCGTCGCCGACTTGGCGGAGGCGGGCCTGGTCGCCATCCATCAGCCCGGCGGCGACGAGAACGCCGGTGGCCAGCCAGACGTGACACTGCTCGAAAGGGTGCTCAGTGGACTTCGCAAGCTCTAGCGGCGGTCCTTCCCGCTCCACCACCTCCGCGAAGATCGTGGTGGCGGGCGGCTTCGGCGTGGGCAAGACCACGTTCGTCGGCGCCGTCTCGGAGATCAACCCGCTGCGCACAGAGGCCGTCATGACGTCCGCGTCGGCCGGCATCGACGACCTCACCCACACCGGGGACAAGACGACCACGACGGTCGCCATGGACTTCGGCCGCATCACCCTGGACCAGGACCTGATCCTGTACCTGTTCGGTACCCCCGGCCAGGACCGCTTCTGGTTCATGTGGGACGACCTGGTGCGCGGCGCGATCGGCGCGGTGGTGCTCGTGGACACCCGGCGCCTGGCCGACTGCTTCCCCGCGGTCGACTACTTCGAGAACAGCGGCCTGCCGTTCGTCATCGCCCTCAACGGCTTCGACGGCAACCAGCCGTACCAGCCGGACGAGGTCCGCGAGGCGCTGCAGATCGGCCCCGACACCCCGATCATCACGACGGACGCCCGCCACCGCGCGGACGCCAAGTCGACGCTGATCACGCTCGTGGAGCACGCCCTGATGGCCCGCCTGCGCTAGCGGTTCTCCGCTTCAGAAGGGGCTCTTTCCATTCCGGAGAGGGCCCCTTTGTCGTACCCGCCTGCCACACTGGTCGACGCACGGAGGGGGTGGCGATGGTTGCCGAGGCGGCTGCGTTACGACTGGGGACGACCGTGGCGAAGGCGGCGGCCCAGATGTGGCTCGGGGGGAAGCGGCGGGAGCAGGAACGCCGCATGGACCTGGCCGAGCTGATCCGGCTGCGGGTGTCCGGGCTGCGCTTCCAGCGGAGTGTGGAGCGGCAGTTCGAGGAGATCGCGGACGCGGTGTACGACCGGCTGGCGCCGTTCCTGGAGCGGGAGTTCGGGGGGCTGGAGGAGAGCAGCCGTCGGGCTGTGATCGACGGGGTGTGCGACACGTTCACGGCGGCGGACCTGTCGGACGAGGCGCTGTTGGCGGCGGATGTGAATCCGGCGGAGATCGTGCGCCGGGTGACGGGATCCGTGACGCCGCCCGTGGGGCTCGGCGAGGCGGAGACCCGGCTGTACGAGGTGCTGTTCGCGGAGTGCGTCGAGTACTACGTGCGGATCGTGCAGGGCCTGCCGGTCTTCGAGGAACGGGCGCTGAGCGAGCTGCTGGCGCGTACGACGTCCCTGGGCGCGGAGATCGCCCGGGTGCTGGAGCGGCTCCCGGACCGGTCCCTGTTCGCCCCGGAAGGAACGGACCGGGACGGGGAGTTCCGGTGGCGCTACCTGGCACTGATCAGCACGACCCTGGACGAGGTGGAGCTGTTCCGGCGTACCTCGGACCGGGCGGGGGCGCACGTACGGCTGTCGGTGGCGTACGTGAGTCTGCGCGCCACGGGCGACGAGGGCAGCCGGCGTCGCCCGACCCGCTCCCTGCCGGTGCTGCGGCCGGACATGAGCGACTGGGAGGAGGCCGCGAGCGAGAGCGCCGGGATGAGGGTGGAAGCGGCCCTGGGCGGCGCCACCCGGGTGCTGCTGCGGGGCGAGGCGGGCTCGGGCAAGACGACGCTGCTGCGCTGGCTGGCGATCACGGCGGCGCGCGGGGCGTTCACCGGCGAGCTGGCCGACTGGAACGGCCTGACCCCGGTGTTCGTGAAACTGCGCGAGTACAGCGGGCGGGAGCTGCCGAGACCGGAGGCGATGCTGGACTCGGTGGCCGGGCAGATCACCGGAGTCATGCCGAGGGCGTGGGTGGAACGCCAACTCGCCGACGGCAACGCCCTGTTGCTGATCGACGGCGTGGACGAGCTGCTGGACAGCGAACGGCGGGGCGTACGGGAGTGGCTGCGCAAACTGCTGACGGCGTACGGGACGGTGCGGGTCGTCGTCACGTCACGCCCCACGGCGGCACGTGCCGACTGGCTGCGCGGCGAGGAGTTCACGGCCCTCCACCTCGACCGCATGGCCCCGCCCGACCTGGCGGCCTTCGTACGGCAGTGGCACCAGGCGGTACGGGAGCTGGGCGAGGACCTGCCCTGCAAGGTGGAGGAACTCCCGCGCTACGAACAGTCGTTGCTGGCGAGCCTGAAGGACCGGCCCCATCTCCAGTCCCTGGCGGGTACGCCCCTGCTGGCGGCGATGCTGTGCGCGATGCACCTCAACCGGGGCAGCCAGCTCCCCCGGGACCGGATGGAGCTGTACCGCAACGCCCTGCACACCCTGGTCCACGAACGGGACGCGGACCGGAACGTGCCGAGCGCGGTGGACGGGCGGCTGAGTCTGAACGACAAGCTGGTGCTGCTGCGGGACCTGGCGTGGCGGTTGTCCGACAACAACCGCAGTGAGATCGCGCTGGAGCAGGCGGCCGTGCACGTGGGGCGGAAGCTCGCGGGGATGCGTCATCTGGACGAGCAGGACGGCGGCAAGGTGCTGGAGCAGCTCCGGGACCGCTCGGGCATCCTCCGCTCCCCCGCCGAGGGCCGCCTGGACTTCGTCCACCGGACGTTCCAGGAGTACCTGGCGGCCGAGGAGGCCACGGAGGAGGACCGCATCGGCAACCTGACCGAGCGGGCCCACCTGGACCTGTGGCGCGAGACGATCATCATGGCGGCCGGCCATGCCAACCGCCCGCAGCGGGAGGAGCTACTGGCCGGCATCCTGGACCGGGCCCGGGAGGAACCCCGGTACGGCAGGAAACTGCGGCTGCTGGCGGCGGCCTGCCAGGAGACGGTACCGGAGGTCTCCGACGGTCTGGCGGGGCGCTTGGAGGAGGCGGTGTCGGCCCTGCTGCCACCACGCCGGCAGACGGATCCGCCGGCACTGGCCGCGGTCGGCCCGAGCCTGCTGCGGAGGCTGCCACGGTCACTGGAGGAACTGTCACCGAAGGCGGCGGTGCAGACGGTACGGACGGTGGCGCTGATCGGCGGGGAGCAGGCGCTGGGGCTGCTGGAGGGGTACGCGCGGGATGGGCGTCGGGACGTGGTGGCCGCGCTCATCGACGCGTGGGCGTATTTCGACGCGGATGCTTACGCCGATCGGGTGATGGGTGGGCTGCCGCTGGATCGGCACTGGGTTGAGCTGAAGCACTCGGCGCAGTTACGAGCGGCTGTACGGTTGCGGTCGCTGAGATCGCTGAGGGTCGATTTCAAGCTCCGGGACTTGACCGTCGTCGCCGAACTGCCGCCCCTTGAGGAACTGAAGTGCACGGTGGCGGAGACGGCTGATCTGTCCGTGCTAAGGGGTCACCCCGGGCTCGAACTGTTCTACCTCGCCGGTGAGCCGTCTCTCCTCCGTCCGGAGGCGCTGGCGGACCTGCCGGAACTGCAGTTCCTCCAGCTGCCCGCCTCGTACGGCATCGAGAGCCTCCCGGCCCTGCCGGGCGTCCTTGTCCTGACGTTCCTGCGCGCCACGGAGAAAACCCCGCTGGACTCCCTCACCCACTGCAAGAGCCTCAGTCACCTGCTGATGTCCGGCGTTCGACGCAGTCGGCTGCCGGAACTCGGACCCTTGTCGGCACTGACCGGCCTGCGCGACCTGAGGCTGCTCAACTTCGACGTCCAGGACCTGCCCCAGCGGCTGGTACTGGCCGGCAGTCAGCTCACCGAACTGACTTTGGGTCGCTGCGTGCTGCCCGAAAGGGGACTCGACAGCCTGCGTGAGCTGACACGGCTCAGGAAGCTGACGCTGGACGCGTGCGAGACCGCCGCAGGCCGCCTCACCGCCCCCGACCTCCCCGACCTCCCCGGCGTCACCGTCACCATCGACTTGAACACACCACGGCCCCGCCTCCCGAAGGGAGCGGCGGGGCCGTAGGTCGCCCGATAAAACTCAGTGCCAGCTGTGCGGCGCCCGGAAGCCAGGCTCGCGTTCAAGGCGGCGCCAGCCGGCCTTGGCGCGGCCTCGGTGGGTCTGGGCCGACGGCTCGGGGCGGGCGGCGGCGCGGGCCATGAGGACAGCCGTGATGGCGGCGACTTCCTCGGGCTCGGCGTGGCCCTTCTCGACGCGGATGTCAGGAGTGCTCATGGGTGTCAGTCTCCGTGAGAGAGAGGTCCGCGGGGTTGCCGCGGAAGGTCCGCTGGGTTACTGCGGCGGGTTGCCGTGCTTGCGCGAGGGCAGGTCGGCGTGCTTGGTGTGCAGCATCGCCAGGGACTTGGCCAGCACCTCGCGGGTCTCGGCGGGGTCGATGACGTCGTCGACCAGGCCCCGCTCGGCCGCGTAGTACGGGTGCATCAGCTCGGCCTTGTACTCCTTGACCATCTTCTGACGCATGGCCTCGGGGTCCTGCGCGTCGGCGATCTGCCGACGGAAGATGACGTTGGCCGCACCCTCCGCGCCCATCACGGCGATCTCGTTCGTCGGCCACGCGTAGGTGAGGTCGGCGCCGATCGACTGGGAGTCCATGACGATGTAGGCACCTCCGTACGCCTTGCGCAGGATGAGCGAAATCCTCGGCACGGTCGCGTTGCAGTAGGCGTACAGCAGCTTCGCGCCGTGGCGGATGATTCCGCCGTGCTCCTGGTCGACACCGGGGAGGAACCCCGGCACGTCCAGGAAGGTGACGATCGGGATATTGAAAGCGTCACACATCTGGACAAAGCGCGCAGCTTTTTCGCTCGCCTCGATGTCCAGGACGCCGGCGAGGACCTGCGGCTGGTTGGCGATGATGCCGACCACCTGACCGTCCAGACGGGCCAGCGCGCAGATGATGTTCCGCGCCCAGCGCTCGTGGACCTCCAGGTACTCGCCGTCGTCGACGATCTCCTCGATGACCTTGGCCATGTCGTACGGCCGGTTGCCGTCGGCCGGGACCAGGTCCAGCAGCACGTCGCTGCGGCGGTCGACCGGGTCCGCGCTCTCCACCCGCGGGGGGTTCTCACGGTTGTTCTGCGGGAGGAGCGAGAGGAGGTAGCGCACCTCGGCGATGCACGTCTCCTCGTCGTCGTACGCGAAGTGGCAGACGCCGCTGGTCTCGGCGTGGACGTCCGCGCCGCCCAGGCCGTTCTGGGTGATCTCCTCGCCGGTCACCGCCTTGACCACGTCCGGGCCGGTGATGAACATCTGGGACGTCTCGCGGACCATGAAGACGAAGTCCGTGAGGGCGGGGCTGTAGGCCGCGCCGCCCGCGCACGGGCCGAGCATCACCGAGATCTGCGGGATGACACCGCTGGCCTTGGTGTTGCGCTGGAAGATGCCCCCGTAGCCGGCGAGGGCCGAGACGCCCTCCTGGATGCGGGCGCCGGCGCCGTCGTTCAGGGAGACCAGGGGCGCGCCGGCCGCGATGGCCATGTCCATGATCTTGTGGATCTTGGTGGCGTGGGCCTCGCCGAGGGCGCCGCCGAAGATCCGGAAGTCGTGGGCGTAGACGAAGACCGTGCGGCCCTCCACCGTGCCCCAGCCGGTGATGACACCGTCGGTGTACGGCTTCTTCGCCTCCAGGCCGAAACCGGTCGCCCGGTGCCGGCGCAGCTGCTCGACCTCCTGGAAGGAGCCGGGGTCGAGGAGCAGCTCGATCCGCTCCCGCGCCGTCAGCTTGCCCTTGGCGTGCTGCGCCTCGGTCGCCTTCTCGCTGGGGCCGGCCACGGCCCGGGCACGGATCTCGTGCAGTTCGGCGACCCGTCCGCGCGCGTCCGTCGGCTCGCCGGTCGGCTCACCCGTCGTCTCTTCCAAAACGGTCATGTAGCGACCTTACGAAGGACACCAAGAAAAGCGAGCCGTCGACTCTGTACAGTCTCCGGCCCGTTTTCCTGGTACCAGTGAACAGAACCATCGCGGCATGCAGCCGTTCCGACTGCTCAGGAGGCCGACGCGTTGTAGGTAGGCAACAAAGAGGTCAGCTGAGAGCCAGCTCACATTCGTGGGTGGCACATGCCATCCCCGGAGTGACACGGAGCCTCAGACGGCGGTCCGCCGAGAGGACCTCGACGCCGTCGCCGGCCCGGGTCACCGCGCGCACCGGATGGTTCCAGACCAGCTCCAGCGGGGCTCCGGTACGGGGCGGCTCGCTCACCCGGAGGGTGACCGTACGGCCCCGGCGGACGACGAGCACGCTCGCGCCGGCCGAGACGGTCAGGTCTCCCACCGTACCGGCCCGCCAGAAGGTGGCACCGGTCAGGCCCAGACGGGGGACGGCGACGGCCTGGCGGGCGGTGTCGTTGGCGAGGACGGTCAGCCAGTGCGGGTCGGCGGCGCGGGCGGCGGTCTCGGCGCGGGAGGCGCCGGGCAGCAGGACGTAGGCGTACCGCGCGGCCACCGGGTCGGTGCCGTGGTCGAGCCAGAGGGTCTGCCAGCGCCGGGTGCGCCGCTCGTCGTCGCTGGTGGTGTTGATGTCGGACCAGGCGCCGGTGCGGTCCTCGCGGAGGGTGCGCAGGTCGCCGCCGCACGGCAGGATCCAGCCGCCGTGCTCCGCCAGGTGCGCCCAGTTCCGGCCGTGTACGAAGCGCTGGGTGCCGTTCTCGCCCAGGTTGCGGTTGTCCACGACCGTCTCGACCGGGACGCCGTCGGCGCAGGAGATCCCGGCGCCGAGGCAGACCACGGCGTCGGCGAGGAAGAACCAGGACTTGCGGGCCTCCAGGGTGGAGCCGAGGCCCTTGAGGTGCTGGCCGACGGCCGCGTAGGTGCCGTCGGTGGTGCCGCCGACCCAGCGGACGTCCGGCTTGGGGGCGCCCCACTCGCCGCCGGCCCGGTCGGCGAGCCGCTTGGTCGACACCGTGGTGCCGGGCAGCCGGTACCAGTCGACGGTGGGCCAGTACCAGTCGGTGTACTGGTCGCCGCGGCCCCGCGGCCACCAGGAGAGCATGCCGGACCCGGTGTGCCAGCCGCGCGGGTTCTCCCCGTTGCCGCACTCGTAGTGGGCGATGCGGTCGCTGGCCATGGCGAGGGCGGCGGTGAAGCGGGGCGTGCGGTGGACGGCCCGGTCCATGGCCGGGAAGAGACGGTGACCGAGGGGTTCCGGGGCGGCGGGTCCGGGCGCGTCGGCGATGGCGTGCAGCCGCGCGAGATCGGCGACCCCGAACTGAGGTGACGTCAGCATCGGTACGACGGTGTCCCGTTCGATCCATCCCCTGACGCGGCCGTGCCAGCGCTCCCGTTCCGCCGTGCTCGCGCCGGCCGCGAGCAGGGCGACGGCGGCGATCAGGGCCTGGCCGTGGTAGTGGTCGCTGCGCAGGATGCGCAGGTCGTCGCCGCGCAGGTGTCCCCGGCTGATGGCACGGCCGTTGACGCAGTCCATCACCAGTCCGTCGTGGATCAGGGGGGCGTAGGCGTGCTCGACGCTGTCCAGGACGTGCTGCCGGTCGGGGTCGACGACCTCCCACTCGGACCCCGCGAGCAGCGCGAACAGCCGCCCGAGTCCGTCGAGCAGGACCTGGCCGTAGGTGCCGGAGTAGGCGACCCAGGTGTGCTGGACGAAGGAGCCGTCGGCGTAGAGGCCGTCGCCGCGGGTGACGTACGGGAAGACCGGCGAGAGGGCGTCCCGGGCGAGGGCGATCCGGCCGGGATCGCGGCCGAGGATCCCGCGCAGGGCGACGGACCGGCACAGGTCGACGCGGTTGGCGCCGGTGGAGGTGCCGGAGTAGTCGGTGAGCATCGCGTCCGGGATGAAGTGGTCGACGGCCGCGCAGGCCGCCGTGATCCGGTCCGGGCCGAGCTGCCCGTAGAGGGCGGCCGTGATGTCCATGAGCAGGCGGGGGCTGCCGATCTGCCACTCCCACCAGTTGCCGTAGCGGGTGGTCGAGGGGTTGTAGACGGTGGCGGACAGATGATCGAGGCCGCGCAGTACGTCGGCGAGGAGACCGGGGTCGCCGGTGGAACCGGTGCCCGCCTGGACGTACGCCTGGGCCATGGTCCACAGGCGGCCGTAGCTGAAGGTGATACCGGCCGGCGGATCGAAGGGGTGGCCGGGCCAGAGGGAGGCGGGAGCGGGAGCCATGGCGCCCTGGAACTCCCTTGCCCGCTGCCCGAGTTGGGCAAGCCGGGAGGCGTACGGCTCCGCCCCCGGGTCGTACCCCGCGCCCAGGGTGAGATCCAGCCAGCGGCGGCGCAGCGCCTCGTACGGGTCGCCGTCGGCCGCGCGGGCGCCGGACGCGGGGGCGACGGCGAGGGCGACGGCCAGCAGCAGCGCGCGTCGGGTCACACCCATGCCCCGGTCACCACCCTCACTCTCCTCGGCTCCCGGCTCAGCAGCCGCCGCAGTTGTAGTAGAGGACGTCCCAATGGCTGCCCTCGTCGGCGTAGATGTTCCCGGAGCCCGACCTGTACTGCGGGGCGCCGTCGCCGCGGAGGCCGATGTACGTGAAGTTGTTCTTGATGTACGACGTCACGCAGGTGTTCTTGCCGTAGTCGAGCTTGTAGCCGTTCCAGTGGGAGTAGGTGCCGGAGGCGTGGCCGGTCTCGGTGCCGCCGGTGACGTTGAGCGCGCAGCCGCTGGCCCCCTTGAGGGTCTGGGCGCCCTGGGCGGTGGCGAGATTGAGCTGCTCGAAGGACGTACAGGTGGGGTTGTTCCGGTCGGAGCAGTTGCCCGAGGACGACCAGGTGATGCCCACGTTGCGGAACATCTGGGTGGCGGTGGCGTGGCTGATCTTGGTGACGGCGAAGGCGTCGGTGGCGGTGCCGAGGACGGCGATGCCCGGGGCGACGACGAGGGCGAGCGCCGTGAGGAGCGCGCGGGGCTTCAGCGGCTTCATGGGGACCTTTCCTGCGATGGGCCGTGCTTCCTCTGGGGCGGCTGTGCAGGTGGTGCAGGCAGATGGTGCCCGAGCGGCCGGCTGTGCGCCAGAGGGCCGGTTCGCGGTGACTGTGCGCAACACCGAGAACACGTTCCGGATGATGTTGAAAACCGAACTTAATGGGGTTACTGTCGAAGACGCAGGTTCGTTTAACGTTCAACCAGGAGCACGACATGGGCATCTTCGGCCGCAAGTCCACCACCCGCACCGCTACCCCCACCCCCGCCGCACCGACCGCCGCGGGCCCCGAGCTGACCGCGCTGACCGGCGACTACACGATCGACCCGGCCCACAGCACGATCGGCTTCGTCGCCCGGCACGCCATGGTCACCAACGTCAAGGGCAACTTCCAGGACTTCACCGGCACGCTGCACCTGGACGGCGCCGACCCGTCCAGGTCCACCGCCACGCTCGACGTCGAGATGGCGAGCATCGACACCGGCAACACGGACCGGGACGGTCACCTGAAGTCGTCCGACTTCTTCAAGATCGACGAGTTCCCGACCATGACCTTCCGCTCGACCAAGGCGGAGGCCCTCGGCGGCGACGACTACCGCATCACCGGCGACCTCTCCCTGCTCGGCGTCACCAAGTCGATCTCCATCGACCTGGAGTTCAACGGCGCCGCGACGGACCCCTTCGGCAACGCACGCGTCGGCTTCGAGGGCAAGACCGAGATCCTGCGCTCCGAGTGGGGCCTGACCTGGAACGCGGCACTGGAAACGGGCGGCGTCCTGGTCTCCGACAAGATCAAGCTGGTCTTCGACATCTCGGCGATCAAGAAGGCGTGAGTCTACGGGGGGTCGGCGGGGGGTGTTCGCGGAGGTCGGCGATTGGCGGGGGCCGGCGGTGGTGGGGAGGGCGTGACCGTTGGCGGTGGTGAGGGGGTGACCGTCGGCGGTAGGGAGGGGGTGGCCGTCGGCACCGGAGAGGGCGCGGCTGTTGCCAGTGTGATGAAGTGACCGTTGGGCCGCTCGCTTCTTGGTCAGTGTCGGGCTTCCGCGAGGTGAGTCAAGGGCGCTCCCGTTCCGCTGCGCTCCACTCCCGCGTCGGCTTCGCCGATGGCCCTCCGGGCCACCCTTGACACACCTCGCTCCAGCCCGGGTAAGAAGCGAGCGAGCGGCCCGGAAGAGCGGTGGCCCTGACCGGTATCGCCCCTTGGGCCAGCTGCCCAGCGCCGTTGGCGGAGGGGGCGCGGGCGCGCCTCGCCAGCACGCCGGGTGGGATCGGCGGCATGCGGCCGGTGGGGGGTGCGCGGCAGCGCCTCGCCGGCACGCCGGGTCGGCTTAGCGGCGAGCGGCGAGCGATGGGTGCGCGGCAGCGCCTCGCATGGACGCCGGGTCGGCTTAGCGGCGAGCGGTCGGCGGGGGTGCGCGGCAGCGCCTCGCCGGCACGCCGGGTCGACTTAGCAGCGAGCGGTCGGCGGGGGTGCGCGGCAGCGCCTCGCCGGCACGCCGGGTCGACTTAGCAGCGAGCGGTCGGCGGGGGTGCGCGGCAGCGCCTCGCC